>JBNLFN010000013.1:0-78445 GCA_050305555.1 Desulfobacteraceae bacterium | reverse complement strand
CCAGTTCCTTGCCGGTGCCGCTTTCGCCGCGGATCAGAATGGTAACATCTTCGGTGTTCGCCAGCGTCTCGATCTCGTGGTAGACCGCTTGCATTTGTTTGCTTTCACCCACCAGGTCACAAAATCGATAAAAGCGGCGCTGCTGGTATTTAAGGAATTCAAATTCCCGGTTGCGGTTCAGGTTTTCAATGGCCTGGTTGACCAACTGCTTGACTTCTTCCAGCTCAAAGGGTTTGTTGATAAAGTTCACGGCACCGCGCTTGATGGCATCAACGGTAGTTCGGGTGTCCCCATATGCAGTCATCATGATAACCGCCACTTCGTTGTCCAGCTTACGCAACGCTTCTAACACCTGAATGCCGTCCATTCCCGGGAGCCGCAAGTCCAGCAAAACCGCATGTGGCTTAAATTCAGCGGCCACCTCAATGGCTGTTTCGCCACTGCCGGCTGTTTTAACCTCATAGCCTTCATCCGTAAAGTCCATAGCCAGAGAACGGCAAAGAACTTTTTCATCGTCTATGATGAGTATGCGTTCCTTTTTCATATCAATACCTAATTCGGTTCGATGGGCAGCAAAAGCGTTGTCCGGGTTCCCTCCGCTTTGGTGCTTTCCACAAAAATATACCCTTTGTTCTCCTCGATCAACTTATGAACGATGGCCAATCCAAGACCTGTTCCTTTGGGATCGGTGGTGAAAAAAGGATCGAAAATCTTCGGTAAATGGTGGGGTTCTATTCCTTTCCCACTATCTGCCAGGGTCACCTCCAGGTATTGAGAGAGCTGCGCAATGGCCATCTCCCCGGTATGCATCGGGCCTTCAGGCGCTTTGTCGGCTCTGTTTACTTCTACGACAAGCCGGCCACCAGATTCCATGGCTTTGATGCTGTTGAGTAGCAGATTCAGAAACACTTGTCGAATCTGTTCCCTATCTGCAACCGCTTGGGGAAGTGAATTGTTGAAACGTCTTTCAATGGCAATGTTGTGAAGTCTCAATTTCTCCGACATCAGATCGAGGGTCATCTCCAAGGTTTGGGCAACGTCCAGCGGCTCCGGCAACGGCGGAGAGGGCCTTGAAAATCGCAACAGGTCTGTGACAATTTTATTCAGTCGGTTGATTTCCGATTCGATCCCGGAAAGCAGTTCCTTGGACTCGGCTTGGGTCACCCTTTTAAACAGCACCTGCACGCTGGTTTTGATGCCGGCCAGGGGATTGCGAATCTCATGGGCCATGCCTGCGGAGAGTTCCCCCAGCGAAGCGAGTTTTTCCACCCTGAGCATCATCTCTTCCATGCGTTTGCGCTGGGTGATATCGCGAATCTCGGCGATCGCACCGAAAATCTTTCCTGTCATGCTTGAGAGCAATGAGGTGTTGATTTCAACATAGATGCGTTCCTGTCCCGGCAAAGGAATTTCAAGCTCCCTATGCTGAACACCGACGCCCGATTCTAGTGTTCGCTTTAAGGCATCCAGAATCCTTGCCAGGTGTTCGGGGATACGCTCCTCCGGATCGTGTTCCAAATCAAATGGGTGATCGTACCCCAGTATTTTTGAGGCGCCGGCGTTAAAAGAGGTGATGTGGTTTTTTCGGTCAACAGTGATAATGCCGCTGGTGATGTTACGCAGGATATCCTCGTTAAAATTTTTTAGATCAATGATTTCATTCATGCTGGCCTTCAATTGAATGGCCATCTTATTGAACTCGTCTGCCACGCCACGCAACTCATCGTTGGATTCGATGCGTATGGTCTGATCCAGATCGCCGCTGGCGATACGACTGGCGCCGCCCATGAGTTGTTTAATGGGGCGGGTAAGTCCCTTGATAAAAAGGTAGGAGATGGGCAGAATCAACAAGATGATTATCCCAAAAAAAGTCAACATCTTCTTCTGAAAACGGTTGATATCCGCCATCAACTCACCTTGCAAGACAGTGATTCCAACGCTCCAGGGCATCTGTTGGCAAGGGGTATAGACCAGGAATTTTTCTTCTCCTAAAAAGGCATATCGACCGTATCCGACATCGCCGCGGGTTAGCCGTTCAATATGGGTGTGAAGGCGGTCATCCCCTTTTTGCAGTACTTGTTGCGTGGTTTCAAACTGGGGATCAGGGTGATAAATGATGCGGCCCCCATGGTGGGTCAGCATCGCATAACCCCCGCTGCCGATGCGCAGAGACTCTGCAAAAGCGGTATAGGCTGAGGACCTGATGTGGAAAGCAAGCACCCCCACCGGCTCAGAGGGCTTCTCAAAGTCATAGACCACTTTGCCAAGAAAGATACCGGACTGCCCATCGGTACTCTTGGTGGGTGTGTCCGACAGATAAATGCCCCTGTCAATGGTATTTTCAAACCAATGGTCGTTAAGGAATCTGAAGGCACCTAAATCAATTGAGGGAACGGCCAGGATAGGACGACCGTCCAGACCAATGAGATAAATATGGGAAAAATAGTCGTTCTTTTTCCGGTAATCCACCAGCAAACGCTGCACCGTATCCAGGCGCTGTCTGAATTCATATTGGAGAAAGGCCAACTGTATAAAGGGATAGTCCGCCAGCAGGTTGATATCCTTCTGGGCTGTCTGGAAAAAGCTGTCGACCTGCTGGGCCGTTTTTTCGGCCAAATTGCCCAATTGACGGGTGGTCTGTTTTAAAAGCGCCTTTGTGGCGCTCTGATAGGATAAGAAGCCTGCGATCATCATTGGAAAGCCCACCAGGACCAAAAGAAGGGCGATCAGCTTTGATCTGATGCTGGAGAAGAAAGGCAGTTGTATTAGAGACTTGAGCATTTTCACCTTTTCAGTCCAGGCAAATGGTGTTCTGTTCAAATTACAGTCAATCACATGAATTTAAAATGATTTTTCATTGGCATATCTTGCAGGCCAACCCTGTACGTTTCCATCATATCTTGCCGCCGGGTGCGGGGTGGCCATCAGAGATTGAAAGTGTCTTTCATCTTCCGGATCAAATAGGATCCAATGGGAATGGCTGAGGTTGCGGCGGGTGAGGGCGCATTGCAGACATGCAATGATCGCTCACTTTGGGCAAACAGAAAGTCGTGGACCAAGCCGCCATCGGTTTTTACCGCCTGGGCGCGTATACCTGCCGGGTAGGGGTGCAGATCCTGGATGGTCAAGTTGGGGCAATATTTCTGGATCCGCTGCAAATAACCGCGCTTGTAAACCGAGTCTTTGAATTCGCCCATACCGGTTTTCAAGTTGGCGCGCATAACTTTCCAGAAGCCTCTGAAGGTTATCATTTCCCAGATATCCTGTGGGTCCAGATTGATGGCGCCATACCCTTCGCGTTTCCAGCCCAGAACCGCATTGGGACCTACGGTTACGGAACCGTCCACCATGCGGGTGAGGTGAACGCCCAGAAAGGGCAATGCGGGATCCGGAATGGGATAGATCAAATGGTTAACCATGCTGTTGTAGCGCTGGGGCAATTGATAGTACTCCCCTCGAAAAGGCACGATCTGAAAGTCGATGGCGATGCCCATCATCCGGGCGATGCGGTCAGCCATCAACCCACCGCAGGCGATCATGTACCGGGTGTGCAGACGCTCCGTTCCCAGCGTGATCTCTACCCCATGCCGGTTCTCCGCTAGCTGTGAGACTGCCTGGCCCAGTTGGACTTGGCCGCCGAGGCCGCCGAACAGCTCCGCCATTTTTATCGATATCCGCCGGTAATCCGTAATTCCGGTGGCGGGAACAAACAGCGCCCCGACGCCGGTGATATGGGGCTCGGCACGGGCCAGTTCAGCACCCGAATAGCGCTGGATTTCAATACCGTTTTGACCACAGCGGATTTCCAGCTCGGCCATGCGCTCAAATTCAATTGCATCAGTGGCCACCAGCAGTTTGCCGCATTGCTGCACCGGCAGCTCGTGTTCACGGCAAAAGGCGAAAGTCCCTGATGCGCCGCGTTTACAGAAATCGGCTTTCAAACTGCCGGGTTGGTAGTAGACCCCGGCATGAATAACACCCGAGTTATGGCCGGTTTGATGTTGGGCAAAACCCGCTTCTTTTTCAATTAATAAAATATCCGCATCCGGGTATTGTTGCTTCAGTTGCCAGGCTGTGGAGACACCGACGATCCCACCGCCTAATATGACAAAGTCATAAACCTTCAAAATGTTCGCCTTTCCCGTCATGACGCGATGACCGCCATGTTCGGCATGCACCCAGGTGTTTGGCCTAAAGATGGCATACAATAGACCCGATCCTCAAGTTCAGCATGGGTCTATTCCTCGAATCTTTCCTGGGCATACGTCAATTCAATGCTGACCAATTTTTTATCCTTTTTCCCATCTTTTTTTGTGCAACTGTGGGGTATTTACTGGATCAGGTTCATAAGGTCAATGGAGAGTGCTTTTGCTTTCCGGAAGATGATGCTGCCGATTAATCCCGGATTTTTGCCATAGGTACAAGGACAAGAAAAGCACCAGGCCGGCCGCATGTGCGGCCATGTGGGGCCATAACAGAAGGGTTGCAATGCCGGCAAACCCTATCCGTCCGGTCCAGCCCAATGTTTTCAAGTGATAGCCCTCAAACACCACGGCCATGGCAAAGAGGCCCAACGTGGCGCTAACCGTTGTTTCGGCGACCTGCCACAACGGCCCCTCAAATAAAATGGGGGTATAGACGAACAACAGGGGGATGATATAGAGTCCTTTGGCCAGCTTCCAGGACTCAATGCCGGTCTCCAAAGGCCTACTGCCGGATATGCCCGCCGCCGAATAGGCTGCCAGGCAAACCGGAGGCGTGACATTGGCATCCTGAGAGTACCAGAAGATTAGCAGATGGGCGGCAATCAGTGTGGTGCCCAACATCTCCATGGAGGGGGCCGCCAACACAGCCAAGACAATATAAGAGGCGGTGACCGGTAAGCCCATGCCCAGTACCAGTGAGGCCAAGGCCACCAGAATAATGGTCAAGAAAAGGCTGCCGCCGGAGATCGCGGATATCATAATGGAGAATTTGATACCGGCGCCCACCATCAGTACTACGCCCACCACGATACCCGAACAGAGCAAAATGACGCCGGTGCTGACCATGTTTTTACTGCCCAATGCAAAGGCATCCAGAATATCTTTAATGCCCATGCGACTTTTTTTGTTGAGCCAACTGGAAGCAACGATGGCGCCGATACCGGCGCTGGCGGAAAAGGTTGGCGTATAGCCCCACATCAACAATCCCATGAGTGCAGCAATGGGAATGAAAAAGTGCCACCCCTCTTTCAGGACGGTGGTGATGGCGGGCAGTTCGCTTGGGTCCATGGGTTGCAGGTTCAGTTTTTTGGCCCGTATGTGCACGAAAAAGGTTACGCTTAAAAAGTAGAGAATGGCGGGAATAAAAGCGACACCCACGATTGTTAAATACGGGATTTGGGTCCACTGACTCATAATAAACGCACCGGCACCCATGATGGGCGGCATGAGCTGGCCGCCGGTCGAGGCGGCGGCTTCCACACCACCGGCGAATTTGGGCTGGAAGCCCACACGCTTCATCAAGGGAATGGTGATGGAACCCGTTCCCACGGTATTGGCTACTGCGCTGCCCGATATGGAGCCCATTAAGCCGCTGGCAAAAACCGCCATTTTGGCGGGGCCGCCGATCATGCGGCCCATCACGGCCTCGGAAAGCCTGATGATAAACTCACCGGCCCCGGATTTGAGTAAAAAGGCTGCAAAAAGCACAAACAAAAACACAAAGGTGGAAGAGATGGTGGCAATGGTGCCGAAGATGCCGTCGGGGGCAAAATACATGCGGTAGAGCATGCGCACCATGTTGACACCGGGAAAGTTCCAGAGTCCCTCCATGTATTGACCGAACCAGAGGGCATAACCTAAGAAGAAAGTCGCGATGGACGGAATGATATAACCCGCCGTCCGTCGGGTGATTTCCAGCATCAAGATGATGGCGACGGCGGCAAATACCAGATCGATCCGGATGGGTACTTCATTGCGGGCATGTAAGGCATCCTCAAACAGAACCAGGTAAACACCCACGGCCACACTGAGTATCGCCAGAACCATATCAACAGGCAACCATCGCCGCGCATGACGTTTTCCAATGGGATAGATCAGATAACCCAAAAAGCAGATAAAGGCAAAGTGCAAGGCATTGCGCTGGATTTCAGGCATGATACCCACAGTGTTGACCCAAATATGGAACAGCGCCATGGCGACGCCCGCCCAATAAATCAGCTTGGCCATGGCCCCTGTGAATTCGCGCCGGGAAGCCGTGACCTCGCCTTCACTGTCCTTAACCACTGTATTGCCTTTAGCCGTCATCCCCTATCCTCGCTTTCAGCCCATTGTGCATCGATAGTTAGAATTTCATTCATCCGCGCGGGAGATTCGCTTATCTCCCGTGCGGATGGATTTGGGAGCGTGTGAAGTCCGAAAGGCTCGGTTTACTGCGGTTTAATATTTTCCGGAATTGTCATGCCCATCTCAGCATAGAATTTGGCAGCGCCCGGATGCAGGGGCACCGGCAGGCCGGCAATGGCTTTTTCCAACTTCATGGCTTTGGTGGCCTTGTGGATGTTGTTCAAAAATCCGAGATTTTCATAAATGGTTTTGGTGATCAGGTAAACCGTCTCATCAGAAACATCCGGACGGACGGCCAGAAAGTTGGGTTGGGATATGGTTTGGATATCCTGTTTTTGTCCTGGATAGGTACCCGCTTTGATCACAAAGCGGTTCCAGATGGGATATGTTTTTTGAACCGTGGCCAATTGGGCATCGGAAAAATCGAGCACCTTGATCTTTTTTTCACCCAATTGGGCATAGAGCTGAGTGATCGCAGCCACCGGCGGACCGGCCGGAATGTTGGCGCCGACAATGCGCCCATCCATCATGGCCTGGGCCGAAGGCGTATAGGCAAGATACTCCAGGGTCATCTCTTTTTCCGGATCGATTCCCAGAGCAGCCATAATCGCACGTCCGGAGCCCTCGGTGCCGCTTCCGCGCTTACCGATGGAGAATTTTTTACCCAGATTATTCAAATCCGACACTGTACCGGTTTTGGCATATTTGGACAGAACCACCATGTGCTCCACGTTTTCCCACAACATGGTAACGGACCGGAAATCTTTAACAGCTTTTCCCTCGTATGGGCCCGTGCCGTTGTAGGCGTTCAATCCGAACAGGGCTTGCAAAATGGCCAGGTGCGCTTCTTTGTTTTTCAGCATCTGTACATTTTCGCCGGAACCGGCAGAGTTAATGGCGGTAGCGGTTATTTTATGTTTTTTGGCCAGTTTAATGCTGGTGAGGGTACCGATCGCCACGCCCACCGGATAGTAGGTCCCTCCCGTAGTGGCGGTAGCGATAATCAGATTCTCGGCTGCATTGGATGCCTCGGGATGTGCGGCCATCGTGACGAGACCGAAACTCAGCACCACAAAGAAAATCAAAAGTTTTTTGAACATGGTTGCCTCCTCTTCATCAGTTAAAGTCATGGCGGATGCTGCCATACAGAGAACAACGAAGGGCAAAGCACACTCGACCTGTTGTTCGCCCACCCGTCGTTGTCCATAAGTGAGCAACAAGGGTGCCAACGCCAGACAAACTTATAAAACTTCGAATTACTTATAAATGTAATGCATCTGCAATAGATGTAAACAGCCCTGGATGTGCTGAATCAGCACAGGTAGGCGAGCGGATAGCGCACACTTGGTTGAGGCATACGCTTTGGCGAGATAGGTGTTGGGTGCCTTGGCACGCGCTTTCGGACTCGGATCTGATGCTATTCGGCGTAATCCAAACACATGCTGCGCAGGGCGACCGTGAGGTCATCAAAATTCCTGGGAATATGATGCGCTTTCATGAATAGGGCTTGGAAGATAGCTCTTTTTCCCAATTTTGAAAGGTTGGTCCATTTGCTATTCAAAACATGTCGACATCCCTGGGACGGAACAGCACCGTTAGGTAAAGGTTTTGTAAGCCAAACCGGTTCAGGGGAATGATCACTGAGTGGTCTTTCGCGAGTCCAGGCGGGAACGTAACGGAGATGGGCACTTCACCTGAAATGGCGCCTTGACTAGCGCAGCGATTGCATTCGTAATAACCGATATTTCCGTATCCCCGGCAGGTTGGACAGTTCGAAAGGGTTGGCACCATTACCTTCGCGGTGCCCCCACGTTGGGCCTGTTCTCTGGACAACGGCACTTCGAGGGTGAGATTTTGAACCCGGCCGGATTTAGCACCGCCCATGGTTGAAAAATTACCCCACAGCCAATCAAATATTTCATCGAAAGCGGGCGAAAAAGTTTCAAAGGATCGCACCGGTGATATCTCTCCCATTTTCACAGATTGTTCTTTCGGAATCAGGGGTTCGGGTTCCGAGTAAGATGACTGGCCGGGAGGCCTTCTGACCCGCACATTCGATATTGTCTTTTCATAAGCCTTGCGTTTGGCTGGATTGCCGAGTACGGAATACGCTTCCTGAATTCGTCGGAAGGGTTCGGTACCGCCTGCGTAATGATCAGGGTGGTACGTCTTGGCCAACCGGCGATAGGCCGAATGGACTTCACCGGGTGTTGCACCGGATGTCAGCTCAAGGATAGCATAGTAACTTTTTGCCACTGGAAACCTCCTTTTCGATACAATTTGACAACAGCGTAACAATCCCTAAAACCTTTTGCGATGGCCTCCGGGTCCAGGTCGGGTCGAAAGAAGAATTTTTTAATTTGTTTTATGTTTATCTGATCAGAAAATCAGCAATGGCGCGAACCGACCGTAGCAAACCGACCTGCCCGTATAAGACTTTACTGCTAATATAAAACTTGATTTGATCGGTTCAAGTGCCGGCAGGATTTTTTTGAAGTCAACCACGGCATTACGAATCAGGTGATAAAAAAACAGGCTCCTATAACCATATTAGGGGTTTAGTGATCAAGCCGGTCGGTTTGACCACTGACCTCCGGTTACAGATGCAAAAAAATCTGCTTTGATAAGCCTTGTTTTGGGTTATAGGTCCGTAAAAAAAATCAATTACTTGGAGTGGTCTGAATGCACCATTTGCGAGAGGCGCTCAACTTCCTCCTTGCAGGGGGTGCATTTGGGAAAGCGTTTGGCGCTTTTTTGCACCAACGCCGCGGCTTCGGAAACCTTGCCGTCATGGATTAATGGGTCGGCCATATTATGGTAGGCGGCTGCAATGTTTTGGTAGACGGTGGTTTGTTGATCATGGCCAAGCACACCCAGTGCAGCTTCATATTTTTCTAGGGCTTGCCCATATTGTTGCTGATAAAAAAAGGCATTGCCCCAGTTGATATAGGCTGAACCCATGTTGTGGAAAACATGGGATTGGTTTTCGCTGCTGAGATAAACAAGGGCTTTTTTATAATACCGGATGGCTTGGTCCCAGCGTTGGCCGTTGAAATGGTGCATGGCGTCGGCCTTGGCCTTGGCTGCCAGGGATTTTTGGCGGGTGGCTTTGTCTTGGGTCCACTGTGCGATGGCGCCATAGTGCGTGGCAGCTTCTTGCCATCGGTGCTGTTCACCGGCGGCATTGCCCCAATTCCAATACGCCGCCGCAATATTGTCCCGGGTTTGGCGGATGGCTTTTTTTTCCGATGCCTGGGTTAGGGCCAGCAACTTTTGATTCAGCGCTATTGCGCTTTGCCAATCCTGATCGCCAAAGGCGTTAAAGGCTTGGGCCTTGTAAAGGCCTTTTCGGGCTTTGTTTTGCAGCAATTGGGATTGGGTCCACTGCAGTGCTTCGACATAGGCGGGTTCGGCGCGGCTAAATTGCTTCTCGGCTAAAAAAAGATGTCCCAAAAGGGTATAATTGCTGCCCACGCTTTCCCGGATGGCTTGCACCGTTTTGTTTTGAACTTGGTGTATCCAGGACCGGGTTTTGACATGCGAGAGTATGGGTGCCACTACTTGGGCAAAGGTTGTTGCTTGACCGGTCTTGCGGTTATTCAAAAGGGTGACCGCTGCATTGTGATACGCATTCAACCGGATCAATTGAGATTCCGGTGCCTCGGCATCTAAAAAACCCATGATTTCAAACAGCCGTTGCCGTGCGGATGGGTTCATGCGCGCAGGGGTGGTGTGCTGGTGGTTCATGTTTTCCGCGATGAACCGATAGGGGGGCACCACGCGCCGACGTTGATAGTCCTTGTAGGAAGGCACCGCCAGGTTTCGGTTCAAGGAAAAGCGGGTAAAACCGTTTTCATAAAACGCGCGGTTATGAACCAGGCCGTAACCGCGTTTGGATGTGGTTTCGACCTCGATGTACTGTCCGTCCGGGGCCAGGATTTGGACAAAGGCATGGTGCGCGGTGATGACTCCCTCGACGTGCAGGTCAAAGTAGCGGGCCAGAACCATGTACAAAATAGCCGAGGAGATACAATTGAATTGTCCGTTGCGAAAGATTGCGGATACTTTGCTTTGAAGGGCGTCATAGCCGCCTATGAGTTCGGCATCGCCACCCTGGCGACCACTGCCGAAGAAGTGGGTATGCATGGCGCTGAGCAGTTTATTGCCTTTGGCATACACCGATGTCTGGTTTTCAATGGTGGGCCGCAAGCGTCGGGTAAATTGGTGGACGCGCCTTTGGATCGGATCGAAAACCCGGTGATCACGCACATCACCGGAAGCGATCAGCGCCAGCGCCAGGAGAGTGTCCGCATCACCGGCACGAGCCGCATCGATAGGGTGCAGCGTCTCCATTTCAAATGGTGTCATGGCCGCCCAAAATTGTACATTGCTGCCTGCCTCAGCCCTTATGGAGCCAAGCAGCAAAAGAGCGCTGTATCCTATCAGAAACAGTACGGACCGCAAAAGCATATGACCAACCTGGCTAAGTGAGTATCGTTGTGCATCCAATTCATTTATTGGTTGTCCGCCTGCAAACTCAACTCAATTGCGTCTGAGAATTTTGGGTCTCTTGTCCCGCGCGGCTACGCCATCGCTTTAAAGGCGGATTTTGGGAAAAAGCAATATGGGCAAGCATCCGGGGCTTCATCACCGTAGTGCACATGGCCGCAGATGCGGCATCGCCATGCCGTCTGTCCGGCATGGGGGTCGCTGTCATCCAGAGGATCCCTTTCACGATGCAGGGCAAGATCCTCCAGGGCCGGCAAGACGGACTGGTAATGGGTCAGCAAATGGCCGGCCACGATAATCCGCTGTACTTCGCTGGTGCCTTCATAGATGCGCAGCAAGCGCACATCACGATACAATTTTTCGATGGGGTACATTTTGGTGTAGCCGTAGCCGCCAAAGATTTGCAGGGCTTCGTCAACCACTTCCTGAGCGGCTTCGGTGGCGTAGAATTTGGCGATGGAGGCACTGATAGTGGCATCTTTGCCGAGATCGGACTCCCAGGCTGATTTCCAAGTGAGCAAGCGTGCGGTTTCGACCTTCTGGTACATTTCGGCCAATTTGAATTGGATCGCCTGATAGCCGCTAATGCCCATACCGAAGGCTTTTCGTTTTTTTGTATAGTCCAGGGCATACTCCAGGGCCGCCCTGGCAGCACCCACGCCAAAAGAGCCGATGATGGGTCGGGTGCGGGCAAAGGTTTTCATGGCCAGGACAAACCCTTTGCCCGGCGGGGCCAATATGTTTGCTTTGGGCACACGAACGTTTTTCAAATGAATACCGGCGGTGTTGGAGCAGCGCTGGCCCATTTTGGGGATAGGACGGCTAAGGGTGACACCCTCCCAATCCGTTTCGACGACAAAAGCACAGATGCCGGCGTGCTGGGATTTGGGATCGACGGTGGCAAAAATGGATACATAGTCGGCGATCCCACCGTTGGTGATCCAATACTTGGTACCGTTAAGTATAAAATCGTCGCCATCGGGTGTGGCCGTGCAACGCAAACCGGCGACATCGGAACCCATGGTGGGCTCGGAAGTGGCAAAGGCCGTCAGCTTAAAATCTTTGGCAATTTTGGGGAGGTAGTATTTTTTGGCAGTTTCGTTTTTGGAGAGCAATATGGGCTCCATGCCCAATGAGCTGTCGAAGATCGAGGTGGCCAGGCCCGGGCAAGCGGCGGCGATCTCTTCGGTCACCAGGGCGGATTCGATCAGGCCACGGCCGGCGCCACCGTACGCTTTGGGAATATCACCATTCATGATCCCGGCCTCAAAAGCCTTTCTTAAAACCGGCATCGGTATTTCGTCTTGTTTGTCATAATACCAAGCGACGGGTAGCACTTCGTGAATGGCAAACTGCCGTGCTTCTTCTTGAAGTTGGCGTTGTTCTTCAGTCAAGGTAAAGTCGAGCATGGGTCTCTCCTATATGCTAATGATTGTATTGCGCGGCATTCTGCGAAATGCGGGGTTGCCACTCCAGGCGGCTCAGCAGTGATTCGAAATAGCGCGATTTGAGTAGTTTGGCGGCTAAAAGCTTCTTCGCTGCCGGCAATCTCAGGAAAACGCCAAGTAGCGTAGCCAGCGCTTTGTGACTATATAGCACTTGATTATCGAAAATGATATGCTGCAATGTGCCCCGTTCTACGGCCATCAACATCACACGGTGAGCTGTATTTAAAGGTGTCACCATTCGTCGTGCCCGGGGATGCAGGGTGATGGCCTGGGCGGGGCAAGCCCTTGCACATACGCCACAACCCAAACACAGGGCTTGTTCGATCCGGGCCCGAGGCCTTTTACCGTCAGTTGTCATCAAGGTTACTGCCGCCACCGGGCACAGATCGATGCAGCGGCCGCAGCCGGTGCATGCCTGGATCGATACGGCCGGAAGAAATTGAGTGGTTTGTACCGGGTGCGCCATGGCAAAACGGCGTGCCGCTTGCATGCCCTCGCAACAACATTTGCAGCAGTTGCAGACAAAGTTCACCTGTTGGCGTACATTTTCGCCGAATTGCACCAGGTGGTGGCTGTTGGCCTTTTGAACGATGTCGTGGGCTTCTTCGATCCCGACGCTGCGGGCATGGCCGTGGCGGATTAAAGCGGTGGCCGTAAAGTTAAAGGTCAAGCAGATATCCTGGGGCGCATCGCACGCTTGGTCCATAAGGCTCATTTTGTGGCGACAATAGCATTGGCCCACGGCGATGGCTTCGGCCGTTCGTATGACATGGCTGGTGCGCTCATGATCCAAGACTTCCACTGAATAGGATGGCGGTATTTGCGCTTCGTTGACAAACACCCGGCCTAAAGTGGTGTGGCCACGGGTAAAAAGGGCCTGGGCAAAATCCTCTTCCATATTGATATAGCGATAGAGGTTTTGGGCCAACCGCTTTTGATCGATATCGCTGCGTTGGCGCATTAACGAAAACTCAAAAAAGCCCGCCATGGGCGGCGGCAGGACATAGACGGTTTCGCCGTTTTGGGCAATATCGATCAACAAGGCCTTTCGGCAAAGCGAATCGAGGATTTTTTGGGTTTGGGCGAGAGGCATTTGCCAGGCCCGGCTGGCCCGTTTAACGCCAAAGACCCGGATGGGTAACTGTGCGACCAAGCGCGCCTCTTCCTCACTAAACAGGATGGCCAGAATCTCATATAAAAGCTTGGATGGTGGTGCGCCCTGTGGGAATTTATTCAAGCGCACTGCCAGTTGGTGGTAACTGGTTGAAAGGGATAGATGAGTCATAGTCGCGTTTTTCAGCGCATCAGCTGCCTTAGCAGTGGTTTGAAAACCTGCCTTCGAACCCAAACTCGGTGTTGGGCAGTAGATTTAAATCATTGAAATAGCAAACTATTTCTCCGCTTCAAATCTACTGCCCGCCTTGAATTTGGGCCCGTATGAAGATTTTGAAACCACTTATAGTGTTTTTTCCCAGGACTTCGTAGAAATCCAGGGGCTTCAACGTTAAGCCAATATCAATTTTATGCGCACCCGCTGTGACACAGGTTAGGTGGTTGTGGCTTTTCTGCAACGTCCGATTAACTTTCGCTGCCGGTAAAAATGGGTTTAGGAATGGCGCCTGTCTATTTTATAGCAAGGCCCCTACCGGGGTGCAAGCCTGTTGATTGACAAGCTCTGAGATGTTGAATATCCTTGATATCCGTGAATCAACTTACTTGAAAGGCTACTTATGATCCCCCAACGGGTGTCCATCCACGGCGGCCACAGCGGCCAGTTTTGCAGCCATGCCCAAAATACCCTTGAAGAGGTTATCCAGGCTTACATTGACAAGCAGTTTGCCTGGGTAGGAATTACAGAGCACATGCCGCCCAACGATGTGCAATTCCTCTACCCGGAGGAGCGGCAGGCAGGTCTGGATTTAGAGGCCGTGCAGGACAGGTTTGCGCGTTATATGGCCGAAGGGCGTCGGCTGCAGCAAAAGTATGCCGACCAACTGGAGATATTTATAGGGTTTGAAACTGAAACCTATTCAGGCAGCTTGGCTTTCGCCCATAATCAAATCGAGCGTTTTGAACCCGATTACGTAGTGGGCGGCGTCCACCATGTGGACAACATCCCTTTTGATTACAGCCAAGCTGAGTATGCCCGCGCGGTGAACCAGGCGGGTGATATGGAATCCCTTTTCTGCCGTTATTTTGACGTGCAGTATGAAATGATTCAGACCTTACAGCCCAAAGTTGTGGCGCACTTTGACCTGATCCGGCTGTTTGACCCTGACTACTTGGCGCATCTGAAATTGCCTGCCGTACAAGCTCGTGTGACACGAAATCTACAGCGTATCCGCCAATTGAACCTGATATTGGATTTTAACGTGGCTGCCCTGCGCAAGGGTGCAAGTGAGCCCTATGTGTCGCGCCCCATCCTTGAAGAGGCTATAAAATTAGGCGTTGCCGTTGTACCCGGTGATGATTCCCATGGGGTTGACATGGTGGGAGCCTGCATCGATGAAGGTATTGTTTTGTTAAACCAGTTTGATATCGCCACCGCTTGGACCAAACCGTTAACTTGACCCCCCCCCCCCACTTGTGTATAACCACTCAATTTTGCCCGGCAAAGCGGTGGTTCCGCCTTGTTTTTTCCGCCACAAAGCCGCAACTATAGTGCTTTGGGTCGAAATTTAGCTTTCATAACGTTAAAATCATGGTCTTGCATTAGCTCACCAAGACGATGGCCACTGGTACTGTTGACTTTGACCAGGTCAAGGCAAGCTTGCACGATTTGCAATACCGTTTTATCCGCATAAATGCCGGGAAGCTCCCGGGCCAGTTGGGGATGGCGTCCCAGTTTGCCTCCCAGTTGCACGCGGTAGCCTATGACGCTGTCGGACAGGGTGCCGGTGGGGCATACGGGGAGACATTGGCCGCAGGCCACACAATCCTGGGTGCTGATAACCGGCAAGGCGGTTGCATCGTCCAGGGCGATGGCTTTTTCTTTGCACGCTGCTACGCAGGCTTCACACAAGGTGCAGGCCTTGTCGGTGACGGCCGGTCGGCAAGCCGCGATGATGCCCACATCCTTGATTTGGGGCTGTGAACATGCATTGGGACACTCCGCCACAGTGACCCGAAATTCGTGATGGAACTTCAAGTCCTGGATGCCTTTGGATTTTAATAGACCCAGTAGATCGGCATTTTTAAGCAGTAATTCCAGTTTTTTCATCAGCTCTCGGCTGGATCCGATGGCGTTGGGGCAACCGGATGGCCCGAAACAGGCGTCCAATTGATAGCCCTTGATCTCCGAGGCCATGCCCGTCAGGAAACGTTTTTGTGTTGCATTCACTTCAGCTAAGGTGATGCTGTGCTTGCCAGCCTGTCGCGCCTCCGCTTCTACCCGGGCACGCACCTTTTTACGAACAAAAAAAGGCACTTTTTTGATGGCGGCATCAGCTTCCGGTGTCCACTGCATGATCGTATATCCATATAAAATTAGGGGGCATTTAATTGAGCTTATCAAATTTTGCGGGCAAGGACAATCAATGGCCAATTTGGAGCGGAGTGATCCTTCTTTGCATCGATAATAAATAACAGCGATCCAATCATTGACACCCTGCATGCGATTGACGTACTTAATTCCATAGATGTATTAACCCGTCTCTATTTAGTTCGATCCTCAAAAACAGAAATTGTTTCAGACCCGCATGGCGCCCAAGGTTAGGGTGGTGCGTTGTGCCGGTAGATATCTTTAGGGGATTGGCTGAAGGCTATTTTGCGGTCTTGATGATCTAATTCACATGGTTTGCAACACCGCCGGCGGCCTATGATAGCAAAGCTTAGGCAGAGGAGCGAGATATGGCCAAAAAAGAAACCCTTTCACCAGAACCTACTTCTTTTTGTGGTGTCGATAACAACTATCCGGTCTTTGACAAAGAGTGTGGATTCATCGAAAAAAGACGAGAGAAGATGAACGCATCGGGCCCGGCTGAAACACTCAAACGTACACCCACTACCGAGAACAATCTGGTGGGGCTGTGCTTGTCCGGGGGCGGTATTCGAAGTGCTACGTTTGGTTTGGGTTTTATGCAAGCGCTGTATCGCTACAATATCCTTCAGCGTGTGGATTATCTTTCTACCGTTTCCGGCGGCGGCTATATCGGCAGCTGTCTGACGGCACTCATGAATTCAGGTCCGGAGAAAAATGAAGGTTGCCGGCACCCAATGGCGATGGCGCCCAATCACTTATGGCAGTCAGCCTATTTTCCATTTTCCTTGCCGGAAAGTAGTGTATCAGAAGAGAAGCAAAATAACGGCCCCACGAAAAAAAGGCCCCATTGGGAAGATAATGGTTCAGCTGAAAAATCTCCGGTGCGTCATCTGCGGTATTTTTCAAACTACCTGACGGCCAAAGGGAATCTTCTACAAAAATACCTTGGGCCGGCTTTGGCATTTATCCGTGGGGTGCTGTTCAACTTGTTGCTGATTCTGCCGTTTATTATTTTGGCGGCCAGCCTTTTAGCTGCAGTCTATCAAATTCCGGTTTTTAAAGCCGGCGCCTTTCAATTCAATACCAGTATCTATGCGCTAAAAAAGGCGCTTGTTGAAGAACAGCAGGCCGAAACGGATTATGAAGATTTTATTTTCCAGCAAACCGAGCAATTCCAATTGCTGGACTTGGATGAACGCATCGACATCGTTCAGCGCAATCCGAAATCGCGGCCGAAATTAAACGCTTTGAACGCGAGCATCGAGACCGCTGCTGATAAATTGCGCGAGCAATGGAGGGCGATGGTCATCATCCCGCTGCTGGCGCTGGGGCTGATGATGGTCTTTGCCTTTGTCTTTTTAATTTTGATACCAAGTAAATTAAAGAGCCGGTCCAATTTCAGTATCTGTTTTAGTTGGCTGTTCTTCGTTAGTCTATCGGTTTCGGCCATCCAGGTTTTCGGTGCCGCCATCGTGTATTGGGAGCACTTTGATATCCCCAATAAAATAGCCTTTGTCTCCCTGTTGACCTTTCTGGGTCCCAAGCTGCTTAAAAATGGGATCCCCTCAGCGGGCGGGGGAACGGCTCAAAAAGCCTGGCTAAAGATCGTTGTATCGATTTTTTTGATGGCGTTGACGCCCCTGATTCTTCTCTATTTTACAGGTTATTGCGTGAGTTTCCTTTTGGGTGATATAAATGGGGGCAAGGCCGTTTTTACATGGTCACCCATTGCATGGGGACTGTTGATTGGGTGTTTTTTATTGGCCTTCGCCAATCGCTGGCTCAATATTAATAAGATTTCGCTTCACAATTTCTACAGGGATCGGCTCTGTCAGGCCTATGTTATCCAAAACAAGGGTGAAAACTTTAGTCCCGAACAGCCCTTTGCATCCATCCAGCCCAACGATGCCATCAAACTCTCCGAAATTTATAGTGACACAAAACACACGGTCGGTCCCTATCACCTTATCAACACCAATCTGAATTTGAAAAAGAAGTTGCCCCCGGAGGAATCGGTAAGATTCGAAAACGGAATCTTTCGCAAAAGCGAGAGTTTTATCTTCAGCAAGTACTGGTGCGGTTCCACCCAGACCAAATACGTTCGCACTGGTGACTATGAGAAAGCTGACCCGCACTTGAATCTGGGCACGGCCATGGCCATATCCGGTGCAGCGGCCAATATCGGCATGGGACAAGGGGATATACCCACCCTGCGTTTGCTCATGGGGTTGTTGAATATTCGCTTGGGATACTGGGCCCTCAACCCACGCCGGCCGGACTCTTGGACATCCAAGGTGCTGTTTGGCAAAGTGCCTGGTGCCATAACTGCCATGCGTGAATGGTTGGGTCTATATCCACTGAAGGGAAAATTTATCAATCTTTCGGACGGGGGTCATTTTGACAACATCGGGGTCTATGAGCTTTTACGGCGAAGATGCAAATATATCATCGTCGCGGATGCAGAGGCGGATCAGACCATGAAATTTCAGGCGTTGGCCTACCTGATTCGGTTGGCGCGGATCGATTTCGGCATCGATATAGATATTGATATTTCCAACTTGAAAGTGGAAGCGGCAAACTCTGTTTCCGGCCAGCACTGTGTGGTGGGTTCCATTGTCTATCCAGCTGATGGCGATGCTGATGAGGAGACCGGCTACCTGTTCTATTGCAAATCTTCACTCACAGGTGATGAGCCGGCCCACTTGAATGAATACCGGGTCAAGCATTCGTCTTTCCCCCATCAAACCACAGCCGACCAATGGTTTGACGAGCAACAATTCGAGGCCTACCGGGAGTTGGGCTACCACATTGGCAAAGAGAGTTTCAGTACCGTGACTGAAATTGATGCCCAAACCAATATGGAAGATCTATTTATCCGCATCAAGGAGTTCTGGCACCCGCGCTCCATTGCCATTGAAGAGCGATTCACGCGGCATGCGGCAGAGCTGAATCGGATTATCGCCACCATCAAGGGGGACAAAGATCTGGCATTTATGGATGCCCAGATGTATCCGGAGTGGGAAACTTTGATGGGCGGCACGACCTATCCACCGCGAATCGACATGTGGCTGCCCAAAAAGCCCGAGGCGCGTCGCGCTGGTTTCTATATGTGCAATCAGATGATCCAACTGATGGAAAATGTCTACCACAATCTAAATCTTGAAGAGCAATACGAACATCCGGATAATCGCGGTTGGATGAATTTGTTCATGCACTGGGCGTGGGCAGGGATGTTTCGTGTGACCTGGGCCATCTGCGCATGTACCTATGGCGCCAAATTCCAACGCTTCTGTGAAAGGCGATTGAAACTGGGGGATAGTCAAAAGGTGAGTGCCGACAACTTGGGTGTCCTATCCCAGGGCCAACCGGATGCCGAAGAAAAGTTGGCGCCTGCACGGCCTCAGCCTATGGACAACCAAACGGTGTGCAACGTTATTTCTCAATATTTGAACCCTTATGAGATCATGCTGGCATCAAAGCACCTTGTCGACCATGGCGATCAACTCAGAAGTTGCTATGGTTTCCATCTTTGGATTAAAAATCCAATCGAAAAGGACGCCGGCATCCATTTTTGCTTTGGATTTGCCTTCACGACGACATCCAATGGCAACATCTACATTGACTACTTTCGTATCCAGGACCATCTCCGCTGTATGGGATTAGGGCGCCAGGCAATGAAAGCGCTCGTTGCTAAAATTATCCAGGAACAAATGAGCCGAACAAAAACATCAGGTACAGATCTGCGGCATATACAGGACAGGGCATTGGCGTCCATCCAATTGCCCCCTTGGATTTTCAAACGACCCGAGCTGTCCGCCGAAAAGGAGAAATTGCAAAGCCTGCTGGATTCAGTGATCACCGAAATCAGCAGCGACGTTTAGATGGCAGCTTTTACAGCGGTAGAAAAACAGGTTGCTTGCGGGTTGTTAGTGATTTAGACGGTGAACATGTCGTTTGTAGACCGCTTTGCTTTTACGTTATCAAAATGGGTCGAGTTCCAGCTCGGCCTGCCCAGATCATTGGCCTTGCCTTCGACTTTCAGACATGGCGGTTGACACTTTAAAGGAATATTTTTAAAACTTACCCCTTGGTCATGTCTGATCTTAATGCTTTAAGTAAACCGTTCACATTGAGGAGCTGTAATGAGCAGATTTAAGGTAACCTTTCTACCCTATAATACACATGTTGAGGTGCCCGCCGGTGAAAGTATCATCCGAGCGGCCATGGCAGCTGGGGTGCATATTAACGCCTCCTGTGGGGGTGACGGCGTTTGCGGCAAGTGCCGCGTGATGGTTGAGCAGGGCAGCGTGCAAGGGGGCATCTCTGAACACCTAAGCGAGCAAGACCGCGACAAGGGGTATCGCTTGGCCTGCCGCGCCCAAGTGGATGAAGATGTGGTCATCCGCATCCCGGTGGAGTCGGCTATCGATACTTCGGTATTGCTACGTAAAGACCCGCGTCAAACGGCCCGCATCCAACAAATGGATTTGAAAGATATTAAAGAGCAGGGGCTGTTTGTGCCCCCCATCGAGAAGCTCTATCTGGAGCTGTCGCCGCCGGAAATCGGTGATAATCTGGCGGACATCGGGCGTATGGTCAACCACCTGCGGATTCAACTCAATGAGCGCCGCCTGGCCATTTCTTTGCCTGTGATCCGTAAGGTGCCATCGGTTTTTCGAGAACAGGATTTTAAAGTCACGGTCACGGTGGCCCGACCCGTGCGATCCTCCGGTAAAAACCAGATTATCAATGTGGAGCCGGGCGATACCACAGACCAAAACTATGCCGTGGCCATGGATATTGGTACCACCACCGTTTATGGCCAATTGGTCGATTTGATCAGCGGAGAAGTTTTAGCTGAAGCCGGTAAATTCAACGGCCAGATCAGCTATGGTGAAGATGTGATTACCCGCATTATGTATGCCGAAAAACCCGATGGCCTGGAAAAGATTCATCAAGTGGTCATTGAAACCATCAATCAAGTGCTGTCTAAAATACTAAAAAAGGCGAATGTGAACAAAGCGTGCATATCGGTCATGACTTTGGCGGGCAACACCACCATGACCCAGCTACTGCTTAAAGTAGACCCCCGCAACATCCGCCGCGCACCTTATGTGCCGGCGGCCAGAATCTATCCGCACTTTCGAGCCTGTGAGTTGGGCATCAATCTGGATGATCATGTCACCGCACTGGTCTATCCTCAGGTGTCCAGCTATGTGGGTGGTGATATTGTGGCCGGCGTCATGGGATCGGGTATGTATCTTACAGATAAGATAACTTTATTCCTGGATATTGGTACCAATGCCGAGGTGGTGATCGGCAACAAGGACTGGATGGCATGTGCGGCATGTAGTGCAGGTCCGGCTTTTGAAGGTGGCGGCATAGAATTCGGCATGCGCGCCGCCAAAGGGGCGATTGAAGATTTTTCAATTAATCCGGATACCTTAGAGCCGATGATTGTTACCATCGGTAATGTACGTCCCAAAGGTATCTGTGGTTCAGGTTTGATCACCATGGTGGCCGCCTTGTTTGAGATGGGGGTGATTAACAACCAGGGAAAATTGGAACGTGAACTGGGCACCCCTCGGATTCGTCAGACCAAAGGGGTATGGGAATATGTGCTGGCCTATGCTGCAGAAACCCAGATTGATCGGGATATTGTTATCAACGAAATCGATATTGAAAACCTCATTCGGGCCAAAGGTGCCATTTACAGCGGCTGCATGACCCTGCTCAAAGAGGTCGGTATGGGAACGGACGATATCGAACAGGTAATTTTAGCCGGTGGTTTTGGCAGCTATGTCGATCTGGAAAAGGCCATGGTGATTGGGTTGCTGCCTGAGATCGACCCCCATAAGGTGGTTTATGTGGGCAACGCATCCTTGTTGGGTGCACGCATCAGCGCTTTGACCAATCGCATTCGCCAGGAGGTCGTGGGGGTCACCAACATGATGACCAATTTTGAGCTATCCGAAACGCCCTCATATATGGACAATTATGTGGCGGCCCTGTTTTTGCCCCACACCGATGTGGATCGTTTCCCAAAACTGAAGACACGCATGCTCGAGCGCAAAGCCGTGCTGGCAGATATGCGCCGATCCCAAACGGATCGATGAATCCGGCGAAATGATGCGCAGCTTAGCCCTAGTATCGGGCTGCGGTTGCGGTGCACCATCGTGTTGCCCCTTGGTATAAAAAGGATGGATACGATTGACCTAAAATGGTATTCTTATAATTTGCCGGTGCATCGTGTTTTTAGATAGGCGCGCTTAACTTCCCGGCCAGGCAGTTGATAATTCTGTTGCGAACACGAACAAGCGGAGATGATCTCAAAAGATGGATGACGATAAGATTGTTCTGGATTCTGATGCCCAAGAGCTGTTCAATCAATTCAGGGGTACTGAGTCGTGGAAAGAGGACCCGGCCCACAGGCAAGGCTCTGACCGCTTGGCCCAAAGCCTGCTGGCCGAACAAAAACGTCTGGATACCGTTCGTATTCTATTAATTCAATTGACCTGCCTGATCAGCCGCTACCTGGCAGATGACCGTTTTGTCGATCAAACTTCGGAGGAATCCCATACCTTTCAAAAGTTGGCCAAGGTGCTTTTACGATTGTCTCAATTGGCGAGTCATTTGGGCGGGGTATTCATCCGCTACCGGGGCACACCTGCCGACAACACATTGCCGGATAAATACGATTATGAAGTGGTCATCGGCAACACGGCCGTGGATAGCCATATGGCCCCGCGGGTCGCCCAACGCAGTGGTGGAGCGGCATCCCGCTTGCCGGATCAGCTATTGAAAGCGTTTACCGTTCTTGCGGACTATGGCGTCAACAACATCTTTATCCGAATTCCCGATAACTTAGAAGTTCACCTGCCGGCGATGCAGTTGTGCTTGAAAATTTTATCCGGCTTCAAGCAGGCGCGGCATACCGGATCCTCATTCCGGGTGGCCACCACCCAAGCCGAATCGACCATTCCACTGATCAATGACGAAAACATGTTTCCCGATCCCAACCTGACCCTGATGGCGGGTCTCAATCAACTCAGCTGTGAAGCCATGCAAGGTTTGGTTGAAAAAATAGACATGTGGTTACGCCGCAAAGGCCACGCTTCGCAGAAGAATTATGCCGGGATTTACAATGCGGCAGTGGATCTGCCCAAGATACAAGCCAAATTGAAAAGGCCGCCGGTGGAGATGAACAACGTCAAATGGTTGATTGCCGAAAATGAAGATGACAGCGCCTCCTTGGAAAAGGTCTATATCGCGCAACTGGCAATGGATACGGTGGGCGCGAGCCCTTTAAAAGTGGTCAAGATGATCAAGAGCGTTTATGGAGACGATTACGCCCGTATCGATAAGTCCATGTTGGCCGAACGACTGGGTTTTTCCTCAGAGCTATTGTTGGCTGCTGAAAATCGTGACAAAGAGGCTGAGCTAAAGCAAGAGGTTTTGGGTAATTTAGAGGCACGACTGGATCAGGTAAAGGATCATGTCATCGATGACGTCCAAGTGCGTGAAGCGAGCCATCAAGAGCATATCGAGGGGCACGTTGACGGACCCGATGTCGTGGACAGCCGGGTCTACCGCATGGTTAGCTTTTATAAGGGGCGCTCCAGCACACGCAAAAAAATGGTCGGTATGGTGCATCGTGCTATTGATTTCAAATCTCGCGATTATGATATCTTGGCCAAAGATTTTAGCATTACTTTAGAAGATGCCAAGACATTGGTGCAGCATTTGAAAAGCTGCTTCGCCGATGACGGCAGTTTTAAAAAAAGCAGTTTCATTAATGCCATTGCGCATTTTCGGCAATACGAGCAAAAGATCTTCGCCTTTTTATGGCATCATATGAAAGACGCCATTTTGCCCAAAGACCGCGTGGCCTTTTTAAATGCGTTGCAGACGTTGACCGCCCAGATGGAATTGCCCAAGCGCGCTTTTAAAATACTGATCGAAGATATTTGCAGTGATCCCGGCAGTGTTCAATTTTCTGACAACAAGGCCGTTATGCTGGCCAACCTCATTGTGCATCGACCGGACAAGGCCCTGGCGGATTATGAGATAACTCCCGAGGATATTGTGGTAAACCGCCACAACATTGACGCTATGGTGGTGCAATATGCCGCGTGGCGCATCGACAAAGATCGGGAGAGATTTTTTGCCAAAGTCGAAACCGTGCACACCAAGCTGGCAGAGGCGCTTCGTCTAGGTGAAACCCGGGAAAAGAAAATACCGGTTCCGGTCATGCTGAATCTGGAACGTGAGTTGTTTATTTTCCTGTCCATGGTGGCATGCGATACCGGCAAGGCCATCTTGCGATCAGCAGTAAGGGAATACGGCGAGCCGCAATCGGAAATCTACCACTATAAAGAGAGTGCGACGCATATGGGCGGGATACTGCAAAACCTGCGTGTGGCCCTGCGTGGTATGGGCACTGTCGGCACGCTCAATGATATTGCCATCTTGGAAGCGGTCAAAGAGCGGAATGAAGATTTTCAGCGTTTGAAAAACGATCGTCAATTTCGTACTCAAGCCAAGTTGGTGACCGATTGGGCGGACGAAGCCATAAAGATTGTCAAATTCAGAACCTAGAGATGGGTTCACATCCCAATAAATTCTTTTTAATGCCTCCCGGCTTCAGGCGACTTTTTGCTTTTTAAGTAATTTTTTAATTCCGTTTCACCTTTTTTTTCATCTACATAGTAGAATAGCACCGCACCCAGGAAAAAAAGAATGAGTACCGAGGCGATGCTGGTGCGGGTGGCCAGCATGGTGACCGCCTGGAGCTTTTCGGCGCCGGGATCGGCGGGCAGGGCCAGGCGTTTGACGATCAAGCCGGTGATCCCCATCAAGGCAGGACCGACGATGGCTGCAAATTTCCCCAACATATTATAAAATCCAAAAAATTCAGCGCTTTGCTGGTGAGGTATCAAGCGAGTATAGTAGGATCGGCTCAATGCCTGGATACCGCCTTGAACAAGTCCAATGACCGCTGCCAATATATAGAATTCGACAACATTGTCCATGAAGGCACCCCACAGGGTGGTGGCGATATAGACAGCCAAGGCCAGAAATATGGACCGGCGCACCCCCCAATGTTTGCCCAGGACACCGAAAGCCAGCGCTGAAGGAAATCCAATGAACTGGGTAATTAATAGCGCTAAAATCAAATCGTTACGACCAAATCCAATGGACATGCCATAATCAACGGCCATGCGTACAATGGTGTCGACCCCGTCAATATAGCACCAATAGGCAAATAAAAAAGTATAGAGGGTTTTGAGTTGCCGGACTCTTTTGAAGGTACCGACCAATTGCCGCCAGCCTCCGGCTATCTGTTGGCCGATAGGGGGGCGCACGATTTGTGGATCCGGTGGCACCCAGGCAAAGGTGGCGGCGGCAAACAATCCCCACCACAAGGCCACGCTGACAAAAGACGCCTTTACCGCCTGGGTGCCGCTCTGCAAACCAAAGAGAGTTGGATTAAGGGTCATGGCCACATTGATCGACAGCAGCAAGCCGCCACCAAGATAGCCCAAGGCATACCCTAAACTGGAGACTTGATCGATGCGTTCGGCCGGCGCCACCTGGGGCAGCAGGGCATCATATAATACGGTGCCGCCCGAGAAACCGACGACGCCGATGGCATACAGGGTGATGGATAAGAACCACTGTCCCTGTCCAATGAGCGCCAAAGCAGCTGTTACCAGCGCACCCAGGTAGGTAAAGCAGATTAGAAAATGTTTACGACGTCCGCTGCGATCGGCAATGGCGCCCAATATGGGGGCCATCAGGGCCACCAGCAAACTGGCCAGCGCGTTGCCCATACCCAGCCGAAAGGTGCTTAAATTGGTGTCGATACCCATGCCCCAGTATTGCTTGTAAAAAATTGGGAAAAAGACAGCCATTACAGAGGTGGTAAAGGCTGAATTGGACCAGTCATATAGGGCCCAACCCCAAATGGCACGGCGCGGGTACCGAGAGATTGCATTGTCTATTGATGACATTTTTGCTTAACAGGGTGCGGTAAAGGGGCTTGGCCGGGCCCAGCGGATGACGGCACTGTCTGCAAGCGCCGTCCTTTCTCCTTGCAAAAGCTCAGCGGCCCAATTATTCTAATTTTATGGTCGGCCGTTCATTATCAACACAATTGCCTATTTCGTGCTTTATTTTTCAAACTGATATTTTTTAGATTTTGATAGCCGCATCAGGCCGGCCCTTAACTTTCAAACGATCATTATCGAACGATGTGTTGAGGAAGCATGGATACCCTACCGATCAACCCCACCTATCAATATACCGCTGCTGAATTTGATACACACTTTAAGGTTTACCATGAACTGATGTCAAATAAAGTCTTGGACATCCTTTTGGTGGCCAGTGCGTATGATGCCTATATCCTCGAAGAGGATGCTTCGTTAGCGTCCAAAATCATAAACGAATACCATGGCTTGAATTTGAGCCGACCGCCGCGGTTAATTCGTGTGGAAGGCGCCAAGCGTGCATTAGATACATGCAGGGCCCGGCATTTTGATCTGGTCATCACCATGCCCAACCTGGACGGTATGGACCCCTTTGAGTTGGGCCGGGCTATTAAATCGGAAACACAAGATATCCCTGTGATTTTACTGACCCACAGCATTGAGGGACTCTTTCCGTTGCCGGCCAACAAAGACAGCCACGGTATTGACCAGATTTTTATTTGGTCTGGGGATTCGGATTTGCTATTGGCCATTGTAAAAAATGTGGAGGATCGCCGCAATGTCGATAGCGATACCCAAAAAGCCCAGGTGCGTGTAATTATTTTGGTAGAGGATTCGCCGCTGTACCGTTCCTATTTTTTACCGTTAATTTACAGGGAAGTTGTCCGGCAGACCCAAGAGGTGCTTGATGAAAGTTTGAATGAAGAACACCGTTTGCTGAAAATGCGCGCACGGCCCAAGATTCTTGCGGCCGAAAATTACGAGACCGCGATTGATCTTTATGAACGCTACAAGCCCTATCTTTTCGGGGTGATGTCGGATACCCGATTTCCGCATAACGGTAAACTCAGTGCTGATGCAGGCGTGCAGTTGCTGAAACATATCAAAAAAGAGATTCCCGACTTGCCCATGTTGCTGCTTAGCAATGAGCCGGCCAACCGCATCAAAGCTGAAGAATTATCCATCCAGTTTTTAGACAAAAACTCACCCCATCTGTTTGATGCGCTGCACACCTTTTTCTTGGAACAATTGGGTTTCGGTGATTTTGTGTTTCGTTTGGCCGATGGCAAGGAGGTGGGCAGGGCTGCTAACCTGCGTGAACTGGAAGCTGTTTTGCCCACCATTCCCGATGAACCCTTGTGTTATCATGCTTCGCGCAATCGATTTTCCAATTGGATTATGGCACGTTCTGAAATCGCCTTGGCGACGCGGATGCGTCAGGTGCAAGTATCTGATTTTCCAGATGTAACCGCCGTTCGCCATTACCTGGTAGACAGTATTCACGGTTTGCGCAAATGGCGCCAAAAAGGCGTGGTGGCCCAGTTTAACAGCAAAGATTTCGATTCCCAAATCGCTGATATCGTCAAAATCGGCCACGGTTCTTTGGGCGGCAAGGCGCGTGGGATTGCGTTCGCCGCCAATTTGTTGCGCCAATCCCCACGGCTCTTCGAAAAATTCGGTGGTATTGATATTCGCGTTCCACCCACTTTGGTGATCACCAGTGAAGGTTTTGAGGCGTTTGTTGCTGCCAATGATTTGCCCGATCCTTTGCATGAACAATTGAGTGATGCACAGATTGCAGCAGCGTTTGAGGCCGCCGAAATGCCTGAATCCTTCGTGAAGGATTTGGCGGTCTATATGGAGACCGTTCGCTATCCGCTCTCGGTTCGCTCTTCCAGCTTGTTGGAGGATGCCCACCATCAGCCATTGACCGGATTGTACCGCACGTTTATGATCCCTAACAGCGCCGGCGACACCCAGACGCGGCTGGCCCAGTTGATCAGCGCAGTGAAGCAGGTGTATGCCTCCACCTGGTTTGAGTTGCCGCGGCGATTTGTCCGCAGCACGGCATATCGTCATCGCAAAGAGATCATGGCAGTGGTCATTCAAAAAATATGCGGCAGTTACCATGGAAACTTTTTTTATCCAACATTGTCCGGCGTTGCGCGCAGTCAAAACTACTATCCTGTGGATCGTATCCAACCCGATGACGGTATGGCCAAAATCGCACTGGGTTTCGGTCAGGTCATCAGCCGGGGAGAAGGGGGTTTGAGGTTTTGCCCCAAGTATCCCCATTTGCTTCCCGATTTTTCCAAAGTAGAAGATATACTAGCCAATGCCCAGAAAGTTTTTTATGCTTTGCCCATTGCCGATGAACAGATTGAACTGGATCTGAATAATGATTTAATGCGACGCAAAGTCTCAGATGCACTGACAGAATCGCCACTGACGCGTGTCGTGAGCACCTATCAACCCCAGGATGGTCGCATTCGGGACAGTGCTGCAGCAAAGGGAACCAAACTGGTAACCTTTGCGCCTATTTTAAAGCACAAGATCTTTCCATTGGCTGACGTGCTGAGAGCACTATTGGCCATTGGACGCAAGGGGACCGGCGGTCATGTTGAAATTGAGTTCGCCGTCGATTTTGCTGAAGAAGAAAAGGGTTTGCCTACTTTTTTTCTGCTCCAGATGCGACCCATGTCTATGGGAAGTGATCCTTTTGAGGTTCAGGTGTCGGACAATGACCGACGCCTGGCGCTGTGCTACTCATCAAAAGCTTTGGGTCATGGCACCATAGAGAATGTTGCCGACCTTGTATATGCCAAACCTGATGTTTTCGATGCTGCGGCGACCTCGTCCATTGCTGCTGAGATTAGCCGCATCAACACCGGGCTCAAGTCCGATCAACGGCCCTATCTGCTGATCGGCCCCGGTCGATGGGGCTCATTCGACCCCTGGCTGGGTATCCCCGTCAAATGGAAAGATATCAACGGTGCCGGTATCATCGTTGAGCTGCGCAATGCAGCTTTGAAAGCCGATCCCTCCTTCGGTTCCCATTTCTTCCAGTATATCACCACCCATAATTTGGCCTACTTAACCGTTAACGAACAGGGTGACGATTGGATAGACTGGCCCCGTATTCTAAAAATGCCCATCTATCAAGAGACCCAATATCTTTGCCATGTGCGCTTGTCGGCCCCCCTGCGGATCAAGTGCGATGGTCGAACCTCTCAATGTGCGATCCTTGCGCCTACCAAAATGAGAGTAGTAAAAAACAGCTAAAGATTACTTCCTTTCTTGGCGATAATAAGAGTGAAGAAAATAATTGGTAAGGCTCCCGGCAGAGCCGGCTGTTATGTCAGCATTGGTCAGCGCCAATGTGCCCACAAGGAGATGCGGATATGCACCGGAAAGAGATAATTTTCTTTGATGAACTCGGATTCGGCTGGGTTGTGGACCAAGCGATTATTAAAGAAATCCACGCCAATGCCACTCAAAACGACCTGATGGTGGAAAAGACCCTGGCCGACTTGCTCAGGCGAACTTGATGCCGCTATCGCCCCCCCGTTTTATTTAAATGTTATATTTTGCTTGCAAAATTTAGCCGACCCGTTAGTAATAATGATATGATGGTCAAAAGAAGGGCATACATCACTATGGCGGTGGCGTGGTTCTGGTTGGCATGGCCGGTATGGGCCGCTGACGGTGCTGATCCACCAGCGGTCCAAAAGCTCACACTCACGCGTGCCGTGATATGTGAGTCTATCGAAGCTTATGAACCGCAATACGCCGCTGTGGTGTTTCCCATTGCCCTGGGAAAAATTTCGTGCTTTACCTCTTTTGAGGGTATCCAAAAGCCAACCCATACCTATCACAAATGGTATCGTCGTGATGACTTGGTCACCACAAAGCGCCTAACTCTTAAGCCGCCCAGTTGGTCCACATACAGCAGCATCCAATTACGGGAAGGCGACATCGGGCCGTGGCGCGTTGAAATTTATAATGCCGAAAATCAGCTGTTAAAAATCTTGCGCTTCAGCGTAACTGAGTAGATTATCATGGACGCCCTGATTGAATTTGTTTCCACCATCCGCTGGCAAGACATTGTCGATGTGTTGTTGAACAGCTACATCCTGTTTCGGCTCTATGTCCTTTTCAGAGGAACCAATGTTATTCGCGTCATTGCAGGACTGGCGATACTGTGGGTATTTCAGCGCCTTGCCGCCAGTTTAGGATTGATCGTGACCAGCTGGGCCATGCAAGGGATTATTGCCGGTGCGGCGCTGATCATTATCATTGTTTTTCGCAATGAGATTCGCAATGTGTTGCAAGCTAAAAATTTGCGGGCCATTCTATGGGATTTTCCCCACAAGGGGGCACGTACACCGGTGGACAGCGTGGTGGAAGGCGTATATGAGCTGGCGCGCCAACATATCGGTGCCTTGATTGTCATACCGGGCAAGGAAGATGTGGATGAGACCATGCAGGGGGGTATTAACTGGCAGGGTAAGGTATCCCGCGAAATGCTGCTCTCTGTTTTTTGGAACGGCAATCCCGTTCATGATGGGGCTGCTGTTATTGTCGGCGACCGCGTAACCCGCGTGAGTGCTATTTTGCCATTGACCCAGCGAGAGGATTTGCCCCGTCGTTATGGCACCCGTCACCGAGCTGCCATCGGTATGACGGAACAATCCGATGCGCTTGTGATTGTGGTTTCTGAAGAGAGCGGCCAAGTGGTGGCGGCCAAAGACAGTGAAATCATCTCCATTCGTGACAATTTGAGCTTAAAGGAGTTGTTGCGCACACATCTGGGTATTGCGACAGAACCCGAGGCGGTGCGCAGACGAGATTCCCTGGAATTGGGTATTGCCGGTGCTGTCTGTGTGCTCTGTATGGCTGTCGTATGGTTTAGTTTTGCCAAGGGTTTGGAGACCTTGACCAGCCTTGAAGTGCCCTTGGAATATATAAACCGGGATGCCCGTATGGAGATTTTGTCCGCTTCAAATAATACCGTTCGGTTGCATTTGAGTGGATCGGGCACCTTGATTAGCTCCATGCGTCCGGATCAAGTTAAGGTGAAAATCGACTTGGGCAATGCCGTTAATGGCGAAAACGATTTTACCATTACCAGCAACAGCATTGCCCTGCCACCTGGCGTACGTCTCAACCGCATCGAGCCCTCCCAGGTCCAGGTGGTCTTGGATTTTCCCATTGCCAAAGAGCTTCCCATTCAAGTCGATTGGGTGGGAACTTTACCTGAGGGGTTGATTCTGAAATCAGTGGTTGTAGATCCGGCCAAACTCAAAGTCATGGGGGCCGGACGCATACTAAGCCGTATCTCCACCCTATACACCCGCAAAGTGCAGCTGGAGAATTTACGCACCAGCGGCCGCATTACCATTGCACTTGCCTTGGAGCCGGCGTCGCTTCAAATTATAGATAATGGTGAGGCCAAGGTGAATGTACGCTACGAAATAGCCAAACGCCTTCCATAGGGTCAAAACAGGATATTTCTACCTTAGAAATTTGTCGTGCGACAGGGCCCGCAAAACCAGAACCTTGTTTCAGTTGCTTTTTGAATGGGATTGAATAAAGGCCTCAGTCATTTGGTAGGCTTCGTCATCATTGAATTGATGCGGCGGATGTTTGCAAAAATAAGCAGAAGGTGCCTCAAGTACCCCTCCGATATGATGATCTAAAGCCAATTTGGCACAACGAATGCTGTCAATTGCCACACCGGCTGAGTTGGGTGAATCTTCCACCGAGAGTCGCAATTCCAAATTCATGGGGATACCGCCAAACAGGTGTCCCTCCATACGAATAAAACAGACCTTGTTGTCCTTTTGCCATGGCACATAATCACTGGGGCCAATATGGATGTTCTCATTGGTGAGGCGCTGGGCGGTAACAGATTGTACGGCTTCGGTCTTGGATTTTTTTTTTGAAGATAGGCGCTTTTGGTTGAGCATATTTAAGAAATCGGTGTTACCTCCGGTATTGAGCTGATAGGTGCGGTCCAGGTGTACCCCTCGTTTTTTGAACAGATCGGTAAGCACGCGATGGGTGATCGTTGCCCCGACTTGAGATTTGATATCGTCGCCGATAAGGGGGATTTGCCGATCGGCAAATCGACCGGCCCAGGCTGGATCGCTGGCAATAAAGACAGGAATATTGTTGACGAAAGCCACCTTGGCCGCCAGGGCGCACTCGGCATAAAAGCGCGTGGCCTTTTCAGATCCCACCGGAAGGTAGTTCAGCATGACCTGGGCGCCGCTTTCTATCAGGATCTGCACCACTTTTTCCTTGTCGGGCTGGGGATGGTCTGCCGGTAAAAATGTCCGTTCAGGCGGGTAGTCATTCATATGCTCTGAAAAACCATCAAGAATATTTCCCATTTGAACCTGGATGCCAATGCTGGGCAAATCGGAACAAAATACGGTAGTGCAGTTGGGCGCTGAAAAAATGGCTTGGGCAACATCTTCACCCACTTTTCGCTGGTCAATATCAAAAGCGGCCACGACTTCAATGGAATTGGGCGTGTAGCTGCCGATATGCCAGTGCATGATACCAACGGCATCTTCGGCTGATTTGTCCTTATAATAGTGCAGACCCTGGACCAATGCGCTGGCGCAGTTGCCCACACCGACTATCGCAATTTTTATTTTGCTCATATCGTGCCAAACTCCGTCAAATATTGGTCGCATCCCATAAACCGCCTGGATCAATCCACTTAATATATGCCCTTATGTGATCAAAGGCAATCGCGGTAGAGGGGAAAAATTTCTAAAACTTTATTGTATACTAAAGGTTGAATGGGCCTTGTTTGCCAACAGCGGATATCCAGTACCATGAACAGTCCATCATCACAATAGGGCACCTCTTTGCCATCACAGAATTGTTCTCGAGGGGGGGTTAAGTTTTATGATCAAACACCGATAACAGGACCAGGAGGTGATCTCCATGGTGGATATAACAGTGGGCGCCATACCACCGGTGCAAAACAACCAAAGCAAGCGCGAAAATCCGCGTCGATCGAAGCCTAAAAAGAGAGTGATCAAAGAAAAACGTAAAGAAAAGTCTGACCGGCGACATGGAACGCGCAGCGGCGTAGTGGTGACATTATCCAAATATCCCGAGCGACGACAAGGATCGGATCGCCGCAAGCCGATGGTATACGAAGGGCCCCATCAAGATATTGGCCAATAATGGCTTAAAATTCGGGTGACATAAATCCCTAATCATCTGGATGCGTGGTTGGGGTTGGGTTTTTGTGTCCTTCCAAGCACTGTCTTTCTTTTGAACTCTCCGTGACAATCTTTTGCCTTGGCAGTCCACATAGATTTTGATAAACCGATCACTGCTGCGCTTGGACCCTATTGGCTTGGAGAAAACAACTTATGGGTAATCCGCCGACACATCAGGATCTTAAAAAACGCATTCAACAGCTCGAACAGCAAGTCAATGAATCTGCAGCGATCAGAGAGGCGCTGACCGATCTTGAGGAGAAGTATAAAATATTGGTGGAGAATGCCAGAGACGCCATTTTCGTGCTTCAAAATGGCCAGGTTGAATTTGCCAACCCCAAGTCCTTGGAAATCGCCGGTATTGTGGCCGAAGAGCTTAAGAACAGGAACTTTACTGATTTTTTGCATCCGGATGATAAAGAAAAGGTAGTTCAGCGCCACCAAAAAAGACTCAAAGGCGAGAAAGTCCTGAGCATGTATCCATTGCGTGTGATCAATCGGGACGGGGATATCGTCTGGGTTGAGGTCAATGCCGTACGGATCGATTGGGAGGGCCAACCGGCCACGCTGAATATCGTTCGTGACATCACATCGCAGAAATTATGTGAGGAGAATTTTGCCCAAGCTGAGAATTTGACCACTGTCCGTACCCTGGCTGGGGGCCTAGCCCATGAGTTTAATAATTTGCTCATGGGTATCCAGGGCAGAGCGTCCGTGCTCTCATTGGCCCTGAGTAAAACCAATCCATTGCACAGGCATATCGAACAGATGGAGATTTTAATCGCAGAGGCAGGCAAGTTATCCAAACAGTTGGTTGGCTTTGCCCAAAGCGGCAAGTATCATGTTGAACGAATGAATTTGAACCAGATCGTGGAGCAGGCACTGGCCACTCTTGCGCACAGTCCCAAAACCATTTCCATTCAAAAAGAGTTACAGCCGGCATTATGGCCCATTGAAGCCGACAAGACCCAGATGGATCAGGTGCTTATCAGTCTGCTGCTCAATGCCTGGCAGGCTATTGCCGAGCGGGGCGTTATCACCATCAAAACCGAGAATATCGTCCTGCAGGAGGTCCGCACCAAAATTCACAGCCTTAAACCCGGTCCCTATGTTAAATTGGCCATCAAAGATAGCGGCATAGGTATGGATGATGACATCCGCAAAAGGATTTTTGAGCCGTTTTTCACCACCAAGGCGGTTGGCCGCCATCGTGGCCTTGGCCTGTCCTGCGTATACGGTACGGTGGTCAATCATGGCGGCATGGTGGACGTGGTCAGCGCGCCCGAAAAAGGAAGTACTTTTTCCATTCTTATACCGGCAGCCATTGAAAATCAGTAGAAAAATCAATTGGCATATTGGGCATGCAACATGCGTTGATGCAGCCGGTTAGCCTGCAGGCAAAATGCTTCCAATCTGGCGTGTTGCACTTGTGGGAAAGGTGAGCCGTCGCTTTCAATGGCCAGAAACGGCAATGCTTCCATTTCGTTCACCACCGTCGGCAGCATACGGTTCTGCGGATCACTGATCAGCTTGTCTTCTCGTTTCATCGTTTCTTTCAATATCGCCTCGGACAGTCGGTTGGGCATGCAACCGAACGGGCCAATGGCAATGACACCGCATGTTGTGGTGGCAACCTCCTTGATGGCGCTTCCCACTGTTAAAATAGCTTCACCGCCCAGATGGGGAGAAATATAGGGTTTGGCTGTGTCGATGATAGGCGCTATCCGAATGGGTGCCGGATGCACCAGTCCTGAGGCCGACAATATTTTTTTGATACATTGTTCGTCTTTGTGCATGAGATAGCGCTTGAGGCGAGCACCCATTTTACCGCGCACACCCAATTGCCCTTGGGGGGAGAGCCCATTGTGAACTATATAATCGGAGTAGAGAATCCACTCGGCAACCGGCGTGCAAATCGTTGCAAAACCTTTCTTTGCGAGTTGCTCGGTGAGGTGCTGTCTGGACAGGCTGTCGCGGCGCACAAAAATTTCACCGGTCAGAAGAATCCGGGGAACTTGTGTTGGCGGCTGTTGAAGCGGGATATCGTTGATTTGCCGGGCAGCTTTTAGGAGTGCTTGTTCCAAGCTCCGGAATTTTCCGGTTTCCAAAGCCTTCAGCACACCGCTGAATGTCCTGTCGAATCGTGCCATGGCGCTTGGCCTGTGCCGGGCATTGGCCAGGAGCATGGCACGCATGTCTTCAAATACATCCGATACGACAACGGCCCACCATCCCCTGCGATGGATGTTTGCACCCAGTCCTCCATAGCCCAAATCCGATGATAGAGAGAGAATGGCGACATCTGGTATTTGTCGTTTGCGGATGAGGTCTTCCATAAATATGTGGTATTGACCGAAACGGCATGGACCCGATCCATTAGGCATAAAATAGGCCACAACTTCATCGGGTTGCTTATGGTGTTCAAGGTAATCGATCAGGGTTCCGGTGGTGAGGATCAAAGGCAGACACTCTTTACAGGTGGTGTTGCCGCGACCGGTTTTGAGGATGGTCTCATTGCTTGGCGCGTGAGGCAACGCATTAAAACCGGCGCTGCGAAAGGCGGCTGCCAGGGCTTGTGTGCCCAATTTTCCCATAGAAGGCAGCAGCAGGGTCACCCTTGGGTCCGTTAACGCCAGGGTGAAACCGTTCCCTGTGGTAAGGGCAGGTGTGCCATTGACATGTGTGACGCGTGCCGGCCTGAATGTATTCGCTTGAACAGGCAAGGACTTTTCATTGGCCGGCAGTTGCTGGTAAGCGCGGACAATGTCGAGGAAAGCATCGATGCGTGTTTCCAGCCCGGCGTCTGCTGTATGACTGTCCAGCTCCAGGGTTAACGTTGGTTTGGTGCCCATCAAATTTCGCAGATAACCGACGATGAACGAATCCGGCCCACAGGAGAAGTTGGTGATGTAGGTGCCGAACAATTGGGGGTGAGGTTTGACCTTGCGGCCGGCCATCATGATGCGTTGGCCCATCCCCCAGTACATAAAGCGTTTAGATGCCTGGCCGGCAAGATCCAGAAAGTCCAGCGGGATCACCATCACACCGCGGGAGGCGAACTTGCGCGGGATGCCCATATGGGCTTCCGGCGCATAACCGTTGTAAGGTCGTGCAAACAATACAATGCCGAGTTGGTCACGATTATGCTCTAATCGGGCCAGGGCTTGGTGTCCGATTTTTTGCATCTCCGTCAGGCAATCCTGCATGATACCCAGCGCCCGGGCAAAGGCTTTTTCTGCCGCTTTGCGCGGGATGCCCATTTGCATGGCGGTGGCCACCATCGGATTTTTGGCCTGGGTTAACCCCCGGCCCAGGTCGAGCAGGGGCGTCAAGATCTGGGTCCCCGTCTGAGCTAAGCGCCTCAGTTGCTTGCGAAAGGTTGTTTGCAGGAAGAAAGGCTCTCCCTGCACCAGGGGGCAAAGTTGGGTGTTGGGGTTTTTTTCCAGAGAAGGCATGGATTTAAGATGCGGTAAAAACAGATAGTCGAGGGGCCTCCGGGTTGTAATCAGATCATGGAAAAATCCGTGGGCCAATTCCGCAGGAAAACAAAATGGGGCATTGCATTGGTCGATGCCCATCGGATCGGGATTTTCCGGCAACAGCGGCTCAAATCCCAATGCGCTGAAGAAATGGGCATACAGCGGGTAATAGGTGTGGACCAAGAAACTGCGGTTGAGTCCGATGCGACCCCGATACTTGACGGAATCTCTGTCCCATGGGGCTGGTGCATACTTTTGAAAGATCAATTGTTGACGGATGCGAACCAAATTCAGATCACCACTGTCAATATGCCGGCTGCGGCGCATATTTTCGTATCGATTGCAGGCGCCGCCAAAGGGGTAAGTACGTTGGTTCACACGGATACGCGAAATTTCGCAGCGACGATCGCATGGTTCTTTGCCCCCTTTGCAGCGAAAGGGTTGCTTATAGACCACTGTGCGGTCAGCCAATTCAGCCAGATCATGGTGAGTGGGGTGCAACTGCCCGTTGCTCAAGCGTTTTTTGACTTCCAAGGCAGCGCCAAACGCACCCATCAGCCCAGGTTGGGGGGGGACGACGATGGGTTTTCCCACCAATGCCGCCATTGCCAGGGGTACAGCGGTGTTGTAACATACACCTCCCTGCATGAAAATTTTGTCGCCTACCGGACGGTTGCCCTTTACGCGGTTGTTGTAGTTCATGCAGATGGAGTATACCAAGCCGGCCACGATATCTTGCTGGGCAATGCCGTCGTGAATGGCATTTTTAATGTCTGATGCGATGAAGGCGGCACACTGATCGTTAAAGTTGGGTGGTTGAGTGGCTTGTAAGGCGACGCCGGCTATTTTCTCCATGGGAAGGCCCAATGTTTCCAGAGCCGATTCTTCCAGAAAAGAACCGGTTCCCGCTGAACACGCCTCGTTCATGGCATAGTCGGCAGGTACGCCATTGACAATGTGCGTGTATTTGGCGTCTTGACCGCCAATTTCTATGATGGTGTCTACTTCAGGATCGAAATAAAGGGCTGCCGTGGCGTGGGCAATGATTTCGTTGATTATGCCATCGGTTTGCGCATGCAAGCTGGCGATTTGCCGACCTGAACCACAAACGCCCAAGCCGATGATGGTGATGGTTTGAGGATCAACGTGTTGGCCAATTTCCGCCAGAATCGCGGAATAGCATTTGCGTGCTGCCGCCACAGGGTCTCCGTTGGTGCGTAAATAGACGGTGGCCAGCGGGATATCATCGGTGTGGCGGATCAACACTGCCTTGGTGGTGGTGGAACCGACGTCTAAGCCCAGTAAACAGACATCACCCGCACGGATACGGTCCCGGGTGCCGGTGCGATAGCTGACCAAAGAGTGGAAGGCGGTTAACGCTGATAGCCGATCAAAGCCGTGCTGCTGTGAAATGAACAATCGGCTTGGATCAGGTAGTGATTGGGTGTCGTTTTCCAGTGCCCATAGCGCTGCCCCCAGTGCCTCAAAATAGGGTGCCTGATCGGGAATGATGAGGTTCTGGATAACTTGGCGCAAGTGGTGCACCATCATCTGGTTGCGTGCCGTACCCCCCACCAGCATCACGGTGCTGCACTCGACCTTGTTCAGCAACCCAATGATTTTATCGGCCATCATTTTGCCCAAACCCGCAGTGACGCGCGATTTGGGAATACCTTTATTGGTGGCGTGGGTGCAATCGGATTTGCAAAAAACAGAACAACGGCCCGATACAAGATAGGGCTTGGTTTCATCGGTCCATTGCGCGGCCTGTTCCAGGGTCACATCCATACGGCGCAGTTGTTGTAAAAAGAATTCACCGGTACCGGCAGCGCACTTGTTGCCGGAGATAACATTGGTAATTCGGCCTTTGGCGTCCATTACATAAACCATGAAGGTTTCGCCTCCGGCACTGATCAGCACCGGACAGGGGTCATGTTTCGGTTTGACGAAATTAAAAGCAGATTCGACCGCTTCGGGTTCGGAAATTGAAGAAAGGTTGATCAGGTGCCTGAATTTACGACCGGTCAAGGCGACCTTTGTCGATGGGTGGCGGGAAATCTCCTGCAATGTTTCGATCAGCACCTGTTTTGGATTCCCGTCATGCAGCCGCACCCGATGGTCGCGCACCTTCACCGCCATGGCAGCAGGTCTATGGGGATCGGCTGATGGTTCAAGGGCCACCCGCACCATGGAGAGGGTCGAGGCGCCTAAACACAAGCCGATGGCATGATCAATTGTGTCCATATTAAGGATCCCATTGGACGGCAGCGCGATTACGCCTCAACAGCGCAGAACCGCACCAGCGGTTGAAACGCGTTTTTTTGGCAAATTAAAGCCCGCTCATCTTGTATCAATAGCTATCGCACGGAGATTGCCGTGCAGATAGGCCTAACTTATTATCTCGGTCAAGAACACACGGATTCGTGGTAATGTTTAGCGTACCGATTCTTTTTGTGCGAAAATACCCCGCTTCGGCATCGGATGCTGGATGATCGATTGTATTTTTACTTTGCTTAGGAATTAAGGTCAATGTTAAAGCGAGTTCAACGCATTTTTCTATCCTGCATTTTTATCCAACCAAAGGGGGTGACATGAAAGCCATGATTTTGGAGCGCATTGTGGATATGTCCGGCGCTGCTTTTCCACTGCGACTTAAGACATGGCCGCGACCTGTGCCCGAATCCGGGCAAATATTGATCAAAGTGTCCGCATGTGGCGTCTGTCACACGGAGCTGGACGAGATCGAAGGCCGAACCCCGCCGCCCCGCATGCCGGTGGTTTTGGGCCACCAAGTGGTAGGGCGGGTGGTTGAAACCCTGTCCGAAAATGGCGGGCTTAAAGCCGGGGATCGCGTCGGCGTCGCATGGATCTATTCGGCCTGCGGCGTGTGTGATTATTGTAAGGCGGGCAATGAAAATCTGTGTGCAAAATTTGAGGCCACCGGTCGAGATGCCCACGGCGGGTATGCGGAATATATGCGGGTTGATGGGCGTTTCGCTTATCCCATTCCCGATGCCTTTAGCGACGTTGAGGCAGCGCCGTTATTGTGCGCGGGCGCCATAGGACTTCGCTCGTTGCGATTGACAGGTTTGCAAAACGGGAATCGCTTAGGGTTGACTGGATTCGGGGCTTCGGCACACCTGGTGCTAAAATTAGCGCGGCAACAATATCCGCAGAGTCCGATCTATGTCTTTGCCCGCAGCGCCGAGCAGCAGCAATTTGCTCGACAATTGGGCGCCCAATGGGCGGGTTCCACAACCGATGCACCCCCTCATCGGTTGCATGCCATTATCGATACCACCCCGGTTTGGAAACCCGTGGTTAACGCGTTAGCCCATCTTCGACCCGGTGGGCGATTGGTCATCAATGCCATTCGAAAACAGGCGCATGACAAGGACCAGTTGCTCCGCCTCAATTATGCGGAGCACTTATGGCAGGAAAAAGAGATAAAGAGTGTGGCCAATGTGGCCCGCCGAGATGTCAAAGAGTTTTTAGAGTTGGCAGCCCAAATCCCCGTCAAACCCGAGGTGCAAATTTATCCTCTCGAAAAGGCCAATGAGGCGCTTATGGATCTAAAGCAAGGCGCATCCAGGGGGGCCAAAGTGTTGGTCATGAAAGGATCTGATGGGTAAACGTTTTCGGGTTTAATCAGATGCCTTGAACTGGTTATCGGGTTCAGTCGCACCCAGCTGCTTTGGGGTTATTTGCAGGGTCGGCTGCTTCAGCAGCAAACGATGGATATCCTTGAGTTGACCGTTGATGAGAGATGATACCCAGAAAAAAGCAAACCCCAATACACCGGTAGCCAGATAGGCGAATCCCAAAAGCAAGCCGAACGGCAACAAGTTGAGCGGCGAACCTGTCGGCATCTGCATACCGGCTTCGACGTTACCAATGGTGGTCCAGGAAAGGAACATGCCAATCACACCCGTACCCAAAATCAGCCAGGCCACAAAAGGCAGCAATCGCATTAAACCATGGTACGGCTGACTTCGTTGAAAAGGCTGGGGAATATCAGGCTCTATGGGTGCCAAAAGGGGAGGATCTAGATCCTCTATCATCTCTTTCAACGGTGGCGGTTTCGGGTACCCGGCTTTGGGTGCGACCGGTTTATTCTGAAACAGTGGAATCGGTCCGTGGGATTCAGTTGCTGCGTCAACGATGGATGGGGGTGTTTCGCTTTCAAGGCCCTTGTCTGTGGTAGGACTTTCATGCGGTCTATCCGCACCCGACTTTTTCCCAACAGTACGCCGGTCCGATGCCTCCGGTGGCGATTTTGATGCGTTGTCCCTGGCCGCTTGCGGAGCGATCTTGGGTTCTTGCGCTTTTCTGTCCAACGCCCTGGAAATGGTTTTAGCGGGTTGCTTGCGCTTTGTACCGGGTTGCAGCCCATCAACGGAAAGATCGGGCACTGCCTTTTCTTCCGGATGGACAGGAGCGGATGTTGCCGCTGCTCCGGCCGCCAGAGCCTCTTTTTGTTTTTTTTCCCATTCGGCGCGTCGCTTTTTTACGCCTTCAGCACTGAGACGACGGGCCAGCTCTAAGGTCTGGTTGTGACGCGAATCTTGGTGTTGGGTCATTTGTTGTTTTCGCAAGCGTTGTTCCACCCGCTCGCGGGCTTTGCGTAACGTAGAAGCGCTAACCGGACTGGGGTTGCGAATAGGGCCTGAAGACAAGATAACCTCTTCAGGCTCGCCGGAAACGATGCCACAAGCAGGGCATTCATTCCGGGGAACAAATGCATCGTCTTCGGCTTGCCGGCGATAGCCGCATTGTGGACATTGCATGATATTGCCTCATGTTGGATTGGAATATTGCTTAAGGATAAATTAAAGCAATCTTTATGCCACTTTCAAGGTATTGAAATTAAATATGGATTTCGTGACACAAAATGACTAAAACCTTCAAATGACCCCTATATATTGCGGTTTCCTGATTACCGGTTAGCATATTGGAAATATTCAGACAAGACTTCAACCAAAGAAATCATTGAAAATATGACAATTTTCGGCAATAGGTTTAAAATTATTTAATAGCCTGCCTTAACATGAGTTGAACCTATGGTGTATAATTGTATAATTGACCCATATACCAAAATAAAGGCTTGTACCTTCGCCCTAAAATTGCGTTTTGGCTCATGGCGCAAAGTTTAAATGCGATTCGCACGACAAAAACAAACGGCCGTCAATATAACCTTTCTACGGAATGAGTTGTTTTTGCGGTATAGCCCAGGCATGTTGTCCTCATGGATATCACAGGAGTAAAAATGACCCGAACCTTTCGAGACAATCGATCTTATCGCGGTATGTTACAATCGGACGACGGCGTCATCGTCAAAGTGTTGGAACAATCTGCCGATCAAGTGACCTTTCAATCCAGCTACGGCCTGTCTCCCCACATGATTGAGCGTCTCAAACGGCAACCGGAGCATATCCTTTTCAGTGAACGCTCCCGTATTGCCCGTTTGGGAATTCAAATCACCGGTGAACCGCCGTCCATTGATCAACTTGAAGGGGATAACCTGGTGATCACCCAAATGGCCACGGCTGTTATTCCAGGATATCCAGGTTTGAATCAATTGGCACCCTTTTTTGATGAGGGGCTGCCGGTGGGGCGGATGGTCTACTGTGATCCGGATGCATTGCTCTCTTCCGAAGAAGTGATGACGGCAGTGGAGGGCGCAGAACTTAAACTGCCCGCCTCTACGGCCATTTCCAGCGACGGCAGTATCGTGATCACCCCTCACAAGATGGTGTGTGATTTGCGACCGGATATCGACATTCAGACTTTCGGCCGCATTTTGTTACGCGATGACGGTCGCGAGATGTTAAACCGCTACCAGATCAACCGCTCTGTCGCCAATGTGGTGATTCCACCGGGCCAAGGTGTGATTACCACCTGTTCCATGTATTTGAATGAGCACTACGTGGTGCTGCAAAGCGGATTTTCTTTGGGGCGCAACTTGCCTGCCACCGTGTTGGACCCCATTAAAACCCGGGGGATTCGTATCTACCTGGAAATTATCAACGGCACGGCGCATACCATTGTCAATCCGTTGATCAGTGCCCGCATTTATGGCGCCCCCAAATACAAAGTGCCGAATCGTCGAAAAGCCATATCAGATCCAGCCTACGCCTATGCATTTAAAGATCTCAAAACACTTGAACAGCAGATGGCCGTTGACCCTGCACAAACCTGCCATTTTCTCAGCAAGCCGATGGCCGTGATTGCGCCGGAGGGGGGCGGGCTGTCCAATGCCCAACTGGCCGCCAACGGCCCCAAACAAGACTGCAAGGTCTCCAAAGCCCAATGTGCCACGGATCGCGACAACTATTCCCAACGCAGCCGATGTGCCCACATCTACGCCACGTCGCGGCTGGCGGACATTATCAACAAAAAGAACCCGGTCGTTTTAACGCTGCAATATTTTCCCAATTTGGTAGAGCACCGCGATATCATTAACCTGGTCGCGCAAGGAAAAATCCAGACGCTCTATTTTTTTAATGCCTCCTGTGAGCACGGTCCCTTCTTGTCCCAGGAAGATCATAGCCGGCTGCTGGAATACCACGCCTATGGCGTGAAGGTGTACTGGGTCTGTGGTCTCAATGGGCGTTTGATGGTGCACACCATGCGTGATGGGAAAGGATATTTTGTTGACTTGGAGCGTTTGGCCGATTTTCATAAATCCATGTTGTTTGCATTTTATGGCTCCACATTGCCGCTCTCCCCGGAGGGCGAAGCCCGTTTGGGGACCTTGATGGACGCCCTGGTGACCTTCTGGGGGCACAATATCGGTATCGTCACTGGCGGTGGGAGCGGGGTGATGGAGGTGGCCAACACCATGGCCCGGCAGCGGGGTATCCTTTCGGGGGCCAATTTTTTGGAGATCACCGATCAGCCCTTGACCACTGATGTGGACTTTTGTCAGGTATTTCAAGCCACATGCCGTCACAGTCGCCAGAAGTGGTTCGAGATCGCATCTTTTCCCATTTTTAACGTGGGCGGTTTGGGTTCTTTGGAAGAGTTGGGTATCACGTTATGCAATATGAAACTCTCGATCATGGAACGGGTGCCGATTATTCTATTTGATACCGAAGCCAACAAAGGCTTTTGGGACGGCATGCGCCAACAGATCGCCGCCATGGTCAACGAGGGCCGTGCACCGGAGTGGATAATGGAACAAGTGGTAATCACCGATGATCCCAGGAAAGTAATTGAAAACTATCGGATGCAGCTCCAGTTATTTTAGGCCGCAGCGATCAATACGGGCCAATCCATACTCGAATCTAACGCATTTTTTTGACCCTTTTTTACCGAGCCCTGGGATCAAATTCATTTGGGGGGAGCGATGGGGGCGAGGCTAAGAATATAGTCCTCCAATGCCATACGTTGCGCCTCGGTGGTCTTTTTCACCGGTGGCATTAAGATACCCCAGGCCACAGCCCATTTGTTCCTGCTGCCGTTGATGATGGTATCGGCGATGGCACTTTTTCCGTTTTTTTTATCGTCTTTGTATTTGTAAGATATCCAGGAAAAGGCAGGACCCATCAGTTTGCGGTCTATTTTATGACAAGCCAGGCAGCCCGCTTGTCTGGCGGTTTCCAGCGGTTGCGATTGGGTTGAAGCCTTTTGATATTGGCCCTTCAACATTCGATCAAAGATCTGTTCGCCGTTTTTTTGAAGGTAACTTTGAATGGCCGGGTCCATATCTAGGCTGCGTGCAGCAATTTTCATTACGCTTGTTATATCTAGTTGAATAAGGCAAAACAAAAGGCCCGTCCTTTGGTCGTGGTAGCGTGAGACGATTTTCGCTTCCGGCAGTACAATTTTGCCCAGGTCATTTATTTGTCCTTTATTTGTCGCTGGATGCCCGGCGGTTTGGTAATCGCTGGACAAGGTGTCTACATAGGCAGAGAAGACTTGGTTCAATTTTCTGCGCGAACGTTTTTCGGCTATGGCGTTCTGGAGTTCGGTGTCGCCCACGGAGGGAGCACTGCTCACCGCTTGAAACAGCCGCACCCCCTGCATTTTTTTGTATGTGGTCCAGTCATACACCCAGTCCGGCGCATCTTTGATGATGAGCCCTTTGGCAAAACAAAACGCTGGTATGAACATGATGAAAACCGGAATCAATGCGCTTTTAAATAAAAGAAAAAATTTCATATTTTGCACCCCGATAAAATGATGAACCCACGCGGCTCGAAAAGCAGGTCAAAGCTCTACTAAGGACGGAACAGGCTGATATAAAAGTATAAACAGATTGTATGGCAGTGATCGGAGGCAGGTGACCAGCCAGTATCATCCGATACTTTATCGTTCGAATACAACATAACTTTAGGAAAAAGATCGCCAATGAGGCCGGTGGCCTATGTCGGTGAGCAGAAAATTACGGACCGTAAGTAACGGTTTTAGTCCCCTTTATCTCAATTGATTACAAGGCGATCAGTGATAAAATGGACTAAGCTGCTACCACTGTTACCTAATTGGCCGACCAGAAGGATGGGACTATTTTTCGATTCGGGTCAATGTCCATGAAAGCCGTTCCCGGCCGCCGACGGCAGTGGTTTGGTTGGCGATCTCAGCATACGCGCTATAGGACAGGCTTATGTTGTCGGCATTGCACACAATATCTTCCAACAAGCCATCAATTTTGATTGAATTGCACCAGGGATTCATCGCTTGACACTTTATAGCCAATTGGCTATTATGTATTAGCTATATGGCTAACGGCTTTAAAAAAGGAATATGGCATGTATGGACAATCGATTGGTATCCGAACAAAAGACCTGGATGGATTGATTATGCAATTAAAGCGTGGATTGCCGGTCAATTCTTTAACCCAGCTCAGTCATCAGATGGGTGTCCCGGAAAACAGACTGGCTACCACGGTCAATATCGCCCAGCGTACCCTGACCCGCCGTAAAAAGGAGGGCCGCTTCAAACCCGATGAGTCCGAAAGGGTCTTGCGTATCGCACGCCTGTTTGAGAGAGCCATTGATGTCATGGGCACACCCGATTTTGCCCAGCAATGGTTTCGCACACCCGTCAAAGGACTCCGGGGCAAAACGCCGTTAGATTTTGCCGACACTGAACCCGGTGCACAGGAAGTGGAGTCGATGCTGGATCGCATCGAAGATGGGGTCTTCTATTGATCAGGGCCTGGCGAATCGTCCATCAACGCATCGCCGATACGTCATTCAGCGGTGAAGGCTCGCGCAAACGCGGTGGCCGATGGAATAGCCGCGGGTATCGGGCCGTATATGTTTCCGACTCTTTGGCGCTGGCCACACTTGAAATTCTGGTCCACGGCGTACCTTTCGAAGCGTTGGGGCAATTTGTCTCTATTCCGGTTACTATCCCCGTAAAGCTCATCCAGCCCATCGACATCGACGAGTTGCCCACTGGGTGGCGAAATGATCCACCGCCAAAACAGCTGCAGCGCCTCGGCGACACATGGCTTGGTGGGCAGCGTTTTGCTGCATTAAAAGTCCCAAGCGCGGTCATTCCCATTGAGTTCAACTATGTAATCAATCCCAACCATCCAGATTTTGATAAGATCGATATTGGTGCTACCCAGCGACATGCCTTTGACAGCCGGCTGGCGGTAGCCAATCGCTGAAAGTCGCAGATCCATTTATGGCCCTATTATTTATATAGACATTTATGTTTGTACGATCATAAATGTACATCGGAACGTAACATGGGACCCGGAAAAGGGTGCGATTAACAGAATCAAACACGGCGTCAGTTTTGAAACGGCTGCGTTTGCGTTTGACGAGCCATTTCATTTTAGCGTTTTGGACCGTATGGTTGAAGGTGAAGAAAGCTGGAAGATCATGGGACAGATTGGCGGTGTGTTGATATTGATTGCTGCACATACCTACACTATCAATCCGCGATAAACAAAGCTCTTAGAGAATACATTAATAATCAAGGGCACTAACACTTAAGCGCCGGTCATTTATCTCGTATCCAGCAAAATAGTCGAGTATTGCCGCAATGCTGCGCTATGGTGGCGTCGTTTAGGAAGTTTGTGGGTGCTCGCTCGTCCGCCCCCGAAGGGGGTTCCCAATATGAATTGTATCAATTTGATAAAACCAAAACAGCGATTAAAGAGAAAAACGATCTCTGCAAACCGCTGTCTGGCAATGATTTATCAGAAAGTTAATAAGTTTAGGGCGTCCCCAAAACGCCTTTGTCTGTTCTTATAAAAACTTAACGGATGTCAATAAAGAAGTCAAACTTCGTGAACATACGTCTGTAAAGGATTTATCAGGATAATAATAAGTGATTCGTGAGAAGTAAAACATTTTTCCAAACATATGGTAAATGGGCTGACTGAATTATACTGCGATATCGATGGACGAAAACAGTTTTCGCCTTCTGATTTGCCCTAAAAGGATTTACTTCTCAGGAATCAATTTGTAAACAACTTCCCTGTCACGCACATGACGGACGGATCGAGATCCAGAGTGATCTGGGCCGGGGTACGATGGTTCAGGTCTTTCCGCCGCCGGATGGGAAAGACAGGCAGGTTCATTGCAGGGCAAATAAAAACGGGGCTCTTGAGAGCCCCGTGGTTTTTACGAATTTGAACGTTTAAGGATCACTTACCTGCCGGTCAGGCTCATAATGAAGCAGCCGCCACCGCCACCGCCACCGCCGCCTCCGGAACTGCTACCGCTACTGCTGCTGATGGTGCCGCTGTAGCCGTCATCGGTAACCCACTCCCCGGAAACGCTGCTCCCGGAAATCTGCCCGAACACTGCGAAAGCGGTCCCGGAACCATCATCACCAACCACAACCATATGGCCATCAGGATGGCATCCGCCCTCAAAGGCGTGTGTCCCGCCGCTATCAGGGGATATGGTACCGGTAATAGAGCCGTTGGAGGCGATGGTCATGGACCAGGTGCCTGAATCATCACCGCTGAAGCTGCCTGAATAGGTTCCGGCATGAGGGCAGCTGGTGTACGCACTGCCCGACAATAATCCGGCAAAGCCAGACATGGTGTTGCCCCAAGAACCGCTTACAGAGCCATCCGAGGAATCGATATATCCGTCTGCCCAACTGCCTTGTATCACCGTTGAACCGGTATAGTAATTGCCGATTCCGGAGGATTCACCCCACCAGGTCATGAAGCCGCCATCGCCTTCGCCAGTGACCGTAGAATAGGACAGGAATACCGTATCACCGGCAGAATTGACCACCGCGACCCAGATGCCACTATCATCACCTGAATAGGAGCCGTAATAGGTTCCATCATAATCCGTCTGTGCGCTCCAGGCCGCCGACACCATCCCCAGCAGGAACACTGCCGCCATAAGACCGATTCCAAAACGTTGGTAAATGCGCTTAGCAACTTCAAACATCCCAGACCTCCTTTTCCAATATTGAGTTTCAGCTCATTTCTGCTTCATACCTGAATGCATTCGGGCGTTCAGCTAAATAAGACACCGGATGGCTCCGGCGTCTGCGTTTTTCTGCACCTGATGGTCAGGCGGCCGGGAAGACATAGGACGGTGATGAAACGCCCGTTTGCGTGTTTCCCGTTTTCAGCGTTTGCTGCCTGTACCCTCATTATGGGTTGCGGTGTTGCCGGAAAATGCAACCCAATCATCCTAGGTGAAGTATGCTGCCTTAGCAGGCCATTGACTGCGGATAAAATTCAAAACAAGCTCCCCTTGCCCAACAAGGCTGGACCGTCTGCTTCGCCGGCCCGGGTATTGAAGTTAACATAGTCGGTCCGTCCCTTTATCGCCGGAAGGGTCAACCGGTTTCAGACAGGGCAAATATCTGGGAAAAGATCTGGTCGTTGTCGAACCCTTTCAACCGTATGGCTCCTGAACGGCAAGAGGCCACGCACAAGCCGCACCCTTTGCAGAGCACCGACTCGATCTGGGCCCTGCCGGGGAAAAACCTTTCGGATTCCGGAATGAACGAGGGGGCTGAATAGGGACAGACGGACACGCAGACACCGCAGCTGCTGCAAGCCGCGGGATTGACTTCGGCCGTGGTGCCGCTGGTGCGAATGGCTTTGCGGGCCAGCAGGGTGACCGCCTTGGTGGCCGCCGCCGCTGCCTGGGCGATGGATTCATCGATGGGTTTGGGTGCATGGGCCAAACCGCAAATAAAGACCCCATCGGTGGCACAGTCCACCGGCCGGAGTTTGGCGTGGGCCTCCATGAAAAAGCCGTCATCGTTCAGCGTGACTTTGAACTGCTGGGAGAGCGGGTTCTCTTCGGGCGCTACGATGGCGCTGGCCAAAATGATCATTTCCGGTGTAATTTCCATTTTGCGTCGCAGGACGGTATCGGAAAATCGGACCTTCAAGGCATCATCTTCCTGGCGGACGTCGAGGCCCTGCTCCGCATGATAACGAATAAATTGAATGCCGGCTTCCCTGGCTTTGCGGTACAGGTCTTCCCTTAAGCCATAGGCGCGCAGATCCTGGTAGAGGATATAGACATCCATTTCAGGACGGCGTGTTTTCAACTGCAGTGCATTCCGAATGGAGTGGGTGCAACACAGTTTTGAACAGTAGGGCCGTTCGGGAATTCTTGAGCCGACGCATTGGATAAAGAGCGCACTATTTATTTCAGAGACGGCGGGATCGTTGTCAATGAGTTTGCGATCCAGTTCAAGCCCGGTCATCACCCGATCGTCTTCTCCGTATAGATATTGATCGGGGGTGTGTTCTTTGGCTCCGGATGCGATGATGGTCACGCCATGCTCGATCTCTTGGGTCCCATGCGCCATTTGGATGGTGGTTTTAAAGTTTCCCACATACCCGTCGACCTGGATGATTTCAGATCCGGTATAAATATCGATATTTCCGTCGGCCTGGATATCGGCGATCATTTCATTCAGATTCTTGGAAACATCTTCACCCAGCCAGGTTTCGTGCACGTGGACGGCATTGCCGCCCAGATGGTCTTTTTTATCGATGACCACCGTGTGGTAGCCCTGGGCGGAAAGGCTTTGGGCGGCGGTGATGCCGGCAATCCCCCCACCGATGACCAGTGCCGTTTGATTGATCTGGAGCAGGGACTCCTGTAACGGCTCCATGAGCGCCACTTTGGCCACCGACATGCGGACCAGGTCCTTGGCCTTCTCGGTGGCCATCTCCGGATTATTCTTATTGACCCACGAACACTGGTTTCGAATATTGGTCATTTCAAAGACATATTTGTTCAACCCGGCATTGATCAGTGTTTCCTGAAATAGCGGTTCATGGGTTTTCGGTGTGCAAGCGGACACCACCACCCGGTTCAAGCCTTTTTCCTTGATAATGGCGGCCATATTGTCCTGGGTGTCCTGGGAACAGCTGAACAGATTGATTTCGCTATAGACCACATGCTCCAGTGTTTTGGCGTACTCCACCACGGCCGGGACGTCGATCACACCGGCAATGTTGGTGCCGCAGCAGCACACGAATACGCCGATGCGCGGGGGAACGCCGCGGGTGTCCGTCTCCACCGGGATTTCGGGTTTTTTCGTCAGGCTCCAACGGGATTCAGCCAGTTGGCTGCCGGCAAAACCGGCAGAGGCGCTGGCTTCGATGACCGAAGAGGGAATGTCTTTGGGTGCCTCAAAAGCGCCGCATACGAAAATGCCCGTACGAGAGGTCTGGACCGGTTCAAAACTGTTGGTGGTGACAAAATGATAATCATCCATTTGGATGTCGATGCCGTTGGCCAGCAGCGCCGCGGATGGATTGACACCCAGGCCGACAGACAGAACCACCATGTCGAAGGTATCTTCTACCCGTTTGCCGGATTCATCAAAGTAGCGGATCAGTTGCTCGCCGCTGTCGGTGGGCAGAATATGGGTGATTTTGGATTTGACAAAGCGCACCCCGTATTGATCCTTGGCCCGGTTGTAGTACCGTTCAAAGTCTTTTCCCGTGGTACGGATGTCCATATAAAAGATAGCCGTATCCAGAGGGTCCTTGCTGTGTTCTTTGGCCAACATGGCTTCCTTGATGGCATAGGTGCAGCAGACCGCCGAGCAATAGCCGTTGGCGCCGATATGCACGTCTCTGGATCCAATGCATTGGAGCCATGCAATTTTTTTGGGCTCCTGTTTGTCCGACGGTCGAACCAGGTGGCCGCCATAGGGGCCGGATGATGAAAGGATGCGTTCGAATTCGAGGCTGGTAATGATATTTTTGGATGACTTGTAGCCGTAGACATCGTGCGTGGCCGGATCATAGGGCGTGCAGCCGCTGGACATGATCACCGCACCGACGTTGAGCGTTAACTCCTTGGGTTGGTCCTCATAGTTGATGGCATCGGTGGGGCAGACCGATTCGCATTTTTTGCATTTGCCTTTGGTCAGAAAGATGCACTTGTTATCATCAATGGCATATTTTAACGGGACCGCCTGGGCATATTGAACGTAGATGGCCTTTCGCTTGGCCAAACCCGAATCGTATTCATTGGGAACGCGCATGGGGCATTTTTCCGAACACGCGCCGCAAGCGATGCATTTATCCATATCCACGTAGCGGGGATGCTGGGTCAAAGCGACCTCAAAGTTGCCTTGTTGCCCGGATATGTTTTTGACTTCAGAAAGTGTGAGGATCTCAATATTGATATGCCGGCCGACCTCGACCAGTTTAGGTGAGATCACTCACATGGCGCAATCATTGGTCGGGAAGGTTTTATCCAGTTGCGCCATCAACCCGCCAATGGATGATGATCGCTCCACCAGATAGACATAATAACCGGAGTCGGCCGCATCAATAGCCGCCTGCATGCCGGCAATTCCGCCTCCCACCACCATGATGGCACCAATTGTTTGTTGAGACATTGTTTCTCCTACTCTAAAAAAGATTCGATAGGGCTGATATCCAGTTCATTCCGGCCTATCCCCAATTCCTCGCCGGCAATGCCCATGCCCAGTCCGAGAAGCTGGGGGTATACGATGCTTGCCAGCTGCCGGCGCTTTTTTTCGTCCGACGACATCATCTGCTGAACGCGGTCAAACTGCATCTGGCAATAGGGACAGGCCACGCACAGGTAATCCGCCCCGGCCTTGAGGCCATCGTCTATTTTTCGTTCGGTCAAGTCCATGGAAAGGGTGTCCATGACACCCAGCATGGGCGCACCGCAGCATTCAAGCTTTAAGGGCCACTTGATGCTCTTGGCCCCGGTCGCGGTGACGAGTTCATCGAACAGCACCGGGGCCACCGGGTTGTCGAATTGCGTAACATCGCTGGGTCGCAACGCATGACAGCCATAATGGGTGGCGATGTTCAGTTTTTTAAACGGCCGGGTGATGGCCGCCTTCAGCGGCTTGATGCCGATTTCATGATACAGGACCGACAGGAAGTGCTTGATTTTTACTGTGCCGGCGTAATGCAAATTCTCTTTGGCCAGCGCGGTGTTCACTTCTTCTTGAATTGAAGGATGGTGCGCCATCAGATGGGCCGCTTTTTTGAGACTGCCGAAACAGCATTTGCACAGCACCATCATATCCAGTCCCTGTTTTTCCGCCAACGCCAGGTTGCGGGCCGCCATCTGGATGAAGGTCGGTTCGTCCGTGTTGCGGATGGGATTGCCGCAGCATTTGAACTCTTTGTTATCCGCAACTTCAACATTGAGCTTTTTCAACACCGCTTTGGCCGAGTCCTCATACTGTTGCACCCGGGCCGGAATGTTACATCCTAAAAATAACGTGAACTTCATTGTCGCTTCCCTGAATTAGAGGTGTCACAAATCCAATTTTTAATTGTTGACCTTAGGCGGCCCCTTTTTGGGGCGACGAACAACCCGCTTCTTTTGCTGAAAGGTTTTTTAGCTCAAACAGGATGTCCGTGACCTTGACCCCCTGCGGGCAGTGCTCCTGGCACTGGTAACAGGTCAGGCAATACCACAGCATCCGGGAACCCATGGCCAGGTCCTTGATGCCGAATCCCATGGAACGCATGATCTGATGCGGCAGCAGATCGAGGTCTGTTACCGGATGATCATAATTGCCCACCACCGGGCATACGGTGGAGCAGTTTTCACAGGTAAAACAGTAGGCATATGTCTCGGCCCGCTCCGACAGACCGGTACTCTCCTTGAACTTCCGGTTGGACGAGGTCAAAGGGATAATATCATCCGATTGATGCAACAGTTCATAGGGTGCGGTGACCTTTTCGCGGGCTTTGGCGACGGGTTTTTCAAACTGCTCAAAATCGAATTCGCTCATGTTCAGCCCGCGGAAATAGGAGAACGGCGTCAAGACCAGGGTAACGGCATCTCCACGCTGGATCATCTCTTCACGGACATTGAACCACATCTCGCGCAGATTAATGCCCGCCGGACAGACAACGGTACAGCGATCGCAATTGGTGCACAGGTAAATCCCCTGTTGAATCGCTGCAAGTCCCTTGGCCCCAACGGCTTTATCGGAGTAGTAATCTTTGAGAAATTCCATTCTTTCAGACGGCAGAATGGCCTTGTTGCCGATACGGTCGAATGCCACGGCCACCGAACAGCGGTTGCTGCAGGTGCCGCATCGCGTGCAGGCGTCCAGCTCCATCATCTGGCGGGTTCTGATGTTGGCCGGGTTGGACTGTTTGTCCATTACCGCGTTGGCCAGCAGGCTTACGGGTGTGGTGAACACATGCAGCATTTTGGAAAAGGGCAGATAGGCCAGGCCGAACAAACAGGTATAGATATGGATATTCCAGTAGGTTTGGTAATTTTCATATGACGTGAGCTTGGTCAGTTCCATGGCCATACCCGACACGATGATGACGGCCAGCAGGATCAGCGCATAATAATCCGGGGCAGCGGTTTTCAGGCGCGGGACTTTCAGGATGAAGCGGCGATAGAAGGCGATACCGACACCCGACAGCACCATTAAGCCGGCAACCAGAAGGAAAGGGTTCAGTTTGAGATAGTATGGGTCAAACAAGGGGGTCACGATGATTTTGTCCAGGGCGTGCGCAAACAGCAGAAACATGAAGCCGGCAAAGATGAGCAGATGCATCAACCAACGCAGAATGTCTTCATCGAGGATGCGCATCTGCACCAGCACATCGCGGACAAAAACGCGGACCAGTATGAGAAGTTTTTTGGGGTTGAAGAGCGTCGTCAGCACGCCTTTCAAGGCCGCCGGGATTCTGGATGATGCCGCTAGGGCCATTTGCCGGTGCTGCATATCGATACTGAAACGAAACCATCCGGAAACTTTAAAAATTAGACCCACCCCGAAGATGGCCAGCGCCATATATATTGCGGTATGATACAACATTTGCCAGCGTTCCTTTTAACGAATTAATGGGTATCTTTGTAATCCGGATGCGCATAGAAGATCGGCATGCGGGTTACAATAAATTTAAAAACGACAACACCGACAGTGATAATGAAGATCGATATGCCGATCTCCATCCAGTGCGGGAAATACCTGCGATCTGCAGGAAGCTGCCAGTTAAAAGCAATCAGAGATACATTCAAGCGGTTGACGACAATACCGAGAACCGCCCACACGGCCGTCCAGCGGATCAGTTTGATATCCTTATTGCGCACGCCGATGGCGTAGAAAAAGCAGGGCAGGGCCACAAACCCGATCAGCTCGACAAGAAACCACTGTCCATAAGGGGTGCCCAGCAAATGCCAGTGGTTTCCGGCGGCGATGCCCATCACTTTGATGATGAAATAACCTGCAAGGACCAAGGCCGCGGCTTTGCCGAATCCGAGGGTAACGCCTGCGTTTTCATCCAGATGGGTGGGGTCCATTTTATGTGCAAAATAACGATGGGACAAGGTGCTTTCAAATATCACCATGGACAGCCCCGCGACGATGCTTGAAACGAAAAAATAGACCGGTAGATAGGAAGAGTACCACAGGGGGTGAAGCTTCGAAGGCGCAATTAGAAAAAGGGCTCCTAAAGAGGACTGATGCAAGGTGGAGAGAACCACACCGAATACCGTCAGCAGCAATGTTAATTTGACAATGAGTTGTCTGATCTTTTTCAGTCCCAACCACTCCAAAGCAGCCGGCACGAATTCAAGAAATAAAACGGTCAAATAGAGGGCGACGCATGCCGCCACTTCAAAAAGAAGCGAAGTTGTTCCCTGCTGAACCAGAAAAGGATAGGGCAGGCGCCAGGGCCGGCCAACGTCATAATGCAGGGCGAAAACCACAAGCGCATAGCCCAGGAATCCGGTCAGGACTGCCGGTCGCACCGCAGAGTGGTATTTTTTCAGGCCGAATATATAAACGGCTGCCGAGGTGACATATCCGCCCGCAGCCAGAGCAACGCCGACCAGCAGATCAAATCCGATCCACACCCCCCATGGGCTATCGTCACTCAAATGGGTCACCGGCCCCAGTCCCGTCGTAAACCTTAAAATGGTGATCACGATGCCGATGAAAATAATGGCGCCGGTGACCACATTAAACGGGGTCATCCATGTCCGGGGTTGAACCACGACGTTATCAGACATTAAGATTTCCCCTCTGTGGCGGAAGGCTCCGCTTTTTGAAGCATTTCCATTTCCTGTTTTGCATTGGCATCTTTACGTTTCGAGATGGCATACACGCCCATTAAAAGGACCGGCCACAATCCTGCAACCATGGGAACCATTGAAAGCGCACCGGAGGTCAATTGGGGTGCCGGCGTGATGCCTAAATCTTCGCGCATCCCAATCCGGGAAAAAGGAACATTCGAAAGATAGAGCCAGCTTGTTCCGCCCATTTCGGTTTCACCATAGATATGGTCGATGTACTGCTGTGGCTGGTTGCGGATCCGCTCACGGGCAAGTTTGAGCAAATCCGCTCTTTTGCCGAAAGTTAAGGCTGACATGGGGCAGGCCTCAACACATCCGGGAAGCCGGCCTTTCAAAATTCTGGGGTAACACATGGTGCACTTGGTGACCCGGGGCGTCAGCGGCTCATCGTATTCATAGGCCGGAATTCCGAACGGGCAGGCGATCATGCAATACCGGCAGCCGACGCATACGTCCGGATCGTAGACCACCGCCCCTGTTTTTGTCTTTCTTAACGCCTTGACAAAGCAAACCGAGACACATGCCGGTTCAAGGCAATGATTGCACTGCAGTTTTTTAAACAACGGGGCTTTTTGATCCGGATCGACGTATCGGTTGACAACCGTATAGGTCGCTGCGTGGGTCCTGCGTTCCTGATTCAGGACAGACAGATCTTCAAATGATTTGTCCGGTGCGGGAAGCTTATTGACCTTGTTGCAGGCGGATTCACAGCGCCGGCAGCCGATGCACAAAGAAATATCGTGCAGGACACCATAACTGTCGGGATAGCCTTTGAAATTCTTCCCGCCGGCAGCAAAAGCGGAATTGGCCGCAACCGCCCCCACCCCTGCAGCGCCAATCCAGCTAAGAAATTTCCGTCGTGATATGGACATGCACAAACTCCAACGACTATCCGGTTAATTATTCAGGACTCTTCGATTTATGGCATTCGGTGCATCCAACTGCTTTTTCGATATCCATCTGTTTGTGGCAACCCATGCACTGCTGGTGATAGGCGCCTAAAATTGCCGGTTTTGATGGTGTATAAGCGTCCCATCGCTCGAAATGGCAATTTGTGCATTGCGGCGGTTTAGGCGATGCAGGGCTGTGATGATGACACCCCTGGCAAATGGTATCTTTGCCCGTATGGAAATAATCCGACAGCGGGTTGTCTTTGATACGCGTCACAAGCGCGTTGACAATCTGCCGGTGCGGCATATCCACCGCTTCGTATTCTTTGGAAATTCTTTGGATCCGGACCACCTCGGGGATGTCATCTGGGTCATACGTTTGGGGCATCCGCTTGGTTGAAAGGAGCGTGGATCGGGCAAGGGTTTTTTCATCCTGCTCAGTTGCCGATAGCGGCAAGTTTTGAAGCGGTATCGAGTGGCATTGGATACATGCCTCATCCGACGTGCTGAGCCTTTGGCTTATCCGTGCATGGCAGCCGGCACAGTTCTTATCTTGTTTGGCGGCCTCGTGACAGCCTTGACAGCTGCGTGTAGAATCGATCTTGTGCATGGCCCGTTCAAGGATGACTGCTTTCGGGGCAATGGATCCGTTGGATGAGCCATCCAGTGTGTGGCATTCGGTACAAGCCTGCAGGCTTGCATGGTGGCAGACTCTGCAGGTGTCGTTGGATGCTTCGTGCCCCTTGTGGTCAAACGGAACAAAATTCATCCGGTTTCTTTTGGGGTCCGTCTTGAGGGTTTTTTGATCCGCTTTGAGAAGAACGATATCCGGCTGATTGCGATTCATCCTGGGAATGTCCGCTTGTGCTTTTATCTTCTGCTGTTCAATGGGGTCATGGCATCCGGCGCAGTTTCGCGGGGGATTGATTTGTTCTGTGACCGGCGTATTGAGATGACAGTTTATGCAGGCAAGATGGGACGCCTCACGCATGGCGATGCGGTTGTCTTCGGTTTTGTCCCCATGACAGTAGCGGCAGGTGCCTTCCCTGCCTTTATCATAGAACAGCTCTTTTTTTGTTTGATTGTACGCGTGATGGCATTTTTCACATTTGTTGTCACTGGATTTGGAATGGGCGTAATGCAGGGCTTTGTCAAACCCAATGGATCGCCTGGAAGATGTATATTTTTGTTTTCCCGTGTGACAATCCTCGCATTTAACCGGCCCGGTTTTTTCTTGACCGAGCGCCATCTCGCCATGGCAGGAAATGCACGCTTTGTGATAGAGGTTCATCACCTCTGTTTTGTCCGTATCTGCAAATCGCTTGAACTTTGGGTAAATGCGATTGTTTTTGCTCAGGTGACATGTGGTACAATCCTTGTTTTTCTTGGCTAAAGCTTCGGTGTGAGCGTCATGCAGAAATTCAACAGGTGGTTTTTCAAGTCTGCCGAACGCGGTCATTGAATCGATATTAATCACATCAGCGCGTTGGCCGGATGACGCTTCAGCCGGAAAGGAGCCGGATGTATCTGTGCCGTAACTGCAGCCCATGGCGACCGTTATAATAACGGCCAGACGAAGCCAATTTTCTACCATCTTCATATTCCGTTAATCCTTAGCGTCATGAATCCAAATCTTGTGCCTACGAACAATATTATCAATGATACTAACTAATTGATAGAAGGCGAATTATAAGGAATGAATGTTAGAAAATATAGAATTGTAAGTCAATGGCAAACATCAAATAATTAAGGATGAGAACCCATTCGGCGGGGCGGTTTTTATCTCACCATATGCTATGTCAGCGTAAATTTGACACGGCTTTGCGGCCCCTCTTTGGCGTCGCCGCCTTCAATTTTGGGCTCAACAATAAAAAGGCGCTGCGTTTCCACCTTGCCTTGATCGATCAAATATTGCTTTGCCGCCGAAGCGCGACGGTGGGCCAGCAGTCGTAAATCATCAGCGGTAATTTCGATGGCGGTATAAAGAAGCTTTTCCATCTCCGTCAGACTGAGTTTTTTGAGTTTGCCCTTTTCATCCCGTGGTTTGGGAAAGCGGGCGGCGTCATATGCCTTTTTCACGAGTTGGCTGCGATCCTTCGGGGTCAGTTTGATCTGCGCCAGGGGAACGGCCTTTCGTCCTCGCGCCATCCTGGTCTTGAGTTTGGCCGCCTTGAGTTGGTCTTCAAATCGCAGCTGACGCAAGCTGTCGACGTCTGCTTCGGGGTTAACCTGACCCTGTATTTCCAAGTTTAGACCCGGTCGTTCATATAATATTTTTGAAAGATTATCCAACTTATCGGTGCGTTCGGGCGCCATATCGCTGCGGCCGGCGTCAAAGTCCAGATAAGATAGCTCTTCGCCGCCCCCAAACAGGGCACCCAATAACTTAAACGGTGAAGAGACAGCTTCGACAATCAGGTTGACGAACATTTTCACCACCAGGCCGCCGATACTGAACTCCGGATCATCCAGATCGCCGGTAACCGGCAGATCAATATCGATATTGCCGTCACGGTCTTTGAGCAGGGCCAGGGCCAGTTTGACCGGCAGTTTGGTGGCATCCGGGCTGTCCACAGGCTCACCTAAAGTGAGCTGGGAAAGGAGAACTTTGTTCCGGGCGTCGAGCTTGTTTTGCGCCACCCGATAGGAAAGGTTCAACGCAAGCTGTCCCTTTTGCAGTTTGTAGCCCAAATACTTGCCCGAGTAAGGTGTAAACGGACTGAGATCCACGGCATTGAGCCCGATGGTGATATCGGCAAACGGTTGTTCAATCAACGGATTGACCTGCCCGGTAATCTTCATGGGCACGTTTTCCCTCACCATACCTTTGAGCAATAGCTCGGCTTTGTTCTCCTTGATGGCGTCCAAACCGGCGATACGTCCCCCGATTTGGGTCATGTTCAGGTGCACGTTGGGCTTAACCAAACGATCCGTAAAATCTACGTTGCCGCCTTGCAGGGTAACGGTTTTGATCCTGATGTCGGGCTTTCCGGTCTCGTTTTGCGGTTTTTTTCCTTTGGCCGCCGGCGGAACGTCTTGGTTCTTATCTTTGCCTGACGGTTTATCCCCAGCCATGATCATGGCCAGGTTCGAAGTGCCGTCGGCATTGATGATCAGGCGGTTGAAAAAATCGGTCAGCGCCACCTCATTCACAGTCAATCGAAACGGTGTCGTGCCGATATCGAGGCCGGTAACATATAAGGATTTCCAATTGAGAAAATCGTCGGCCTTTGCCGGGTCCACCGATTTGAAGTCGTTGAGCGCAGCCTGACCGGTATATTGAACATCCATAAACGTGTTTTGGGGTATGATTTTTAAGGTGCCCTCGGTGTCCAGACGGCCTTGGGTCACCACCAGTTGTAAAAACCGGTTGATATAGGGTTGTGCCGGCCGAAGGTCCAGCGCATTGGCTGCCATTTTAAGCTCGGCCTGCAGGGGGATCAGCCCCACATCGCCCTGAACCTTAAGGATCCCCTGGTCGGCCCAATTCAATGCCAGGTCGGCTGTGCCCCGGGTATTTTCACGGGTCGACAGGTCTCTGGCATTCAAGCTGATTTTGCTGAAGGTGAAATTGGCCGCGGGGTCGGTCTGCTGATCCTGATAGTGGACGGTGTAACCCTTCAAGGCAAATTCCGGAACGGTTACGACCCATGCCGCGGAATTCGCTGGGGCCTTCTCTGGGGTAGATTCATCCGGCGGCGTACTTTGTGAGGGCCCGGAAACCAATGCGGTTTGCAGGTTGAGCCGCCCGGCCGTATCGAATTGCAAATGGATTTTCCCATCCCGCGTGCGGATACGGCCCAATCTGAGCCATTTTTTTTTCAGATCGACATCTGCGCCCTCCACTTCCAGCCAAGGAATGGTGACCAGAGAGGCGTTCTGTTCCGACACCAGGGCCAGGTTGGAGAGCGTCAAAAGGATTTCACTGACGGTTTGGGTGCCGTCCGACCAGTTGACTTTGGCATGCAGTCCTGCTTTGCCGCCGGTCAGTTGCGCATTTAAATGCGAAGGGTAATAGGATGCATATTTGGCGAGGGACAATCCATTCACCTTGACGTCCGCAATTAAGGAAAACGGATCGACATCCACCTGGCCATCCACCGCCACGGCTTCATAAGCCTCGGTGCGGGCCGATAGTTGAAAAAGGATCGCTTTAGCCTCAGGCGCTGTATCCAGGGGACTGCTGGTGGCCACATTCAAAGCCGACAGCGTGGTTTCAAACGGCACGGAGGGGACACTGTCTTTGAAATAGATCTCACCATCTGAAAGTTGGAACGCATGCAGCACCAGTCGCATGGGTTTGGATGGCTTGGATGTTTCAGGTTGCTCCTGGTTTTCAGACAGGTGCATCAGATCGGAAAAATTAAATTGACCGGGCCCTGTACGGATGAGACGCACCTTGGGTTTGTCGATCTCGATGGAGTTGACCGCAAGGCCCCATTTAAACAGGGAGACCAGTGGGTCCACATTGACATAGAGCTCACCGACATCGATAAAGGGCCCGTCCTCGGGCTCCGATATGGACAAGCGGGTTAAGCGCACAGCAAAGGTAAAGGGGTTGGCACTCACCGATGCGGCGGTCACATTCCGGCCCAGCATTTGTGAAACCTGGTTTTTTAACAGGTGGTGAACCCCCAGCGGTACGGCAACAAATCCGGCCAGGCCGTACAGTACGAAAAAACCGGCCACGATCCAAATGATGACTTTATGGCGTCTATACCCGTGCTGAAGTTTATGGTGCATTTAAGTTGTCTTTCAGCAGTAAGCTTGCAAATGGGAATCCATGATGGTTGCTCTCCACGCTTGAATGTTAGTATCAATAAATAGTTCGTTTTCCACTAATATGAGAATGATCGCACAATTGGCAACATTGTTTTTCGGACCGATAATCCAAATCAAGCTTTAGCACTAATCTAAAAAGCGCACATAGACGTTATTATGTTCAAAGCGAAAACTGGAGGTGATCGGCTTTTGATGGGGTTGCCGGATGTTAGCCATCTGGTTTGGGTGGGGCTTAGGGGCGGCGCAGGTTTAGCGTCCCGCGCTGTATTAGCGCAAGCGAGTTTGCCCGCCCTGCCTGTCTCGGCTGTTCCTCAAGCGGGGAACGCCCCTTAGTCCTGCTTAGACCGCGATGGCGTGTCCGACACCTCTTTTCGTACCTGAGCTTTCCGGATAACCGTATTAAATCTTCCCATAACCATTTTGTGGCGTGTCTCACCGCAAGCCCTGGGCTCAAATGGTGTTTTTGCCTTCCACGCTGCCTTCAATTACTGTGGCGGTATACAAAAGGTTTGGGCGCGTCCATGTATGTCTTCAAAGGTTATACAAAAGCTGCCTTGGCTCCCCGTGATTTTGAGCTTTTGGACAAAAAGTATTTTTTTGTCGTCTGACAATCCCGGGCAGTCTCGCAAATCTTGGGCAGCCGATTGATCCTTCTGGGGTGCGCTACAAAATTCCAGAATTTTGCCTTCTGAATCATAGGCGGCGACTGTCCCTTTTTTGGACACAAGCACGGCAACCGGTATATCCAGCTCCTCCATTTTTTGTACCACCCCGGGCGAGTATACCACTTTTTCGGGAAGCAAATGGCACGCACATGCATTCAGACCCAGCAAACACACCATGGCCAACATTAGAAAAACCATCACTTTTTTCATCATCTCCTCCTTTTCTTCTGGTTTAACTCTATTTGAAACCGACATCTGTTTTTTACGCACTAGGATTTCACTGCAACGGCGGTTGTATGATTAGAATGCAAAATTTGCCTTAAGCAAAATTTGCCTTTCAGGCCTTATCTCAGGCGATAGCGGTTGGGTGCTGCGATAATAATCGACCCCATAAAAATTAAATTCCCGATCAAATAAATTTGTTGCCGATAGGCTGACCATGCCGAATCTTTTTGGCAGTCGCCATCCGATCTCTGCATCGCACAGCGTAAACTCGTCCTGATCATGGCTAATGGTTGTATCGTTGATAAAGGTTCTGATCTCCTGACGTACATAGCGCCCGCGCAGCTTGACAAAAAACCCGCTGGGATGAAAAAAGCTCAATGTCAGCGGCAGTTGCTGCGTCGTCAATTCGTCTGGTATGGTTAAATCCGGTTCGCCGCTCTCCTGGCTGTACTGTTCAAACAGGTATTGCGCACTGACGGCGATCTGCTTTGTCGGCAACCAGTTCAGATAGAGCCGGTGAAGCTGTTCATCAAAGTCGTTTTCAGTAATCTCGCTGGTGCTCGGATTCTCTTTGGGGACGGTGAGTTGCCGAAAGGAAAGCTCGGCACCTAAAACCATATTCGCGTTCACTTCATAATCTAAACCCACTCCGTATCGTGCACCGTCGGATGCGGAGAAATCATCGAAAAATTGATTAAATCCTGCCACATGTGTCGGCTCGAGGGTCTGATTTGCGACCAATGAACGCTTAAGGGTCCTGAACGCAGCGGCCCTAAAGGTGAGCCGAGGTGTGCACAACCAAGTCACCCCGGCTTTGGGATTGAATTGCTGTAAATCAATTGTGCCATCGTCATAGTCGTCCAGACTCAGGCCTATTGTAAGCGCAAAAGTGGAAAATGGGAAGAGTTGGCTATAAACGTAAACATTGGTGTGCTCGATTTCGGCATCTGAATCGGCAGTGGTATCCAGTAGCGTAAAGGGCCCGTTGGTTATCTTTATCGCCTGTGTGCCTTCACCCTTATCATCATAATACCCGCCGCCAAGAATCATATGCAGTGGGCGGCTTTGATAGATATACTGGGCCTCTATATTGGAGGCGTCGGCAGTTTCATCCTGGTCGATGCTCGATACAATAGGGCCAAAAACATTCTCTCCCTCAACGGTTTCACTCTTGCGTGTAAACTCGACATCATTGGCAATGGCGGATAACAGGAAATGATGATTCACTTTGGGACTGAAGCGAAAGCCGATTCGCGGCGTATGTTCTTCCCGTTCTTCGTCATATATGGGCGCAAAATTTTCAGGATCAAAAAAATAGCGTAAATCACCATTGCTTGTTTTTTTGGATCGATACTCCACCTGCAGGCTCGACTTTGGAGAAAGGGCAACTTGGGCGAAGCCATTGGAGATATCCTGCTCCAGTTCATTATTCTCCCGGTATCCATCCGTCTTATAATGCATTTGCCCGACACTTAATGAGAATCGCTGATAAAGACCGGCGATGGTCACTTCATGGCCTTGGGTATTGTTCCCACCAGTGACCCCGCTGGCCTGCAAAGTGACCCGGTCCCGGGCAAACAATGGATTGTATTCGTTAAAAGCCAATTCCGCCGGGCCGGCGCCTTCTTGAATCATCAAATCGCTTTCCGCCAATTGCGGCTGCACGGGCGTAAGGTTCAGGGGTTGAAGCAGTTGTGCCTGGAGCAGCTCGCTGACCCGAGCGATTTCATGTCTTGAACGGGAAGCATAAATATCTGCAAGCAACCGATGGGCTGAATAGTTAGCCGGTTCAGCATGAAGCGATTTGTACCCTTCGCGCAGGGCCTGTTCTTGAAACGACAGGTCATTGTAGATGCGGCCTAAGCCGGCGCTGCGAGCGGCCAGATCCTCGTCCAGCAACAGCCGTGAACGGTAAACCGCACGATTGTCATTAAGTGCCATGGATTTTTTAAGATCCCTGAGGGCCTCTCCGGGCCGGTTGAGGCTTTGCTTACGTATGGCGTCGTAGAACCATGCGGTGGGATCGTTAGGATCGAGGGCCTTGGCGATGTCAAGCTGCTGTTGGTCCAGAGGGCCTCTCTTTTCGTCGAAGTAGCTTTTTCCCAAGTAGCTGCGAACCACGGCATTTAAAGGATCTAACCCCGTAGCGATTTCAATTTGCGCCCGGCCGGCCTTCAGATCCCCATTGCGTATTAAAGCCAGGCCCAAGCCCAGTCGAGGCAAAGGTGCAGCCGAATCCAGCAGGATAGCTTGTTCAAATGCCGCTTGTGCCTTGTGGGTCTTGACCTGGGTCAGGTATGCGAATCCCAGAATTGTATGGGCGTGGGCTGTATTGGGGTTCAGCACCGTCGCTTTTTGAGCCGCTTCGATGGCTTGATCCAGTTGCCCCATGGAGAGGCGCAGCTCCGCAAGACGGGCATGCGTCGTGCCGTTTTCAGGGGCCTTGGCTACGGCAGCGCGGCCGGCGTTTAGGGCCTCAGGAAGGTTGAAAGCGGCCTGATGGGCATAGGAAAGCGCCATGTAGGCGGTCGCCGATTGGGGATCGGATTGAATGGCCTTGCTGGCGGCGGCCATGGCCTCTTTTTTTCGATTTTGCACCACATCAATGATGGTTTGCAGGGCCAAGGCCGTACTATGGTTTGAATCCTGTGCCAGGGCCTGTTGTATATCGTCCCGGGCGTCCGGAACCCGCCCCACGTGGAGCAGCAGTGCCGCGCGATACACGAAAAAGCGGGCATCCTGTTCCTGCTTTGGGATCTCATTCAGTCCTGCGATGGCCTCTGATGTTCGACCTTGGTTGAATAGTGCCGTGGATTTCTCAAATCCAGCCGACGGTTTGTCAGAACCCATGGCCAATATCGGAGGGTAATACAGAGCCCACTGGACACTGTCCCGGGGCTGAACCAGGAGCTGCTTGCGAGGGGCATTGCCGGCCGATGCCACAGCCCCTTCGCCTTTTACCAAACGGACCTTACCATATGGATTTAGGGCCAAAATGCGACCCTCAAACAGGTCGATGCGGGTTTGCTCCACGTCTACCTGCACATAAAATTCCGTACCTTCCACCACGCCGTTGACAAAGGGGGTGACGACTTCAAGGCTTCGCGGTTGGTGGCTGAAAAAATTGGCAGCCCCTTTGAGTAGTCGAAATATAAAGGTCGTTTCGTCCTTGATTTGGGTGAACACCATGGTGGTGTTTTGATCCAGGCGCACCACGGCATCATTTCTCAGTACGATGCCGGCGCGGCTTTTGGCTTCAACCCATATCTGATCGCCGGCAAAGAGTGCATCATTCAATCGAACCTTCTGCCAGTCGGTTTCACCCTGCCGCTTGACCTGCACGCGGCCCTGCACAGAGATCACTTTGCTCACCCAATCTTTATCGGCAGCTTTGGCCCAAGCCTGATTCGGTACCGCCTGAAATCCAACCACCAGAAACAACACCGCAACACCTATAACCGCCCAACGAAATATCATTTATTCTCTCCTGCTTGTTGCGCCATATGCAGGTCAGCGCAAAAGTAATGGGATTGCCTACAGTTTTGAAATTCTATTTTTGACTTAAGTGCACCGTTCCATCCCAGTCCGGGTCCGGCGGCACCTTTCGATATTGCCGGCACAACTTTAAAAAAAAATGAGACGGTCCGTCTTTTTCGTCTATTTTTAACACCTGATTAAAACAATGATCGGCCTCATCCCAGTGCTGCTGTTCGAACGCTTGCAGTCCGGACGCAAAGATGCCATTCAGAGCGGCCTGCGGTTCCGGTGAAACCCCATTGTAGGGGAGTATTTCGAAAACCCGTACCGGATGAGATTTGCCCTTGAACACGAAGCGTCCCACCGGACGCGCTAAACCATCGTTGTCCGGACTGATGACTTCTTCCGAGGCCAGCATGCGGGTCCCCAAATACTTGTTTAATCCCTCTAACCGTGAAGCGGTGTTGACGATATCTCCCACAGGACGATATTCAAAATGATCCAAGGCACCGATATTTCCCAATAAAATCTTACCGGCGTGTATGCCGATACGGGTCGGCAGGCGGTGTTGCCCCGGCGTTGAATTAAACCGATGCACGGCCTTCGTTATACCGATAGCTGATCGACAAGCAGCTGTTTTTAAAATATTTTTTTGTTGCGGGGCCGACCATATCGCCAGGACTGAATCACCGACGACCTGCAATATTAGCCCGTTGTTTTCTTTGATGGGCTTAAAAATGGCTTCGTAGTAGGAGTTCATTAAGCGGGTCAGGCTCTCGGGGCTCATGTTTTCGGAGAGGGTGGTGTAACTTTCAGCATCAGTGAAAAGGCATATGCCGTAAAGCACTTTCCCACCGCCACGGATATCTTTGACATTGGAGGCCAGTCGGTTGACCACTTCATCCGGCAGAAAGTGACCAAATGCTTCTCGAATATTGCGGCGTTCGATATTGGCCTTACGGTATTTCCAAACCACTCCCGAGATAAAGGCCATCGGTGTCTGCACCAGTGTGGGAACCACCAAAGGATACCAGTTGCCACCGGATTTAAATTGGATACAGGCCAAACTGACATACACGCCGTTCAGGAGCATCAAACCTGGCGCTGAAACCAAAGCGGAAAAGTTCAGGCAGATCAAAGCCCCTATCATTCCCCAAGCCATCAGCAGGGTACAATCGGCGACCGGTCCCAACGGGTGGACAGCCTTGTCTTCCAATAGATTGGCAAAGGCTGTGGCGGCGATCTCCACGCCGCTGATGTCAATGCCCGATGCTCCGGAAAAGGCCGTGTAGAAACCATCATGAACCTTGAACCAGTCACTTTCAGTTTGTCCCACAAAAACGGCTTTCCCCCTCAATGACGGCAACTCGCCTCGGCTGGGGTCTGAGTCTGAATTTTGAAGGTTCAATAGCCTATGGTAGGATATGGTTTCAATTGTCCCAGGGGGACCATAGAGATTCAAATATTGACTTTTGCCCGAGCCGTATATTTCGATTAAAGCTTTTGTCAGCCGGGTGTTTCGCGCTTTCGGCCCATCGATGGAATAGTGGCCCAATCGAGCCGACATTCGGCCGGCCAAGGTGGGATCTTTTCTAAAAAGATCAGCTATTGACCTGATATATTTTAAAATTTTGCGGGCAGTCTGTTTTCCATCGGCAAAAACCGGCAGTGTGGATGCAGCCGAAGGATCAACCGCTTTCAGTAAGCCCCAAAAGTTATCAAATGCATCTGCTGCAAAAGCGTGCATTACAATTACGGGTAAGGTGGGAAAATCTCCGGCCCCGGGACTGAAACGCCAGTATTGATTCAATTTGATCGGCACTTTGGGCAGTGGAAACGGCGCCTGAGCCAATACTTCATCGGCAATGATCGGAATCGCGGAAAACATCTTCTCGATGTTGACCTGGACAACCGGCGAACCCTCGCGTCCGTCAAGGGGCATTGTTATCCGATCGATGGGTTGGGCCAAAATCACATTGCCGGCCCGGTGAATGGCTGAAGCCAAAGCTTGATCATGGGATGCTTGTTTGGGTTCATGAAAGATAATATCAAATGCCACCACCGCCGCTCCTTCGGTGGTCAAGCGGTCCAGCAACTTTGCATGTAATATCCGCGGCCATTTTTGAGCTGCAGCCGGCAGGTCTAACGCTTTGGCCGATTCGCGGTCGATGGCCACCACCACCACATCGGTCGGTGGTTTTTCAGCACCCCGGACTCGATATAGCCAGTGCAGGCCGATGCTTTCTTCTGCATCCGATAGCACCGGCAGTATGCTGCTAAGGATACCCAGGAGTCCGATTCCCAGACAAATACCGTACCACGCGATGGGTGTGCGGTGGAACATCAGGTCACTCCTCGGAGGCTATTGATGGCCCCGGGACTACTCCAGCTGATCGTATCCAGAATGCCCTGTGGCGAATACTATACCGGCGGACATTGAGCCTAGGAACATTTTGGATGAACACAATTATTGAAATTGAGTAGGGATTGATGGATCGAAGCCCAACTTCGACAGATTGAGTTGAAATATTTCAAAATTCGTGCGCTATGTCAATAAAAGAGCAGCTCACGACAAAGGCTTTGCTATGGATTAGGATGCCGTTTTGGGTGTGGGAGACTGCTCAAACAAGGAAACCATAGCGTTTCGCATTCAATAGGGTGGATTAAAGTAGGTATTGACACAAAAGCTTCGGCTTGAAATACTCGCTTCAGCAGAAAGAAGGTTCCTATCTTAAACTCAAACGGGGCTGATTCTATTTATCTATGCGTGTCTTTTCAGCCTGTTTATCTCCATGCTTTAACTCAAAAATGTTTCGCGGCTAAATTTATGACGATCTCGACCAATTTAATTGCAAAAAGATGATTTTTGGCAAGAAAATTGCGTGAAGAAGGAAAACAGTCATCAACCGCCGGTCAGCTTTTACCTGTAAAAACCATGCTGACCGGCATCGTACGGCAAACAGCGTTGGACCTACGAAGGGTGCGCAGAAGTGGCAGGCATTAACAGGGTTATGGGATTGTATACTTTTGGATACTTCTCGATTGTTTTTTTATTAAACCATTCCGTCAATGTAGTAGATTTTCCTGAAATGATTGGGATACAATCATTCACCCTCTGTAAACTTCAGATTTTAGATAGAAAGGAAAACTAATGTACAATAAGAAAACGGTTCATCAAAATGCAGTCGTTGATGCCAAAAATAACATTCCCGGCATCGATGATAAGAATCCCTCGCAATTTGAGCAGGAGTTGATGGCCATGGCCCGTCATGAGGCCCGCCAGGTGACCTCCAAATATGCCCCTATCCTGGAGAAACTCAGCGGGAAACACAAACCCTTGCTTAAAGACTATCAGCGGATTTCGAAAGACTATGACGATCATGCTGCCAAAATAAAGCGCAGTGAGCCGAGTGTGGAGCTGTCCAGGGGCAAGTATTATGCTCTGATGTTCCTGTTCGTTTTGGGTGAAGTGCCGATGAATTCGCTCGCTTTTGCCGTATTTGGCGAGAGTCAGATATTTACCTGGATCATGGCTCTGGGCATCGCGGTGGCCATTCCCTGGATCGCCCATGCTGTGGGAATTCTTCTCAAGCGCGGATCCGACCCTTGGTGGAAGAGCGGCATCGGCGTCGGCGCTTTGCTATTTTTAACTGTCGCCGGGTTGGTGGCCATCGGTTATGTCCGCGTCCAATATCTGGGTGACCTCTCCGAATCGGGCGCTGTCGGCAGTTTTGGCAGCAGTAAATTTATTGGTGCGGCTTTTGTCGGCTTGAACTTGGTTATTTTAGCAGCGGCAACCCTGTGTTCTTATTTCGCCCATGACACAGATCCCAAGTTGGAGCATTTGCATCGACGCACCAACGCCATCAACAAAACCATGCGGGAGATTGAATCCAAGCATAATAAAATTCTATCCGAACAGCAGCAAAAAATCAGCCAGATTCACCAACAAGCGCAGGAGCTTGTTTACTACTATCGTAAAATCAATCTGCGCGAACGTCCTGACCACTGCAAACCGATCTCTTTTGAAAACGAGCACAATATCGATGTGGAGCTGAAAAAACAGGAAGGTTCGGCACAAAATTTAGACGCAACCATGCAGTTGCAATTGAAAGCGGTTAAAAAATAGAGACGATTGCATCGAATCCCACAAGGAGTAACCCCCATGAGGCTGAAAAAAAATATCGTGTGGGCCGTCTTGATCGGCGCCCTGCTTTTATTTAACCCCATACCCCGAGAGGCGAACGCTGTATTGGGATTTGGGAAAGATAAACCGAAGCCACGCGTGATTGTGGTTTTGGTGGATATGTCGGGCAGCACGAATAAAGCCAGACGCACTGTTTATCGCAATGCATTTGAATTGATTTTTGAAAATCTGGATCAACAGGACCGCCTTGTGGTCGGCACGATCACCAGCCGCTCCTATATCGATTTCAAACCGGCGCTGGATGAGACTATTCCCAAGCAAACGATTTGGGATAATCGTCTGCAATTCGAACAAAATTTCGCCAAGACCAAAAAGCGTATCCGCACGGGGGTTGACAATCTCCTCAAGAAAAAACATGGCACGCGCTATACGGAAATCTTAAATTCACTTAATATTGCCGATACGATTTTTCACAGTGAAAAACGCGATAAGATTCTGGTGATTCTGTCCGACATGATCCAGGATTCCAAAGAATTCAAATTTGATAAGGTTAATCTGAACAACCAGTATATCGCCGATGTGATTAAAATCCGCAGACAGCAAAAGGCCATTCCCGACCTCACTGCTGTCAAGATATATGTAGCCGGCGCCAGCGCAAAGAGTACCAAAAAATTTCGATCCATTGAAAAATTTTGGACGAAGTATTTCAGCGTAACCGGCGCTGATTTTTCCAAGCATCGGTATGGCCATTCGCTAATCGAGTTTGAAAAACAAGATTCCTGATATCTTGTACCACTAACCATTTCCATGAAAAAAGCGGTAACCTGCAAAGGTTACCGCTTTTTTCATGTGCGCCCGGCAGGGCGCACCCACTTGGAGGTGCAAATCCTCTACACAACCGACAGGGGAACGTGTTAGCCGAACGGCAAGGGTGCCCATCACGAGGCGGGATCTGAAGGAAGCTGAAGGCAAAGCGCTGGCCCGGCGAACAGAAATCGCTTATGAACCAGGCGTTTGCAAAAAAGTTTTTTTAACCAGATAGGGCTCGTGTCACTGTTTGACACAGTACGAAAGTTCCAATGTAACTCATGAACCGCCGAAAACTCAACCGCACGCCTCCTCCTACCCGATTGCCTGCCGATTTTTTTAAAAAAAAATAATACGAAGAATGGGTTGACTGTGACCCGCATCACAGACGAAGGGGTTGTTTCGTGTCATGCATTAAATGTCTTACTATCTTCATTCATCCAAAAAAGGACCAACACAATGGCTTATATAACGGATCATACCGAAAAAACGAAAATTCCGTTGTGTACCCGCTGTGGCAGGCAAATCAGGCAACTCAAGGACAACCAGACCCTGCTGCTGATCCTGCGTGGCACATTAACGCAACGGCGTGGCTCAAAATGTATTAATTGCGGACAGGTCACCTGCTTTGATTGTTGTCGTGAGCTGCACAGTTGCACCTGCGGTAGCAGCGCATGGATGGCCTTGCCGTATTTAGAAACTGCGGGCGTTCACCATACGCGTCCATATCAGTGGGAACACTGATCACAATTTGTTCAAAGATTGATTGCCGGCAAGAACATTGCGTTGCATCATTGAATGGCATGACATCAAGATTTCACCATACCTGTTGTTATGGATCTGAAAAGTGCTTGTCCAGCATGATTTTCAGAATGGTGCGGTCGGTTTCGATCATGCCCTCGGTGGTCAAGATGCCGATATTTTTCATCGTCTTTTCCGGTGAACCATGAATGATCCCGTCAGTCCCGCTGACATTGACACCTTGGAGCGAAAACAGGGCGGCCTGAACCGCGGTTCCGGCTGCTGTGGCCAACTTGAGGGCGCAGCCGGCTTTTGCGCCATCACAAATTATACCGGCCAAATCTTCGGCAAGGTTTTTGATGGCGCCGGCCAAATGGTTGGCATCTCCGCCCAACAGATAGTTGATGCCTGAAGTTGCGCCGGCGCCGGCAGCCACCGAACATCCGCAAATAGCAGTCAATCGTCCGGTATGGGCTTTGACATAAGCTGTCACAATGTGGGACAGAGCGATGGCCTCAAGGAAGGTTTTGGTGTCAACTTCAAGGTATTTTTTAACCGCAACGATGGGCAAGATAGCCGTTAGTCCGTGATTGCCGCTACCGGCTGAACTCATGGCCGGTAATTTTACGCCGCCCATTCTGGCGTCAGCCGCTGAAGAGGTCATGATGCGCGCATCGGCGATCATATCACGGTTAATCAGTCGTTGGCGGACAAGCCGCTCCAAGGTTTTACCCACCCCCATACCGCTGCCAAACTTCAAGCCGTGTTCGGCCAACTGCGTATTGAAGTGGACACCTTCTTTTAAAAATGCGAAATCTTCTTCATCCAACTCATCCACCAACGCAATCAGTTGGGGCAATCGTAAACCCGTTAACCAGGTCTCAAGCTCCTGTATGGGCACCTTAGGTGTTTCACCCGCGGTATGGCTCTGCAGGTGTGAGGCTTTTTGTTCCTTGCCGTTCAATGCCAGGTAGACCAAATTATCATGCATCCCTTCGATGACTGATTCGGCGGATTGATTGCCCGCTTTGAGCAGGGTACGTACATAAATGCCTTTTTTATCCGGCAATAAATGGATGTTAACCCGACCGGCATCCAAAAGTTTGCATGCCGTCTCAACCGCAACGGCATCAATGGGTGCCAAAACCTCCAATTTCAACTGAGGATCACCGCCGACGGCCCCCAAAGCAGCGGCAGTGTCCAGGCCGCAAAGGCCATCGGTTCCGGGGATCGAAACAGCGATTCCATTTTTATAAATATTGGGGTCTACCCATACGTCCAGGCGATCTACCGTTTGACCCGGCAGCAATGCAGCCGCGACAGCCGCTCCTAACGCGATGGCCACCGGTTCGGTACAACCCAATGCGGGCGAGACTTCGAGCTTTAATATATCCTTGACGGAAAATGATGGTGGTGCTTCAGTCATGGGAAATCTCCATTATGAATGTTATCTAAAAAAATATTCGTTGATGCGACAAAAATAGTTCAGCAGATGATATTTCGCAATGTTAGTTTGCAGGCTGCTGTCCAGTATTGTTGGGAAAAGGAAAACCGTCAGTGAAATTAGAAGCATGAACCACCGCCGATTTTTTTCTCCATCTTTGCCTCCTCTCTTTTTTGCTTAAGGAAGATGCACCTGCTGCGATACCCGACCGGTTGATAATACGGTCGGGTAGAATTCTGGCCTTATGGGAGAAAGGATGCTTAGCTCAGAAAGATAATGCGCTGTCAAGAAAAGCATGTTTCATTGCAGTTGAGAGACAATCCTAGTGCGCGAATGCAGGTAGTGGGTAGTATATAGTCAGGATTCCGATCAATTGATTGAGTGCTGAGGAGAGTTGTTAGTTTCACTAAATGAAGCAGGTGTTGATGTTTGGGGAAATATTTCTAATTGAACGGAAAGTCAATAATAAAACAAGTACCTGAAAACAATATCGTAACCTTGTTCTCAAAACCACTTACGGATAGCGATGCTGTCCTTTTGTTTCGGCATGGTATTGTTCGATGCCGACTTTTTTTATGCGTTCATTGAGTTTAATCCAGCGTGCATGCAGGTGCCGGTCAAAACCTGTTTTTTCGCAAGGGAAATCTTCGCACTGATGACAATATGCAATGCTTTTCTCTTGATGGCAGGCACGCACACCGCATGTTTTGAACAATTTGCATTGCTCATGACGGCAGCCACGGCAGTTTGCGGCAGCGAAAAAATCCAACATTTCCTTAAAATCCGCATATTTTTTAAAAATCGGGTTGTCCAGCAAAGTCTCAAAGCGCTGGGCATATATGTCAAAGTTGCCCAATTTCTCTTTGAGCTTTCTGCTGTATTTGCGAATGTCGCCGTCAACATGAGCAAAACATTTAATGCAATTCAACCCGCAGGGGGCGATCTCTTCCAGGATTTGGGTGGCCGTCATCCGGTTCTCCTTATTTTTGATTTTTATGCAACCGTGGGGTTAATGTCGGGGGACAATGTTGGCCGTTTGAGTCGTCGCATCATACCTTATCACAGCTTCCCCCCGGTTGAGTTGTCCCATCACCATCGCAACGTTTTGCTGAAGTGTCTTTTGGGTATATCCGCCGTCGGTGCCGTGGCGGGTCACAAACTCTTCAATCAACCTGGTCAACGCTTCTCGACTCAGTTTTTTAAAGGGTATCTCCACTCCACGTTCTGTTTTAGAATGGTCCATGTCCGTCCTATTAGATAAAATAGAATCCCAAGGTGATATCGTAACTGTCTGCCCCTTCAAATTGGCACCCAATTTCATCATCCACAGTTGAGATCACCCGTGCTGCTTTGTGAATCAGGGCTTTGTTGGAGTTATCGAGGTTAAACCTCACCATCAGCAGGTCGCCGGAATGGACAAGGTTGGATTGTTGGGATGAAAATCGCAACCCCAATTTAGAAATATCTTTGACAACCATGGGGCCCCAAATGCTTTCGTCAGCGTCTCTTTTTTCCAGATCGCTCTTTATGGAAAAAAAACCGCTCAGATTAACGGATTTGCGGAAAGCATGGCGTTTTTCAAGCACTGCGGCAAAGTGCTTTTTGCAGGGGCAGATGACGCTGATGGCGTTGCCGAATTTATCAAATTTGCCGAGATGAATGGACTCTTGAAGACCGCAACGGGGGCAGGTTAACAATACCAATCCGTCATCTCTGGTGAATACTGTTTGCTGGTCCACCTGCAGCGGATCTTCTAATTTCTCGATTCGCATGGGCCGGCTTTTGTCAGGCAAGTACTTTGAGCGCCTCGCGGATCGATTACGTTTAGCGTCAGCCGTATTCTGTTTGGTTGAAAGGTAGGATCGCGAACGTTTTTGATCGATGGTCACCACCTTGTCATGCGGTTCTATTGGGGATTGTTTCTTCGGGAATGGCGGATTTTGAGGTGCGGACAGGGGATGGGTTGTGCTATTTTTTACCCGATCGAGCAATGGCAATCTGACGGAGGCGATTTGTCCGAAAAACTTGACCAATGCAATGTTGTTGGGTTGCCATTTGCCATTGGCGTTGTCTCTGGCCAAGCCGATGACACCGACAGGGGGTGTACCGGATTCGGTATAGATCAGGTGACACATCACCGCCCCTTGTTCAATTTGGTGCCATGCCTGTAATTCTTTGCGCTCCGCTGGCGGTAAATCATTGACATCATTGATAATGTATGCTTGTTCCTGACGCAATTTAACGATGGCGCGTTTAATCGCTTTCAAAGGGATACATCTTAATTTTGCGCTGTCTCCCAATGGGGTTGATGACGGTTGACACCATAGATAGATCAGTTCCAAACATCTGAGTCGGCGGTTGACAGCATAGATGAAACAGCGGTCTGCTTTGGCAAGCAGGCATATTTTTTTCAGGGTGTCCTCTATGGATTGATCCAAATGCTTTTTAGAGACGGTACTGATACTATCGGTGGCTGAAAAAATAAGGTTCAGCATATCTTGTTGATACTGCATTTGGTCCGACACCAGACGCTTGACGTTGCCTTTGTTGAAAATGAGCTGGATGTCACCGGCACTTCCGGAGGAACGGCTGGGTACCCGGCCATCTAATGAAATAAAAACGGTTGTTCCGTTTTTTTGTTTAAGTGCAATTTCAAAGCTTTGCGTTTTGGATTGACTCAACAACTCGTTCCAATGGGAGAAGAAGATGACCATGTCAACGCGCGCCACGAACAGCGAGAATGGCTTATTTTGCATTTCATCATTTCGGTAGCCCAATAAATCCAGTGCTTTCTGATCGATCTGGGTGATCAGTCCGGATCGTGCCAGGGAAACGGTTCCAGCCATGGCCAGGCTGGCGCCACATTGACCGCAGAATTGATAGTCGGGCGGGTTGGCCGCGCCGCAATGGACACAGGTTGCTTCCAGCTTGTGGCCGCATGTACCACAAAATTTTTGTCCGGAGACGGTGCGGGTTTGGCATTTCGGGCAATTCATGAATTTATTGTATAGCCAATATCATACGAGGTGGCAAGGTAAGATAGCCCAAACAAACTTTTATAGATTAAGCCGCCGCAGCATTTTGTCTTAGAAATAAATTTACATCTAAATCTACATAAGGTAATCTGCGTGCCATAACTTGAATGATAAATTTAGACCCGTCTGCAAAAGGTCGTGTAAGGAGCATTTGTGGGATTAGATGCCGTCATTATTTCTAGCTATGAAGATACCAGTTTTGCACAGTCCAGTTCATTGCGCTTAAAAATTGGCGGAGAGATCGCCACCATCCAGCGCATCAAAGCTGCTTTGCAAAATGATGCAGATTCGCATGATGCAAACGACAACGCAGCTCCAATCACATGGCAGCATTTACCCAAGCTAAACGGTATATCGCTTTTCAGTTATCTCTCTTCGGCGCGATACAACTGCGCTTTAATCGATAATTTTGCACTTGAAAAAGATCTGTTCATCGAATATCTGGCGCAAAATCCACGTGTTGTCATCATCTCGACGACTTTTATCAGTAATAAAAAAATACTTGGGCAGTTGACGTCCCAAATCAAAGCATTGTGCAGTGATGTTCTTATTATCGTCGGTGGCCCGCTTGTTTTATCGTCGTATCGCCTCTTTGAACGCAGGCAAGATCCAAACTACGATACCGATTCGCCCCGGAACGATTATCTTTTTTTAAACCACAAAAATGAACCCGCGGTCGATTATTACATCATTGGCAGTCAAGGCTTGGATACACTACTGACGTTGATGAGCGCGCTTGAGAACAATGATCCGATCAGCCAAATTCCAAATCTTGGTTTTTTTCAAAACGGCAAGCTGCGTTTTACTGAAATTTCGAGTGAAGCCCCGTTTAAGCTGATCAATAACGATTGGAAGGCACTTCCCAAGCGTGTTCTGGCCAACCGGGTCATGAGTGTTCAAGCCAGCAACGGGTGTCCGTATCAGTGCAAGTTCTGCAATTTTGTCAAAGATAAAAATGCGACTTTGGTGCGGCCCATCGACGATATTATAGACGACCTTAAGTCCCTGCAAGCACTGGGCGTCAAATATGTTCGATTTGTAGATGACAATTTCCGACTGGGGAAACCGGACCTGAACGCGTTTTGTCAAAAAATCGTTGATGCGGGCATTTCCATTCAGTGGCAATCATTCATGCGTTTGAGTAATTTAAAAGGGATGGACTTACAATTGCTCAAAAGCGCGGGGGGGTACGAAATCCAGTTCGGTTTGGAGTCCGCCAATCCAGACATTTTACTGAAAATGAACAAACAGATTGATCCAAGCAGGTATCGGTACACCATTGAAGAATTGCTGGCGGTGGGGATTAACGTGACAGCGAGTTTTGTAATCGGTTATCCTGGCGAGACCCTTGCGACGGCTCAAGATACCATCGACTTTATTAAATCGATTGAAAGCAAGGGAAATCAGGGCCAGTTTCGATGGATTTTATTTCCCTTCATGCTGCTTCCTTTGAGCCCTATATATGAAGAACATGAGCGCCGGAAATACAATTTGTCCGGTTATATGTACAAGTGGCAGCATGCATCCATGGAATCCGATATGGCGCTTGATATAATTAAGAAGGCATATTTCGAAATCCATAGTTCTGGGCCGGGATATAAGGGCGACGATATAGAGGACCTCAATGCTTTAACACCGGGAAAAAGGCATGCATTTGAATTGGCTCGTTTTAAGCTATCCAAAACTGTTTTGAGCAGAAAGATAAGTCCTGAAGAAATCCGTGAGACTTTTTCTGAAATATTAGGTTAGCTTATCATCAATTGATGCGATAGGTTTGGCCTTCTATTTTCACAAAACCGAATTGTTCCATCTTTAGTTGGAGGGTGTGAATATTAAAAGGTTTAATGATGTAGTCGTCACAACCTGCCGCATGGCATAACAGCACGCGTTCTTTGTTCGCCTCACACGTTACCATAAGAATTTTAGTCCTGTTTTGAGTAGGGATATTGTTCTGGTTTTCAATTTCTCGAATCGCTTTTAGTACTTTTTCACCATCCATATCAGGCATATTGATGTCCAGTGTAACAAGGTCGAAGCTCTCCTTCTGAGCGATTGTGCTTTGAAAGCAATCAATTGCCGCATGGCCGCTTTCGGCAACCTGGCAATCACCAAAAGGTGTCAACAAGGTTTGCATCTTTGTTCTGCTGACAATTTCATCATCGACCGTGAGAAATCTGAACCCCATCACCAAATCCTTATATATACACCTTGATCTATCTTTAACGCATTAACGCCGCTATCTATTATCGGCCATCGGGTTGAAAATCATTAGCGCAATGGTTAATATCGTCGGTGCCGGAATCGTGACAGCCTTGGTTATCAGTGACGCCGGCATGGACATCCCGGAAATGAATTTATAGCCCCGTATTTCTCATTCTAAGCTTGTGGGCGCTTTGGTCAGTGTGATTATTATTCCAGCTGTTTGAGCCGGATATTTTTTTAATCTGACATAAACGTGCTCAATCAAGGCCCAGGAGATAGGCATGCAGACCATTGATATGCTTCCCGATATGAAGATTACCAAAGCGGGTGACATTTCCAAAATATTTTTAGATCAGGGGGTTGATACCTTCTTAGGTGCCTGTCACAGGGTGCACCAGATACCGTATGGCTATAATTCGAATCGTGATGATGTGTTCTTGCTTTTTGAGGAGGGCAAGGGCACATGCACGACCAAGCATGCTGTAATTGCGACACTGGCCCAGGAGCTGGATCTGCCGGTGGTCAAGCAGATCGGCATCTATGCCATGACTGAGCAGCTGGTTACCGGCACCCAATCTATTTTAAAACAATACAATCTGCGCTATCTGCCAATGGTGCATTGCTTTTTGGTCTCGGGCGCTATTCGAGTCGACCTCACCGAAGGTAACCACAATGGTAAAAACGGCCCGATTGATGCGTTCATTTTTACCCAAACGGTGGCACCCCAAATTTGTGAAAAAGATGAGTATCTGCTTTACCGCAAAACTTTGACTGATGTTATATTGCACCTTCCGGAATTCAAAGGGTTGCATACAGCCACGATTCTTAAGGCACGCCAAGCAGGCCTTGCACTACTCAAAGCTAACATCAGCGAACACTGAAAGGTCGCGATTTACAATTTCGGACCTATAACCCAAAACAAGGCGTATCTAGACAGCTTTTTTGGATCTGTAACCGTAGGTCAGTGAACAAGCCGACCCGGCGCACGTTGAGCAAGGGGGGCTTAGCAACCGTTAGATGCAGCGAAGGATCAGCGGGCCGC
>JBNLFN010000012.1:0-3020 GCA_050305555.1 Desulfobacteraceae bacterium | reverse complement strand
AGATGATATCTGTAATGGCTCAATTTCATCTTTTCCAAGCTTTTCGAACCAATCTGAAGGCATATGACTTTCGTCACTATCTCTCTCCAGAGTTACAACACATTTAACATCTTTAAATCTTAATGCAATGACATTTGATGGAGGATTATCTTGCGTGGATGGGCTAATATATAACATTACCCATCCGAATTCGATTTGGAACAAATCCTCTTCTGATATCCAATATCGCCAATTCCCTACATCAGAAATTGCGTATTCTAATATTTCAATTGGTTCTTTTGCCATGGTATTTTTGTCTAATGTCGAACGCCGAATTAAGGGGCCGGGAAACGGTGTCCGAAAGCATACGGAAAAGCTCAAAAGTCCAGTAGATGGATACCTTTCAAAAGTGGCACGGCTTTCCCGGTCCCGCTTAAATGACAGGTTGGACGAAGCCGCTACGCGGCGGAAAAAAATCCTATATCAGTGTATACCTTCCAGCGTTGCCCAATTCCGGGCGGCATCAAAACCAAGGGAGGTATACCATGAATCAAGCCGAAACAGATCGATTTAACAAACTTTATCAGCGTCACCTGCGTTTGCTCAAGCTGCAGGGCAAAAGTCAAAAGACCATTGAGGCTTACGCGCGCGCTGTGCGCCGAATCAGCGAACATTTCGATTGTTGCCCCGATCAATTGACCCTGGAACAACGAGAACAATATTTTTCCGACCTGGTCAAGTCCCATTCCTGGAGTACCGTTAAAATTGACCGTATTGGTCTTCAATTTTTCTGGAAACACGTCCTTAAACGAGACTGGCAGTGGGTCAATATCGTCAAAGCTCCCAAAGTGCGTTCACTGCCAGATATTCTCACCGTCAGCGAAATTGAAGGGCTGATCAGCGCCACAGAAAAATTGCGCTACCGGGTTTTTCTGTTGGCAACCTATTCCATGGGCCTGCGCTTGTCAGAGACCCTGAACTTGCAGGTGGGCGATATTGACGGCAAGCGCAAGCAGGTCCATATCCGGCGCGGCAAGGGTCACAAGGATCGTTTCGTGCCTTTGCCGGATCTGACGTATAAAGGATTGCGCGCTTTGTGGTGTAAACATCGCAACCCCTGCTGGTTATTCCCCAATGCCGTGGGATCACCCGACCGCATCCAAAACGCCACCACGCATATGGATCGCGGCGGTACTCAGGCTGCCATGAAGGCCGTGGTCAAGCAGTGCGGCATTAAAAAAAAGTCTCGGTTCACTCCCTTCGCCATGCCTTAGCAACCCATCTGCTTGAAAAGGGCTTAAGCCTTCGTCATATCCAGGCGCTGCTCGGTCACAGCAGCCCCACCACCACTGCGCGCTACGCTCATTTAACCGACACTGCCGAACAAAATGCAATTGATACCATCAACGGGCTGATCAACACCCTCCACGTCAATTTGGGGAGGATATGATCATGCAATTTGCCGCTATCCTCGATCAATATCGCGATGCTTTTCAGGCCAAATACGGCTCACGGCTTCTGCCCGGCCATCTGCGCGCCATCGATGCGATCCGCCGGTGCCGGACACCGGAAGCCGGCCAATTGCTCGTGCAATGCAGTGACTGCGGTCATACAATATGGCAGCCCCGTTCCTGCGGCCATCGCAGTTGCCCACAATGCCAGAACCATGAAACCTCGCTCTGGCTGGATCGCCAACACAAAAAGATTCTTCCAGTCGAGTACTTCATGGCAACCTTTACGCTCCCCTACGAGCTCAGATTCCTGGCCTGGAATCACCAAACCCTGGTTTATAAGCTCCTTTTTGCATGCGCTTGCAGCACGCTGAAGGACTTCGGCTTGAATCCCAGGAACCTCGGTGCCGATATCGGTATGACCGCAGTGCTGCACACTCATAACCGGCGCCTGGATTATCACCCGCATGTCCATGTCGTGGTACCAGGCGGCGGCGTGGATAAAGCCAAAAGACAATGGAAAAAGAAAAAAAGCAAATACCTGTTCAATGAATTCGCCCTGGCCAAAGTGTTTCGCGCCCGCTTTTGCCAGGCAGCGACCGAAGCCGGACTCAACTTGCCCCATTGCCCACCCAAATGGGTGGTGGACTGCACACGGGCTGGAGCAGGCCCGTCCGCTTTAAAATACTTGTCGCGGTACCTATACCGGGGCGTCATCGGTGAAAACAATATCGTGTCCAATCAAGATGGCATTGTCACATTCAAATACACCGAAAGCCGTACCGGCAAGATCCGCTGCCGCACCGTCAAAGGCGAAGACTTCCTGTGGCTGGTCTTGCAGCATGTGTTGCCCAAAGGCTTTCGCCGGGCCAGAGACTATGGGTTTTTGCATGGCAACGCCAAAAAACTCTTATCCTTGGTTCAGTTGGTCTTGCAGGTTTTCATACAAGCCTGTGAAACGAGACCGCGGCCGGTCTTCAGATGTCCTAAGTGTCAGGCACCTATGAAAATACTGACTATTGGTCAACCGCCCCGGCTATCGGGATAAAACGTACTATCGACTATCACCAGTCATAAACTCAATAACAGGAGGATTTACTCTTCTTTATGACATAAGTGCCTCTTATTTTAGCTTCATTGCGAGCTAAGCGATATCGCTCGCCCTAAAAAAGCCCTTCATCCAATCCCGGATGACACTACTTCCTGACCGAAAAAAGATATTTGCCTATATATCGGCATCGCCAAATCCACCGGGCTTGTCCAACCCCAGGATAAGATCGTGGTTCGCTTCGCTCTCACGATCTATCCTTATTCGTTGTGTGCCGGGCACGGCACACGTTCTTAAAAGTGAGCCAAGCATATCAAATAGTTACAAAGCTTGGCAAGTCTTAGACCCAGCCGGATGGAGGCGAAGGGTGTAGCGGTAGCGCAACTTGGTACCGGCGACGGTGCTGGGGGAGGAAGCCGCCCTGCTACGGCAGGGTACCGCGAAGGTACGGAGTGACGACACAGGAACCGAGTCAGGCGTGCATTGTGGGACGAGCCTGCAACTCAAGGCAAAGTCCTCTATCCATCATAGGCAATGTCCGT
>JBNLFN010000011.1:0-22174 GCA_050305555.1 Desulfobacteraceae bacterium | reverse complement strand
CCGACCTTCGGGTTATGAGCCCGACGAGCTACCAGACTGCTCCACCCCGCAACAAATGAATTGAAATAATTAACTTGTTCGTGCCATGGAGTCAAGCCGTTTTTTTATGGGCGGCGCCAAGGGTTTGAATTTTACCTGTCAATGTTCGCACGCTTTGCGGATCCGGGCCGCCGGCCAGGGCAAGGCAAATACCTTTTCGACGACTGGTATGGCCATGGGTAATGGAGATGGCCGATCGGGGAATTGCCAAGGCTTTGGCCAAGACCTGGCAGCATTGCTTGTTGGCTGCGCCGCCGATGGGCGGGGCGGTAAGTTTGATTTTTAGCGCCGCTTGGTGACATCCGACAATGGTCGTTCGGGACGCTCGCGGCTGGACATAAACCTCAAAGCACAGCCCTTTGGTCGTTTGTTTAACCGCTATCACAATTGTTGATCGCTCTGATGCTGGATCAATTGCCGTATAAAATTTGGGGGCCGTACCACCCGCCCGTCTGTGTTGAGAAAAGCATGGCGGGTATATCCCGTGGCATGCAGGGTCTGTTGATCATGACTATGAATGCGGTAGTCCAATTTAAGGCCCCCTTTGATGTCAGTATCCAGGCTTGCTTCGATCCATAAGAGGTCATCATACTTGGCCGGTGCAAGGTATCGGCACTGGGCTTCAGCCACAGGGAGTAAAATACCCTGAGATTCAATCTGACTGTACGGCAGTCCCCAATGGCGCAACAGTTCGGTACGGCCAATTTCAAACCAGCGCAGATAATTGGCATAATAGGCGACCCCCATATTGTCGGTATCGCCGTAGATGACGCGGTACGGGGTTCGATGACTCAGCATAGGCTCAAGAGACGAATAGTTTTTCTAAAAGTTGCTTCAACGCTGTATAAGTGGTGGTTACCGGAAAATCAGGATATTCGGCAATCACGTTTTCCGGTGGGCGAAACAAAATCCCATGCCGGGCGTTCTGCAACATCGAAATATCGTTGTAGGAGTCTCCCATGGCGATCACTTCATAGTTTAAGCTTTGTAGCGCTTTGACCACATGACGCTTGCCGTCCGGCTGGCGCAGTTGGTAGGCCTCAATGGTTCCGTCGGCCCGGATACGCAGGGAGTTGCACAAAAGGGTAGGCCAGTTCAATTGCGCCATGAGCGGTTTGGCGAACTCCACAAAGGTGTCGGATACGATGATCACCTGTGTTTGGGACCGTAGCCAAGCGAGAAAATCGATGGCTCCCTCCAGTGGGGTCAGGGTGGCGATGACATCGGTGATGTCTTTGAGTTTCAACCCATGCTGATCAAGGATGTTCAGGCGTTTGCGCATCAGGACATCATAGTCTGATATGTCCCGCGTGGTCAGTCTGAGCTCTTCAATCCCGGTTTTAAGCGCCACATTGATCCAAATTTCAGGTACCAATACCCCTTCTAAATCTGTGCAGACAATTTGCATATGTATCTCGCCGATAAGTGGATTTTTATGGGTTTATACGTCAGCGGCCATGTGCATTTGTTCAAATATTTAATACAGACCCCTGCCTTTTGCCGGATCGCCTCACACCGACGGATTTTCATGTTCAATTCGGATCAGGACAGGGGTGCCGTTTACCACATTGAGGCCGCCCATCTCCTCAAAAGCAGCTTGCACATCCGCTTCCTTGGCGCGGTGGGTCAGCATGACGATGGGAACACTGCCATTGGATTTGCGTCCTTTTTGGTGGACGGATTTGATGCTGATGCCGTGATTTCCTAAAACACCCGCAATGGCCGACAGCACTCCGGGACGGTCCAAGGCGGCGATCCTAAAATAGTAATGGGTCACAATATCAGTGATCGGCAACACCGGCAGGGCGCTGATCCGGTTTGGCTGATACGCGGCCGGCGGTACACGGCCGGCTGCATTAAAGCCCAAATTGCGCGCGATATCCACGACATCACTCAACACGGCGCTGGCGGTGGGCATCTGGCCGGCACCATGTCCGCAAAGAAACAGGTCCCCAACAGCATGTGCGTTGACGGTGATGGCATTTAAGGAGCCGCACACACTAGACAGAATGTTGTCTTTGGGTATCATGGTCGGGTGGATGCGGGCCTCCACAAAATCGTTTCGCTGTTTGCTGATGGCCAGCAGCTTGATGCAATAACCGAACTCTTCGGCAAACGCGATGTCCAGAGGCGTTATGGCCGATATGCCCTCGACATAAATGTCATCATAATTGATCGGCATGCCGTAAGCCAGAGCAGTTAGTATGGCCAATTTATGGGCGGTGTCCAGCCCTTCGATGTCTAAGGTTGGGTCGGCCTCCGCATAGCCGGCGTCCTGAGCCTGGGCCAGTGCGGCTTCAAAAGCGATGCCGGTATCGCTGATTTGGGAAAGAATATAGTTGCAAGTGCCGTTGAGGATGCCGGTCATTGCATGGATGTGGTTGGCCACCAATGCCTCGCGCAATGACTTAATGATGGGCATGCATCCGCCCACGGCGGCTTCATACGCCAGGTCCACCCCATGTTTATGGGCGGCCTGAAACAGCGCGTTGCCGTGAAGGGCCAACAACGCCTTGTTGGCGGTAACCACGTGTTTACCCTTTTCAACGGCTGACAAGATAATCTCTTTGGCCAGTGTTTGACCCCCGATCATTTCGATCACAATGTCGATCTGGGGATCGTTCACAATCTGCCAGGCATCGTTGATGAAGACCCCCGGCGGGAAGGTTAAACCGCGGTCTTTTTCCATGTCCAGATCGGCCACATACTTGAGCGCCAATGGTTTCCCCACGCGCTTTTCAAGCAGGCGCTGTTCCTCCAGAAGCAGACGCGCCACGCCAGCACCTACCGTGCCGCATCCAATGAGCCCCAGTTGAACCGGTTTCATTTATCGCCCCTCATTGTTGTCCCATTACAAAATTGTTTTTGCTTGTGCTGCTGAGGCACATTCATCGTATAGGTGACCAACCAAAGTCAATAAAAAAGCCCTGCCTATAGGACTTTGCGTATGCCCCGGATCGCTTGATTGATGCGCATGTTATTTTCAATCAAGGCAAAGCGGACAAAATCATCCCCATATTCGCCAAATCCCAAACCCGGAGAGACCGCTACCTGAGCCTCTTTGATCAAGAATTTGGAGAACTCCACCGAGCCCATGGATCGATAGGCGGCGGGTATTTTAGCCCATACAAACATGGTGCTTTTGGGGCTGGGTATGTCCCAGCCCGCTCGGTTGAGACCGGTGATCAGCGTATCACGTCGCGATCGGTAAATTTCGCGGATATCGGCAACACATTGCTGGTCACCGTTGAGTGCGATAATGGCTGCAATTTGAATGGGTTGGAAAATGCCGTAGTCGAGATAGCTTTTAATGCGCCGTAAGGCATGGATAATTTCCGGGTTGCCCACACAAAAGCCAACCCGCCATCCGGCCATGCTATAGCTTTTGGACATGGAAAAAAATTCTACGCCCAACGCTTTGGCGCCTTTGGCTTGAAGAAAACTGGGCGCTTGGTAGCCGTCGAAATTCAAATCCGCATAAGCAAAATCGTGGATGACCATCAATTGGTGTTCCCGCGCGAACTCTACAATTTGTTCGAAGAACGCCAGGTCCACCACTTCAGTGGTGGGATTATGTGGGAAACTGAGGATAAGCAATTTAGGCCGCGGCCAGGATTGGCGCGTGGCTTGAACCAAATTGTCAAAAAAGTCCTGACCGGGTCCTAGCGGCACACCGCGTACATCGCCTCCAGCGATAATTACAGAATAGGGGTGAATGGGGTAAGTGGGATTCGGGCACATGACAACATCCCCGGGGCGGATGGTGACCAAAACCAGATGGGACATGCCCTCTTTGACGCCGATGGTCGCGATGGCTTCGTTGTCCGGATCAATATCCACATCATAACGACGTTGGTACCAATCCGATATGGCATGACGCAATTTGGTGATGCCCATGGATGCGGAGTAGCGATGATTATGCGATTTGCGGGCCGCTTCAACCAGTTTGTCTACGATATGATCGGGCGTACCTAAATCAGGATTGCCCATCCCCAAATCGATGATATCCTGACCCGCATGCCGCGCTTCCATTTTTATTTTATTAACCTGGGCAAAAACGTATGGCGGCAAACGATCAAGTCGGGCAAATGCTGTCATGATTCTCCTTCAATGAAAAGCGCATCTTTATTTGGAGACAAGAGGAACCTTGGCTCTGAAGTTGCTGTTGAGGTTATTTGATGTGATTGCGTCAGCGCACCACTAATGATTAAAACCAAGCTAACCGTATAAAAGGATTTAAAAAAAGTCAAAAATTTTGTTTTGACATTTGAAGGGGGGCAGTTTATGGGTGAAGCTGTTTTTGCAACATTAAGATAACCCCTGCCGATGCAAAACCAACGCGCGAAGTCTACGCATTAAAGCAAATTCGGATGTGGTTCCCATTGCACGGCTTCTCAAGGCAGCAACTGTTACAGGAGATGATATGGATAAACCATTGACCTATGCCGAGGCGGGTGTTGATATCGATAAGGCTGACCGTTTGGTGGAATCCATCAAAACCATTGCCCGGCAAACACGCGTACCGGGGGTGATGGGAGAGATTGGAGGGTTTGGTGGGCTCTTTTCACTGAATGTGGGACAAATGGAGCAGCCGGTGCTTGTCAGTTCCACTGATGGCGTGGGGACCAAATTAAGAATCGCGTTTATGATGGACAAGCATGACACCATTGGCATTGATCTTGTAGCCATGTGTATTAACGATATCGCTGTGCAAGGTGCCAAGCCGCTCTTTTTTCTGGATTACCTTGCCACGGGCAAGATCCAAAGCCATACCATCACCGAGATTATTAAAGGGGTCGGTCAAGGGTGCCAGCAAGCCCGCTGCGCATTAATCGGTGGCGAAACGGCCGAAATGCCCGGGGCTTACCCAGAAAATGAGTATGATGTAGCGGGTTTTGCTGTCGGTTTGGTGGATAACCATAAAATTGTGGATGGATCTGAAATCAGTGTGGGCCACCAAATTATTGGCATTGCTGCCAGTGGATTACACAGCAATGGCTATTCTCTGGTGCGCAAAATTTGTTTTGACCGCCTCAAACTTGATATCCATGCGCACATGGCTGATTTTGGACGGACACTGGGCGAGGAACTGTTGATGCCGACACGCATCTATTCAGAGACCATTCAGAGCCTGATCAAAGGATTGCCTATTCTAGGTTTGGCCCATATTACGGGAGGCGGTATCAGCGATAATATTTTGCGAATTATTCCTAAGGCGTGCAACTTGGAACTGAAACGCAACAGCTGGGATATCCCACCCATCTTCTCTTTTTTACAAAAAGCCGGCAAAGTTGAAGATCAAGAAATGATGCGGGTATTTAACAATGGGATCGGACTGGTGGCTGTTGTTCCTGAAGATGCCGTCCAAGACGTATTGGCCCGTTTGGGTGCGATGAATGAAAAAGCGTACCGCATTGGCACCATTGTAGAGCGACATACCACCGACGATCAACGTATTCGGTGGGTTTAGATTTCCTATTTTAACCGATATTTTTGCTTATGGAATAAAGATGAAGACACTGCAGAAGCTAAAAAACGGGATGATGCGTTTGATCGAATGGGTGGCAAAAGGGGCTCGGCACGAACCCATTTGCAGATCTTGAGGGTCCCACAATAGCCGCACCGGTTCGGTGAAGCCGACCCCAAAATGATGGACTCGGGATCGCCCCATCTGCATTGCAGGCTGGAAAGGTCACTTTGCCCTTTCCGGCTTTTTGTTTCCGTATCCGGCTTGATTTATACCGTTTAAAAAGAGAAGTCTCCCGACATGGGTTTGGATAAAAATGTGAATTGAATGAGGATGGCCCTATGCGTGTATTGGGCATCGAATCGTCGTGCGACGAAACCGCCGCTGCAGTTGTTGCCGATGGCCATCGCATTTTATCTTCGGTGGTGGCGTCCCAGGTGGCGGTGCATCATCCCTATGGTGGCGTGGTGCCTGAGTTGGCCTCGCGAAAACACCTGGAAGCCATCGGTTCGGTGGTCGAAAAAGCCATATCCGATGCTGGTTTGAAACGTGGTCAGATCGATGCATTGGCGGTTACCCAAGGCCCAGGATTGGTGGGGGCCTTGCTGGTGGGATTTTCTTTTGCCAAAGCATTTGCCTATGCGTGTCAAATTCCATGGGTAGGCCTGGACCATCTGGAGGGCCATCTCTATTCGGCGCAGCTTTCAGAATCGCCGGCGCCTATGCCTTTTGTGGCACTATTGGCCTCGGGCGGTCATACAGCCGTCTACCATGTCACCGCGTGCGGTCGCTATCAATTGTTGGGACAAACCCGGGATGATGCTGCCGGGGAGGCCTATGACAAAGTGGCCAAGATGCTGGGGCTGGGATACCCTGGGGGCGAGGTGATCGATCATCTGGCGCAGCAGGGCGATGCTCGAAAAATCCATTTTACGCGTCCTTATCTGGATAAGCAGGGATTTGATTTTAGCTTTAGCGGCATTAAGACGGCTGTGCTGCGCTACCTTCAAACCCATCCGATAGCAGCGACCCAAGACAGGGCAGACCTTGCCGCGGGTTTCCAAGAAGCTGTGGTGGATGTGCTGGTGCATAAATTGATTTATGCTGCCCAAGCGCGGCAATGTGACCATATCGCAGTCGTTGGGGGTGTCGCTGCCAATGGCCGGCTGCGGGAACGACTGGCCGCAGCCGCAAAAAAATACGGGCTCGGTCTTCATATCCCGCCTCTATCGCTGTGCGGAGACAATGCCGCCATGATCGCAGCGCTGGGTCACCACTATATCCAAGAGGGCCGGATGACACCCCTGGATGCCGATGTTTACTCCCGCCACGTTATGGGACACGCTTCATCCCTATAATCCATCGCAACCTGCGAGCTATACTGAAATATAGGCGTTTTTCGCATCCATGATGCGGGCCACGGATTGAATGCTGCGGCGGGTCAACATTTCACTGTTTTGAATTTGATGGGTTATTTCCCTGCAGGTGGATGCGATTTTAGCGCCGGGGTGGCAAATCAGTAAAATATCGACCTGCCCGTCAAGGCCCTGCTGAACAACTGTAGGCAAATCATAGTGTTTGGCGATAGCCCCCATATCAAGATCATCGGTTAATACCAGACCCGTGTAGGCCATCTGCTGGCGCAATATCTCTCCCGCGATAGTTGGCGACAGGCTGGCCGGCCACACGGGGTCGACCTGCGGGTAGCGGATATGGGAAAGCATAATGCCTGCCACTTGATTTTTAATGGCGGACTCAAAAGGTATCATGTCCGTTTGGGCAAGTCGGTGGACCTCAATATCCAGATCTGGAAGGTCTTGGTGCGAGTCCAGTGCTGTCCGTCCGATGCCCGGAAAGTGTTTGGCCACCGCCATAATACCGTTTTGTTGGAAATGGAGAATCACTTCGTTGCCCAATGTGGCGACGTGATGAGGATTGTGGCCGAATGAGCGGTCGGCCATGACGCTTGGGCCCTGGATCGGTAAAACATCTAGTACCGGCGCCATGTTCATGTTGACGCCGATTTGTCGAAGTTCTTTGGCCGTAATGCGGGCAAAGTGAGCCGCCTGGGCGTCGGTTTTAATGTGCGGGTTGCCTTTAAATTGGGTAAAAGGCGGTTTGAGCCGCGAGACCACGCCACCCTCCTGGTCGATACTTATAAACAACGGCGGTTGACCGCACCGGGCTGCAAATTCTTGAGCCGTGCTGCATAAATTTTCAACCTGTTGGGGTGACTGGATATTACGGGAAAAGAGTATCAACCCGCCTACTTTTAAATCTTCGATATAGCGTTTTAATGTGTCATTGAATGCTGTGCCATTAAAGCCGACCATTAAACGTTGGCCGGTGCATTGGGCCTCGGTGAGGGTCGAGGTGTGCATTCAGCATGGCTCCTTTTCCAGATATTTCATTACGGTTTCTTCTTGCGTCTACGCCGCAGCTGATATTTAGTAACGGCCCGATTGTGATCTTTTATATTCGTGGAGAAATAATGGGTGCCGTCTTTTTTAGCGACAAAGAACAGATAGTCCGTATCGGCTGGATACAATGCCGCTTCAATCGAAGCTAAACCGGGATTGGCGATGGGGCCTGGCGGTATGCCGCGGTTCATATAGGTGTTGTAAGGTGTCCGGGTTCTTAAGTCTTTGCGCGTGAGATTGCCATTGAAGTTTTTGATGCCGTAGATCACTGTGGGGTCGCTTTCCAAACGCATTCTTTTTTTCAATCGATTGTGGAACACCGATGCGATCAGTGGCCGTTCTGAAGGATCGCCGGTCTCTTTCTCGATAATGGAGGCCAGGGTGACCACTTCGTGGACAGTCAAATTGAGAGCCTGGGCGCGTTGATGCCATTTTGCGGGGAAGCTTGCCTGGAAATGTTGCACCATTGTGTCGATAATGGCGCTGGGAGTCACGTTTTTGGGGAAATAGTAGGTGTCGGGAAAAAGATAGCCCTCTAAAGTTGCGTACGCAAAACCCAAATTCTCAGCGACCTGAGGATCCATTGCCAGGGTCAGGAACTTGTTGCCGTCGGCTAGCTGCAGGCGGTTGATCTCATCTGCGATTTGCCGCAAATTAAATCCTTCCGGAATGGTGATTCGGTACAGATATGTTTTTCCGTTGACCAGGACATCCAGAATTTGATTGGGGGTCATATTCCCAGCCAGCCGATATTCACCCGCCTTGAGTCGTTTATCCTCTCCTTTTAAACGCGCCAGCCATTTAAAGCGCAACGGACTGGTAATCAGGCCTTGGCTTTCCAGCCGGTGCGTCAGGCGATTAACACCTTCTCCTTGTGAGATGGAAAAAAACAGTTGGGTTTCGTCTTTGCTTGAAGGCTGGTGGCCATATCGGTAGAGATCTATACTCAGCCAAATGGCCGCGCCCAATAGGATGATGCAAAGGCCTGCCAGAATAAACAGAACGATTTTAATTTTGGGAACCATTAAGCACACTTGCCTTTTTTGTAATTTTATTATCAGCAGTTAAGGCTTCCAGCAAGCGATTTTGTAAAGCTTAATTCCCTATGCATTGGATTTGTAAAAAATGGATGGGAACTTCTTTACTTTATGCAACCATAACCGATATTTAACCTTGACAATCGGACTTCTTATCGACGATAAAAGAAATAGCGAGACCCATTTCCATATGATAGCAATACGAATAGGAGCAGAAGCATTCACCTGGTGCAAGTATGGGCTGGTTGCTGTTCGCCTGTCAGAAGTAACGTGCCTGTCAAATTTGAAAGCCTGCAAACGATGCCCGAATCTCTTCCCATCTATAATAGTCGTATCCTCAAGCTCTATATTGAGTTCCTGGGCGAGCATTACCCTGATGTCAGTGTTGATGAAATACTAGACTACGCCGATGTAAACAAATATGAAGTGGAAGATCCAGGGCATTGGTTTAATCAGCGCCAGGTCGACCGGTTTTATGAGAAAATGGTTGCCGATACCGGCAATACTGCTATCGCCCGGGAGATGGGACGGTTCTCCGCATCAGCCAAGGCGACCGGGCCGGTGAAGCAGCGCGCCCTTGGATTAATTCGTATCTCTTCGATTTATCTCTTCGTGGCAAAAATCTATCCATTGGTGAGTCGTGGGTCTTTGGCGACGAGTCGCAAGTTGGCTTCCAATTGTGTTGAAATAAAAGTGGTGCCGCACAAGGATGTCCGAGAAAGTCCCCATCAATGTGAAAATAAGATCGGTTTCTTTGAGGCCATTGCTAAATTGGTTACGGATAAGTTTGCTGTTGTAAAACACCCTGAATGTGTCCATCGCGGCGACAAGGCATGTCGCTATATTGTCAAATGGGAGGAACCTGCCCACCGGCTTTGGAGACGCTATGCTTTAGTGATCGTGGGTCTCACTGCGGCAGCGGCAGCGATCACTTTCCCGCTGCTGACGCTTAATGTGTGGCTCGCTGCACTGCTATCCTGTAGCCTGGTGAGCGGCTGGCTTTATATTAAATCCTGTACATTGGAAATAAGTGAGCTCACACACAGGCTTCAAAATCAGGGCAGCTTGGCCGAAGACCACATCAAAGAGATCGACTATCGTTACCAGGGTGCCCTGCTGGTTCAAAAGATCGGTCAGGCGACTTCCACTATCCTGAATGTCAATGAGTTGGCCCGAATCGTATTGTCCAATATTCAGCACTATTTGGATTTTGATCGTGGACTGATTATGCTGGCTGATTCTGAGCGCAGGCGCTTGGCTTATGCCGCAGGTTATGGTTTTGATGATGATATGGTGGAGCTTCTGGCCAATACCCAATTCAATTTGGGCAACCCTGAAGCCAGAGGGGTTTTTATCAATGTTTTTAGAACCAAGAAAGAGATATTGATCAATGATATTAATTCATTGCGAGACTCATTGTCTTTAAAAAGTCAGCAATTTGCAAAAGAGATCGGTAGCAAATCACTAATTTGTCTTCCCATTGTATATGAAGGTGATTCATTGGGAATCCTTGCCGTAGACAATATTATCACCAAGCGGCCGTTGACCAAAAGTGACATGAACTTGTTGATGGGGATAGCTTACCAAACTGCCGCCAGTATATTTAGTGCCAAAGCATTCAGCGAATTGCAAGAGAGTGAAGAGCGTTTTCGCAGTTTGTACGAGAACGCGCCGACTGCCTATATTTCGATCGATATAGAAGATGCCGTTGTGGTCAACTGCAATGCCGCAGCGGTCCGTTTGCTGGGTTACGAACGGTCTCAACTCATCGGGTCTTGCCTGTATCAGTATGTGGCTGATGAAAAAGAGAATCAAATGCGCGCCGAGTGGGTGCATGGGCTCATCAAAAAGGGTCAGTCCGTACCGAATGAGGCCCTGGCCCTGCGCCATCATGATGGCCACCCGATTTGGGTAAACGTATCATTGGAACCGTTCAAGGATTCCCAAGGGCGTGTGATAGAGGGCCGCTGCATTTTAATCGATACCACTGAACAGAAGCAATTGGAAGCGCAACTTCAGCATGCGCAAAGAATGGAAACCATTGGTACGATGGCGGGAGGAGTTGCCCATGATTTAAGCAATATCCTGGCGGCCATTGTCAGTTATCCCGATCTGTTGCTAATGGATGTCTCACCGGATAGCCCATTGTACGAACCCCTCATTAAGATCAAAAGTGCAGGCCATCGCGCCGCTGTTATCGTTCAAGATCTGCTGACATTGGCCCGGCATGGTGTAGCGGTAACCGAGGTGGTGGATATCAACGGGGTGGTTGCGTCTTACTTGGAGAGCCCTGAATATGACAACTTGTTGGCATTGCATCCAGGTGTCACCATCGAAATGGACCTAAATTCAGATCTTGCCCCGATAAAAGGATCGCCGGTCCACATGGCCAAAGCCATTATGAACATTCTTCTCAATTCTGCTGAAGCCATGCCCCACGGCGGTTCCATTCGCATCGCGACTTACAATGAATCCATCGCCGCTGATGATCCGCGTTTAAAGGGCGATGGCGGCAGGTATGCTGTATTAGAGGTAAGCGATAACGGTCAGGGTATCGCGCCGGAAGACATCAAACGCGTTTTTGAGCCCTTTTTTACGAAAAAAGTCATGGGCCGCAGTGGTACAGGATTGGGTATGGCCATCGTGTGGGCCGCAGTTCAGGATCATAAAGGGTTTGTGGACATCAAAAGTCAGGTTAACCGGGGGACTACCGTTCAGTTGTTTTTCCCCGCTACCCTGGAAAAAAGAGCGGTCCAACCGGTGCTTTCTAGCTTGATTGAAGACATTGCCGGTCAGGGTGAAACCGTCTTGGTGGTGGATGATGATGTTGAGCATCGTGAAATTGCATCGTTGATGCTATCAAAAATCGGGTATCATGTTGAAACGGTTTCCGATGGTGAAGCGGCAATAGCGTATATTAAACAGCGTCAGCCCGACATTGTTGTCCTGGATATGGTCTTGGGATCCGATCTGGACGGCCTGTCGACCTACCAAGAAATTCTGGCCATTCGGCCCAACCAAAAAGCCATTATCACCAGCGGTTTTGCACAATCGGGTCGGGTAAGAAAAGCTTTAGATTTTGGTGTTGGGGCATATTTAAGAAAACCCTATGGATCAAGAGAAATTGGTACCGCAGTACGCATGGAACTTGATAGAAAGTAAATGCTCAGCAGTCGATGGTCAGTTCACCGCTGGTTTATTCCTGGCAGGCATCTCTGATATACCGTCAGCTCAATGCGGACCTAATTTTTTAGCCTTTTTGCCATCTTTTTTATGCAACTGCGGGGTTAGGTTGATAATGTCTTGATCAACTGGCCGATGAAGAATCTGGCGTGACTGATGGGTGCGGCCATATTGGCACGGTGGTTTGCAAAAATCCCATCCAGATTGGAATTCGTCACAAACCAAGGGTCCAGGTCAGCTGCTGTGCGACAGGACGTGATGGCGTGGTGGAGTAACCCACTGCCATTTCGGTTTTCAAGGGTTTGGGCAAAATCATGATGAATGGCGGATAGCATAGTGGCCATGGTGCCGGCAACGCCTTTGGCATAGTAGAAATAGTCGTCCGCTTTGAACATGCTGACCTTTGAACCGTCTTTCTCTTCACTTTTGACTAAATTTTCATCGCAACTGCCCAACAAGTCCTCGTAAGCCATTAGCAGGGGAATCAGATTGTCGGTGCGCGTATGAAACGAAGCCGTTCCGTTGATGATGCTCTTTTTATAAGCCTCCAACTCACGCAAGCTTTCTTTGTATTTAGACTCGGGTGCTGGAAACCAGTAGCGATCGGCTTTAACCATGAACCAATTCATGGCATTTTCAAGATGGGCATTGAAAGCGTCCGTACTGCCCGTCCGGCTAATGCGCTCGGCCAGTTGAACTGCGGTCCGGCGGGTAACTTCTAGTACCCCCAGTTGCATATTGTTGACATTATCCGTCAGGTTAAGCACATCGTTAGGTCGCCATCCCCAAAACCGGTGACTCAGTTCACCTTCGATGGATTGAACCATCGCTTCGACAAATGCGACACCGGTAGCACGAGAAGCATGATTGCCTTCGGTGGCATGCGGCACCGGTTGCGGCGCAACCGATGGTGTTGCCGTGTGGCTTTGGGTTGGGGCGGGGGAGGAATGCGTACTATCGTCCGGGGGGGGGACTGCTGGGTGCGGTGCGGCGACATGTTCTTGCTGGGTTATCGGTTGGGCGGCGGGTGTGTCGGTCACGTTGCCGGCGTGTTTTTCAGGAGGCAGCGGTTTTGGCTGTGCCTCGGCACTGGGTGCTGACCGTGTGGCCACCGGCAGGGTGTCAGGTTTTACTTCTGTTAAAGGTTCAACCTTCGCTGCTGTCGTTTCTGCTTCGAGCGCAGACGGATTGTCATACACCTTTTCCGTATCGTTTGCTTCGGTGTGCGTCAATGCGGCGGTTTGGTTTTTTTCTGCTAAAATTTCTGGTGCATTGACGATCGCGTCATGTTGTTCCTCGGCCATATGGGCAGGGCGGGCCGGGACGAGGTCAAGGTGATTCAGAAGGACGCAAGCGCCGCTGATGATCGCAACGATGAGCATAATGGCCAATACAAGCCGTGGAAGCGCATAGCCAATAAAACCCGATCCGTTGGCGTTTGGTTTATTTGGGTTATCGTGGGTCGGCATAATGTATCCTTGTTTGAGCAATCAATAGAATGATTGATGATAAACGCATTTGAAACGATGGCTTAAATGGGCATTTGGATCTCAGCTGGAAATCCGGAGTGGCTTTCCCAATCGCCCCTGTTGAAACCGCCACAGCAACATTTCTCTCTCATCAGCCGCAATTAAGGGATGGGTTGTTTTCGCAACTTACGGATATCTCCCACCCGGATGGTGAGCTGCGAACTGTCAAAATATTCGATTAACGGTATCACAAATTTTCGGGAGGCTCCAGTCATATCCTTGAATTGAGGCGTAGAGATTTCACCATGGGCCAGTAGAAAATCCACCAACTTTTGTTTCAGTATTTCCAAAGGTTGGTGGTGGTAATATAAGTCTTCTTTGATTTTAACCAAAAGACCATCATCAACCAGAAGCAATAGAACTTGTTTGGCTTGCTCCGCAGGCGTTTTGATGTGCTCGCTCACTTCTTTAAAGTACGGTGGTGTCAATCCACCGGCTTTATATTGCGCCAGGATTTTCTGGCGCAACTGCTCTTCATCCGCATCCAAGGAGATTTTATGGTTTGCAAGGTGAACAATATCCTCTTCCAGGACAACGGCATTTTCTTTGACCATGCGTTGGAGGGTCATCTGAAACAGTTTGGTCCCAATCTGCTGTGGCAGCTTTGATTTCAGCTCTTCTTTTGACACACCTGGTTTCAGGGGGTGTTGTTGATGAAATGCCGCCAGATAGTTGCCTATGCTTTCTGATAGGGCGAGCAGTTCCAGCTGGTGAATGAACAGGCGTTGCTCCTTGTCAATTTGCACAACCTGCTGTTGAGATGCCTGGGTTTGCAGAATTTGGTCCAACTGTTTTTGCGGCAAATTGGCCATTAGCAACAGGTCGTGGTGCCGGCAACCTTTGGGGCCGCACGCCTGAATGAGACTTGAGACAATTTGTTCAGGCGTACCTTTGGCGATAAGATTTAAAAGTTCAATCACTTCAGGAAGATAGGGTTTGTGCTTCGACGGCATCGGATGGATTATCCGGCCACCACCAATGGTGCGCATCGGCGAGTAGCTGCGCAGCACATAACGATCATATTTGATCAAGTTGACAGGTGCCTCTAATCGAAGTTGTACGAAAGCGCTTTCTCCAGGTCGCAACGCATCGCAATCCAGCAGGATGACCCGTCCCATGATTTCGCTGGTTCCGCTGTGGAAGCGCGTCCGGGATCTATTTTTTAAGGCCTTGGTATTGCTGGGCAGATAGTTCAAAACGGCATCCACCATGTGACTGGAAACCAATGTATCCGGCATGGCCACAATGTCGCCTCGGCTAACGACCGCTTTTTCGATTCCCTGAAAATTGATGGCGGTGCGCATGCCGGCAGTGGCCACCTCAACGCTCTGGTTGTGCACTTGCAACCCTCTGACTTTGGAGATCGTCCTTGAAGGATAGAGCATTACCTGATCACCCACAGCGACTTTGCCAGCGGCCAAGGTGCCTGTAATGACAGTGCCGAATCCTTTCATCGAAAAGACGCGATCCACCGGAAGCCTGAAAAGACCAGATGGGGCCCGGGCCGAAACATCATTGCAGATCTCGTCCAAGGCACTCAAAAACTCAGGCAGTCCCTCTCCGGTGGTGGCGGATACCGGTATGACCGGTGCATTTTCTAAGAATGTGTCTTGTACAAACGCATCAATCTCCTCTTTGACCAGCATGAGCCACTCTTCATCCACCAAATCGATTTTGGTGAGGACCACCAGGCCTTTTTGAACGTCGAGCAGAGAGCAGATTTCTAAATGTTCCTTGGTTTGAGGCATAATGCCTTCGTCTGCGGCAATCACCATGGCCACCAAGTCGATGCCGGTGATACCGGCTACCATATTCTTTACAAATTTTTCATGGCCGGGGACATCGACAACCCCCAAATGCTGACCACTGGGCAAATCAAGGGCGGCAAATCCCAATTCAATGGTGATACCACGCAACTTCTCTTCTTTAAGCCGATCCGTGTTGGTGCCCGTCACCGCTTTGATAAGGCTGGTTTTTCCATGGTCGATGTGTCCGGCGGTTCCTAAAATGATTTGTTTCAAAACAGCTCAACTCCATTTCAGCGGTTTTTTTTCCGCTGGCCCAGGTATTCTTTCAAATACGCCAAGCCTATAAGAAGCATGCCTAATAAAATAAAAAAATAGATGGGGGCGTCCGGATAAAATAGATGGGACAAAATGACAACAGCCACTACCCCGATTACCACGCGCATAATAAAAATCCGCCAATTCGTCACAACCGGCTCCTTTGAATTGGATAATGAATTGGATCAACAAAGAGAATGGATTCTACCTCAGTTGAGTTAAAGGGGTCAATAGGATGGCGACCATCAATAATGATCAGGTAGTGTTTGACATTACCGGACGACTATCTGAAAATACGCCTGCGGTATTTTCATCAAGTTGATATCATAGGATTAAGAACATGTCTAAATGCAATATTTTGTTAAGTCCGTGCCATGGTCGTTGGTGGAGGATACTTGTCGTGCTGGGGGTTTGGTTTTGGCTTAGCGCCTGCACCTCGATATCATCGAATGGACGCGATGGTGTATGGTCTTGTGATCGCGCGGCTGATCAAGCAGTTGAAATGGGGCAGTGGCAGCAGGGTTTGACGCTACATCGGGATGTACTCCATACGGATCCGGCCAATTGTCTGGCCATGTATCATTTGGGTTATATTTGGGGCAGACTGGGAGATCCTGCCCAAGAGCTGGCATGGTACCAAAAAGCGATCGATTGCGGTTACGCTCAAGATGATGCGCTCTTTTTTAATCTGGGCATGGCCTATGCGGATGCGGATCAAAATGACCTCGCCATAGCGGCATTCCAGCGCTCGATCAGGATCAATCCGCACAATGCGGAGAGTCATTTCGGCCTGGGATTGACGGCCCAATCCATGGGCGATACAGCAGCAGCCGAAAAAGCGTTGCTGCGGGCGATTTCCCTTTCACCCGATCATTGGGAAGCACGCCTTTTATTGGCAAAAATATATCTGGATCAGGGGCCGATAGAAGCGGCACGACCCCATTTGGAGATGGTTTTAAACCATGATCCTGAAAATGAAGAGGCTGCGGAACTCTGGTTGCTGTATCATGATCGAAGGATCACTTCGTATGACCGCTAAGGTTGCCTTTTTACACAGCGCTTTCGATTCTTAGTTTTTTGTTAGGGGGGCAGCTCATCTGTTGATTTCATGAATTATATCAGGGAATTGACCATTTTTGCAAATCAAGCCGGTAATGGGCTTATCAAAAGCGGCTGCAAAGCCGCTGGGGCCGCTTCGAACCACCTTGCCAACCATTAGAATCTCATGTCGGAATGAAAATAGAGGAAAGCGGAGTTCAATCGGTTGTTCAGCTGCAATTTTGCGCTGGGTGCTGATAAAAATGCCGTTTGCTCCGATGTTCTTGATGATATCCCGGAAGAGGCCTTCCTTGACGCGATATTCGGCAATAATATAGGCGGGTCCGCGTGTCTGGGTGCGACGATTGTTTTTGATGCCCATTGTGTCTCCGTGCCCGATCGAACTGCCCAAGGCCTACCCTTGTTTGCCAAACCCACGGTCGACTGTTTATGCTGGTGGGGCGGTCATAGCATAATCCAGCCGCTTAAAGTTTTAACCTTGAAAACCGGTATCATGATGCATTATATTCAACTCCACTGTTCATAGCGAATATCGGTTGTCATATCAACATGGATATGTCTATGGATGGCCGATCGTTCTTTTTGATATCCAGCAAGGTTAGCCGATGATTCCGGGATTTGAGCAAATAGTGGAAGAGCGAATTAAAAAAGCGCAATATAAAGGCGTGTTTGATAATTTGCCGGGTTCGGGACAACCACTGAACTTGGCCGATGATCAGCATGTTCCTGAAGATTTGCGGTTGGCTTATAAGATTTTAAAAAATGCGGATTGCTTGCCGCCTGAGATTGAGTTGAAAAAAAAGATCCAGCGCACCGAAGAGTTGTTGGCCGGGATGCAAGATACCCGGCAGCGGTATGGCGCACTCAAAAAGCTCAACTATCTCATTATGAAACTTAACGCCTGTCGCAACCAAAATGCCCGATTCGATGTGCCTCAAAAGTATATGGCCGCTGTGACGGATCGCATTGCCTCTGAATGATTAAGGGGACCTCTAGATGAAAAAAACCATTGCACTGTTGGCCGGCGGTATCTCCTCTGAAAGAGAAGTTTCGCTAAAGAGTGGTGAGCAGGTTTACCGGGCTTTGGATAAATCCAAATATGCGGTTCGACGCTATGACCCCAAATATGATTTGTCCAAACTGATGGCCGATGCCTCCCAAATTGATGCGGCCCTCATCATTCTGCACGGCCCTTTTGGCGAAGATGGTACGGTTCAAGGGATGTTGGAGCTGCTGGATATTCCTTATCAAGGCGCCGGCGTGCTGGGCAGCGCCCTGGCCATGAATAAAGTGGCCGCCAAACAGATCTATGAACAACAGGGCCTTCCCGTGTTACCCTATATGATCGAACTGCGTCATGCCCCCAGCGCTCCCGAGAAGTTGGTCGATCAATTGGGGCTGCCGGTGGTGGTCAAACCCGCGTGTGCCGGTTCCAGTATCGGCATGGCCATCGTTTCGGATGTCGCGGATTTATCGTCTGCCATGAACATCGCCTTTGAACACGATGCCACCGTCATGGTGGAGGCTTTTATCGAGGGCACTGAGATCACCGGTGGGGTGTTGGGCAATGATACGCTGCTGCCGCTGCCGTTGATTGAAATAATTCCCGGACAGGATCATGTTTTTTTTGACTACAAGGCAAAATATACGCCCGGTGCTACCCAAGAGATCTGTCCGGCCCGCATTGATGCAACCTTAACCCAAAAAGCGCAGAAATATGCACAGATGGCCCATCAAGCCCTTTACTGCAAGGGCTATAGCCGTACCGATATGATCGTGCGCGGTAAGGATATTTTTGTGTTGGAAACCAATACAATCCCTGGTATGACTCCCACCAGTCTCTTTCCGCAGGCTGCCCAAGCAGCGGGCATCTCCTTTGGCCAACTGCTTGATCGTCTGATTGAACTTGGTATTGAAGCCCACCACCAGCGATAGCCTGCACAAGCATCAGGATCGCTGCTATGTGGCTTCAAATAATCCCATCCCTGTTTTTGCATTCGTACGGTTGTTTTTACTACCTTAAGGTTAAGGGGAGCGATGATTATTACGCGCTTCAGCCAACTGATCAAAGCCTACCACGGACTGGGGGCCGGCGATGTGTTCGTTGGCAAAATACCCAAATCCCATCTCAAATCAACACTGCTTGCCGATCTGACGGATCGGGGGGTACGCCTATTGCCCTCAGCTACGGCCCAGCTTCTAAATGGCTCCAAGGCCGCCCAGGCTTGGGTTCTGGCCCAGTGGATGGTGCCCCACACGCTGGCCATTACCCGTCGCAAAGAGTTGTTGGATGCCATCACCCGGTATAACCGTTTGGGTATCCAAACGGCAGTGACCAAAAGGGATGGATTGCACTGTGGCTATGGGCTTTGCAAATGGGATAACCTTGAGACGCTGTACAGCTGTTTGGCCTATGATCCAACTGTTTTTCCTTTTGTATTGCAACCCTATGTAGCGGCCTCGGCGGATGTCCGGGTGATCGCGGTGGGAGATTTTTATGAAGCCTATTGTCGCACCCATCCGCATAATTTCAGGATGAACCTGGCCGCCGGTGGCCGAAGCCATCCCCATGCGTTGACGCCTGAGCAGCATGGCATATGCCAACAGGTTCTGGAAAGGTCTCAGCTGCCTTACGGCCACATCGATTTGATGTTAACCCGCGACGGTGATGTTTATCTTTCAGAAATACGACTCAACGGCGGTATCCAGGGTGCCCAAGTTGAAGGCAAGGTTTTGAATGAAATGAAACAGGCGCATCTTATGGCGCTGGCCCATCGGATCTGCGATTCGAACGGAGCAAAATTATCACACGGAATTTAAACTGCACCAGCAAAAGGGAGGTTGGTTATGAAAGTTTTAGTCGTTGGCGGCGGCGGTCGGGAACATGCCTTGATCTGGAAGATAGCGCAAAGCCCGCAAGTCAAGAAGATCTACTGCGCGCCGGGCAACGCAGGTATCGCCGGCCTGGCGGAATGCGTGCCCATCGACGCAGAGGACCTGGACCAATTGCTTGTCTTTGCCCGTCAACAACGGATTGACCTCACCGTAGTGGGACCGGAAGGCCCTCTTTCAGTGGGGATCGTTGACCTTTTTGAAAATGAGGGTCTGCGCATATTTGGAGCACGCCGGAATGCGGCCGAGATTGAATCCAGTAAATCTTTTGCCAAACACATTATGACCCAATACGGCGTACCCACGGCTCAAGGCGAAACCTTTACGCGTTATAAACCCGCGGCGGCTTTTATCAAAAAAATGGGTGCGCCTGTGGTGGTCAAAGCAGATGGTTTGGCTGCAGGCAAAGGGGTGATTGTTTGCCATACCCAAGCAGAGGCGTTAGCTGCGCTTAAACAAATTCTGGTGGATCAAGCGTTTGGCGAAGCCGGCAAAAAAGTGGTTGTGGAAGAGTGCCTGGTGGGTGAAGAGGCCTCTTTTATTGCTTTTACGGATGGCAAAACAGTTCTACCCTTGCCCACATCTCAAGACCATAAGCCAATCTTTGATGACGACAAAGGGCCCAACACCGGCGGCATGGGGGCCTACTCGCCGGCACCGGTAGTGGATCAGTACCTGCATGATCGTATTATGAATGAGGTGATGCTGCCCACCGTGCGCGGCATGGCGGCTGAGGGTTGCCCATACAAAGGCGTTCTTTATGCGGGATTGATGATCGATCGCGATGAAATCAAGGTGCTCGAATTTAACGGCCGCTTTGGAGACCCCGAGGCGCAACCGCTTTTAATGCGGCTTAAAAATGATATTGTCCCGATCATGGAGGCCATCATTGACGACCGCCTGGATCAATGCCGACTGGAGATCGATGAGCGCGCCACCGTTTGCGTGGTGATGGCATCAGGGGGTTATCCCGGAAAATATAAAAAGGGGCTGCCCATCAGCGGTCTGGATAAAGCGCGCCGCATGAAAGGTGTGATGGTATTTCATGCCGGTACCGGTCTCAAAGGCAAGCAGATTGTTGCCAATGGCGGGCGCGTACTGGGCGTCACGGCGCTGGGCGACACCGTGGCCGAAGCCATCGACCGCGCTTACAAAGCCGTAGACAAAATCACATGGCCAAAGGTGCAATACCGAAAAGATATCGGTCAAAAGGCATTGGCCCGTTTCAGAGTCAGGCCCCAGGTCAGTATCGTGATGGGCTCCGATTCAGACCTGCCCGTGATGAAAGGGGCGGTGGCCATGATGAAAAAATTCAACATCCCGTTTGAAATGACCGTTGCATCCGCCCACCGCACGCCGGAAAAAGCGGCTCAATTGGCCGCCTCGGCGCAGGCGCGCGGCATCAAAGTGATCATTGCCGGCGCAGGCCATGCCGCCCATCTGGCCGGTGCATTGGCCGCCCAAACCACCGTACCGGTGATCGGTGTGCCTATTGACTCCTCTTGCCTGCAAGGGCTGGACGCGCTGCTGGCCACGGTGCAGATGCCACCGGGCATTCCCGTGGCCACCATGGCCATCGGCAAACCCGGTGCCAAAAATGCAGGCATATTGGCAGCCCAGATGATTGCCGTAGCGGACCCGGATGTGGCGGCTCTGGTGGCGGCCCATAAAAAAGAGATGGCTGCTGATGTTGAAAAGAAAGCCGAGCGCCTTAAAGCCTATGGCTGATTTATGGCGGATAGATCCCGAGCAGCCCGATGCTGACATCATCGCTCAGGCGGCGCGTATAATCAAGCGCGGAGGGGTTGTGGTCATGCCCACCAGCGGGCTATACGGCTTGGGCGCGAATGCTTTTAATGCGGATGCGGTTCAGCGCATCATCAACATAAAGGGACGCCCGGTCAACAAGGCGGTGCTGGTGCTTGTGAATGCGTTCAGCGATTTAGATAAAGTCGCTCAAACACCCAATAAGATGGCCAAACATATGATGCACCATTTTTGGCCCGGTGGGGTCACTTTCGTGGTATACGCCCAGCCGGAGTTACCCCATGTGATCACGGGTGGCGGCGGCAAAGTTGGTGTTCGTTGGGTCGCCCATCGCGTAGCCGCTGCTTTAATTCGTACGGTTGGCGGTGTTTTGACCGGCACCAGCGCCAACCCATCGGGCGCCGCCGGATGTGCCTCGGTAGCACGGATCGATGCCCGACTCCTGGGCAAGGTCGATGGAGTTCTGGACGCCGGTCAGCTGAGCGGCGGAGCAGGATCTACGGTGGTGGATGTGACCGGCAGGGCTCCCAAAATCCTGCGAGAGGGCATTGTGGCCGGCCATGAGATTATGAACTGTTTTGATGCCTGGCTTGCCTCAAATCGTCCCTGAATATTTTTCATTGAATAGGCGGTTATCCAGAAAGATAAGTACAACAAAAAGTGTTGGATCACCGGTCATCGGCGGTGGGTGGGGGGGGGGGGGGGGGGGGGAGGGGGG
>JBNLFN010000010.1:0-23797 GCA_050305555.1 Desulfobacteraceae bacterium | reverse complement strand
ACTGTCTCTTCGGACATTACAGCAGCTATTAATCGTTTACCTAAAATTTCAGGTGGTTCAGAGCGATACATATCCCCAGGCACCAATGCCGTGCTTGAGAGTGCCTTTTCCGAGGCCGCCAAAATGAAGGACGAGTATGTCAGCATTGAGCACATCCTTCTATCGGTGGTTGAGGCCCAAGATGCCAACACCAGCCCCATTATGCAACGTTATGGCATTGCCCGTGAAGCCATTTTAAAGGTGCTGCAAGACATCCGGGGCGCTCAACGCATCACCGACCCCAACCCGGAAGATAAATATCAGGCCCTGGATAAATTCAGCCGCGACCTAACCGAATTGGCCAAACTGGGCAAACTCGATCCGGTCATCGGTCGCGATGACGAAATCCGCCGCATTGTTCAGGTGCTGTCACGCCGTACGAAAAACAACCCGGTGCTCATCGGCGAACCCGGCGTCGGAAAGACTGCCATTGTGGAGGGTCTGGCCCAGCGCATCGTGGCGGGTGATGTGACTGAATCATTAAAGAATCGCCGCCTGGTCTCGCTGGATATGGGAGCGCTGATCGCCGGTGCCAAATATCGCGGGGAGTTTGAGGACCGACTCAAAGCCGTGCTCAAGGAGGTGGAAAAGGCCGAGGGGGAAGTGATCTTGTTTATCGATGAATTGCATACATTGGTGGGCGCCGGTGCTGCCGAAGGATCAATGGATGCCTCCAATATGCTCAAGCCGGCCTTGGCTCGCGGTACCCTGCGCTGTGTGGGGGCGACAACCACCAGCGAATACCGCAAACACATTGAAAAAGATGCGGCACTGGAGCGCCGCTTTCAGCCGGTATTGGCCGCCGAACCGTCTGTGGCGGACACCATCTCCATCCTCAGGGGACTTAAAGAAAAATATGAAGTGCACCATGGCGTACGCATCAAAGATTCAGCCATCGTGGCGGCCGCCACTTTGTCCCACCGCTACATTGCCGACCGTTTTTTGCCGGACAAAGCCATTGACCTGATGGATGAGTGCGCGTCCAAATTGCGTATTGAGATCGACTCCATGCCGCAGGAGATCGATGAGGTGCAGCGCAAAATTACGCAATCTGAGATTGAACGCCAGGCCTTAAAAAAAGAACGTGATACCGCGTCCGCCGAAAGGCTGGCAAAATTGGAGAATGAATTAGAGACTTTGCGAACCCAAATGGCCCAGATGCGAGCCCATTGGGATAATGAAAAAGCGCTGATTCAAAAAATCCGCACCATCAAAGAAACCCAAGAGCGCTTGGGCATTGAAGAGCAAAAAGCAGAGCGTGAAGGCGACCTGGCCCGGGTGGCCGAGCTGCGCTATGGTCAAGCCGCGCAACTTATCAAAGACCAGGAACAGGCCCAGCAAGAGCTGGCCACCCTTCAGGCCGAACGTAAAATGCTCAAAGAAGAGGTGGACGATGAGGATATTGCCGAAGTCGTCTCCCGCTGGACCGGCATACCGGTCAGTAAAATGCTGGAAGGTGAACGGGAAAAGCTGCTCCAAATGGAAAGCCGCCTCTCCCAGCGGGTGGTCGGCCAGCAACGGGCCATTCAGGCTGTTTCCGATGCCGTACGTCGCGCCCGTTCAGGTCTGCAAGACCCCAACCGGCCCATTGGCTCTTTTATCTTCATGGGGCCCACAGGAGTGGGCAAAACGGAGCTGGCCAAAGCTTTGGCCGAATTTATCTTTGATGATGAGCAGGCCATCGTGCGAGTGGATATGTCCGAGTACATGGAAAAGCATGCCGTGGCACGCCTGATTGGTGCCCCGCCGGGTTATGTCGGTTATGAAGAGGGCGGTTATCTCACCGAAGCGGTACGCCGACGGCCCTACGCTGTGGTGTTATTCGATGAAATCGAAAAAGCCCATGCAGATGTATTCAATGTACTGCTGCAAATCCTGGATGACGGGCGCATGACCGATGGTCACGGTAAAACCGTTGATTTTACGAACACCCTGATCATCATGACCTCCAATGTGGGCAGCCGGCTCATCCAAAAATTGGCCGATCAGCGAGAAGAGATGGAGCATCGCGTCGCAGAAGCACTGCGAAGTCAATTTAAGCCCGAGTTTTTGAATCGCATCGACGAGACCATTATCTTTATGAACCTGACGGCCCAACAGATAGGGGCCATCGTCGACATTCAAATGCGGCGCGTAAACCAGCGCCTGGCAAACCAAAATATGGAATTGGTTTTGGATGCAAGCGCCAAACAGCTGTTGTCGGATCATGGCTATGATCCTATTTACGGCGCCCGCCCCCTGAAACGCGCCATCCAGCAATTTATCGAAAATCCACTGGCCAAAGAGCTGCTTAAAGGTAATCTCAAGAGCGGCATGCGTATAAACGTGTCGGCCGAGGGCCGGGAAATGATTTTTGAAGCCACCCCATTACCATAGGGCGGCTTGGCAATCAGCATCGGCCTATAGGCGAACCATGAAAGATAATCACAGCCGCCAATGGCGCACTATGGCCCGGACGTACGGTTGTTGCCGGAGGATGTGCGCCGCCGCGCCAGGCGGCCAGGCAGGTGGGCATCATAATGATCGCTCAAGAACCGCTTAAATTGAGACAAGGCCTCAATCCGGCCGGCTGCAAATTGTTTGCCCTGCGGATCTTGACCGGTATCGATGAGCTGCCGGCGGGCTTTGGCCAGACGCTGATCGATATAGGCATACATATCAAATAGGTAACTATATGACATCGCTAATAATATTGTTGGGTGCTCAAATCATATGATTCAGTTAAAAAAGCGCGCATCGCTTTCAACTCATGCAATTGCCCCTCATAAAAAGCACGCTGCTGATCGTTCTCACCCACCTGGAACTTTTCACGCGCCCGGCGGCTTTGTTCAATCTGCCGGCTGATATGGGCATGAATCTCGACAAGAAATTGATTGGCCATGCAAAAATCCTATTCTTGATTTTTCAGCAATTTTCGACGCAATACGTTGATATCGTCACGAATTTCGTCGATGGTGTCCTCCGCTTGACAGGCTTGGCAAAGGTAGTTGCCTTTGGCAGCCGCTATCTGACCGCATTTAACGCAAAGGCCTTTTGATGTCCAGGCTTTTTGCTGCTCGGACAATTCGGTTTTGCGCATGCTGGGAACCGCGCCGCTTTTCCGGCGCGCCCCCAGAAGCTTCAAATAGCTCATCCGTTTTCCTCCCCGGCCTGCGCCGGTGCGCTCGATACAGCTGCTTTGGGCAGCCGCTTGCGCGGCAACAGAATACTGAAGGTCGATCCTTTGCCCGGCTTGGATTGGACCTTGATGTTGCCGCCATGCTCCTGAATTATTTTTTGGGTCATCAGCAGGCCCAACCCCGTGCCGCTTAAACCCTTGGTGGTAAAAAAGGTTGTGAACACTTTCTTTTTTACATCATTATCCATACCGCAGCCATCGTCGCGCACTTCATAAACAATAATACCTTTTTTTTCAAACACCCGCACAACAATTTGTTTTCCGCCCGTGGTGCTTGTTTGGCAAGCATCGATTGCATTGCCCACCAGGTTGGCCATACACTCATGAATACTCTCATAGTCAATGGCAGCGGGTATCAGGTCGTTGGGCTGTTCATAGGTAAGCTGAATCCCCAATTCGTCGGCTTTGGTCGCATACATCTCGACCACCTCTTTGGCGATGGCGGCCGGATCATTCATTCGGGCCTGGATTGAACGACCTTTGGCATAGCTTAAAAATGCTTTCACAGACAAGGAGATGCGTTGGGTGTTTCGGTCCAGCATCACCATGCCTTTTTGAATTCGTTCCAGATCGCCCTTTTCGAGGCCGGTACCGAGCATGTACATCCCGCCTTCAAGGGCAGTTGTCAGATTTTTAATCCCATGCGCCAAGCCCGCTACGGTCTGGCCCACCGCCGCCAGACGCTCAACCTCTAGTTTTTCACCCTCCAAGCGTTTGATTTCACTTAAATCTTGAATCCAAAAGGCTGCCCCCATATGCCGTCCCTCAATGGCCATTTTATGCCCCACCAACCGTACCGGGTTTTGACAACCGGCAGCATCCACTATGGCGGCCTCGGGTAGATAGACATGCTGGGGTCCCGTGATGACCTGGCGCAGAAAATCTTCGGGCAGCATACTGGCCAGTTCCTCTTTGGACAACTTCTCGTCCGGCCGCAGGGCAAAAAATTTACGGGCTGCCGGATTGCAGATGGTCACATCACCCTCGGCGTTTACTGCAAACACACCATCCATGGAGGAGCTGATCATGGTCTCCAAAAAAGAGTGGGCAAATTGGAGCCCATCCTGCAGGCGAAGCGTTTCGGTGACGTCCACAGCCATCTCCATGACCATGTCGAAAGTGCCGTTGGTGACGCGCAGCGGCACGGTAATGACATGCAGGTGAACGGTGTCTCCGCTTTTAGTACGCCAAACGTGGTGGCCCGTGTGCATTTGACCGTCGGCAAAAGTTTGCCGTGCCGTGCACTCTTTACATTTGGTGTCGACCCCTTTTAACCCGCTGTAACAATGCCGTCCTTCGAGATCTCCGAGCATTTTTCGGGCGCGCTCGTTGGTTTTAACGATGCGATAGTCCCGGTCAATGATCAGAACACTGCACGGTACCTGGTCGAATAGCAGCTGGTACTCGCGCCGGATCTGCTCTGATTCTGTGACATCCATGCTCATTTCAAGCAAATAGGGGATATCGCCCGCGTCCGTCTTCACGGGCACGGTATGTTTGATATACCGTGTCAGTTGACCCTCTTTGTTATAGCCGATCTCCTCATTAACAAGGGGTTGCCCCTTTTCAAACGCTTTGGCGCCGTTGCACATGGCACAAATGCGATCTTGCCCTTTATACACCTGATAGCATTTCCGACCCTGCCAAAAGCCGAACATCTTTTCAAAGGCCTGGTTGGCATAAACCAAATTAAATTGACGATCAATAGCTGCAATGGCCATGGGCACAGACTGAAACAGATGTTGGTCAATCCACAAAGCCAGTGTTTTAGGCGGTAGCGACATGGATACATTCCTCAAAAAGCAACCCGGTATCTAATTACCTTAACAAGTCGCGAGTAAATTTATCTTGACAAAAAGCCTCTTTCGTTCATAATTCATACTTCTTTAATATAGATTAATAACGTCTATGTATAACGATTGCAAGAATCTATTGGCTCATTTTTCTTCCATCAGGGACGGTCATCTTCGCCCGCCAAAAAATCCGACCGGCAATGTGCCGATAGAACTATTTTATTTAGAATCAATAATCCATACCCCATGCTCGTATCAGCTGGGTGTCTACCCGTGATTTAAGGAGGCGTTATGAAAAAAATTCTTATCCTCGGCTCAGGTGCCGGGGGAACAATGATGGCGGCAAAGTTGCGCAAAGAGCTCGATCCGCTGGAGTGGGCCATCACCATTCTCGACAATGACGAGATGCATCATTATCAACCGGGATGGCTCTTTATTCCCTTTGGTATCTATACGGCACAAGATTGCATGAAACCCAAACGCGATTTTATTCCCCCGGGCGTTAATTTTGTTTTGGATGAAGTAGTTAACGTCGATGCAGACAAACGGCAAGTCCAAGCTAAAAACGGCAATTATGCTTATGACTATCTGGTCATTGCCACGGGCTGCCGCATCGCTCCCGAAGAGGTTGAAGGCCTGGAAGAATGGTCGCCCGATCCCACATCCAACGTCCACACCTTTTTTACCTTGGAAAGTGCCGTAGCCCTTTACAAAAAACTCAAATATTTCAAAGAGGGGCGCTTGATATTCAACATCGCCGAGATGCCGCACAAGTGTCCGGTTGTGCCGGTGGAGTTTGTTTTCATGGCCGACTGGTTTTTTAAAGTCAACGGTGTCCGGGACAACATTGAAATTGAGTTCGTGACACCCAATACCGGCATTTTTACCAAGCCCATTGCAAGCAGGGTGCTCAGCGTGGCCGCAAAGGAAAAGGGCATCAGCGTAACCACTGATTTCCATCTGTCCGGTGTCGACTTGGAAGCCGGAACTTTGGAGTCGGCCACTGGCCAGACAGTGAACTTTGATCTTTTAGTGTCCACCATGCCCAATTTAGGCGCCAACTTTGTGGATGAATCCGGATTGGGCGACGGCATGGGCTATGTGCTCACCGACAACCACACCCTGCGGTATGAAAAAGGGGATAATATCTATGTGGTGGGCGATGCCACCAATGTACCCACATCCAAAGCCGGCTCAGTGGCCCATTATGAAGCTGAAATTGCATCGGAAAATATCCTGCGTGAAATCGACGGCCAGGAACCCAAACCGGCCTTTGACGGCCACTCCACCTGCTTTATCGTCTCGGGTTACGACAAAGCCTATCTTTTCGACTTCAACTATAAAACCGAGCCGCTGCCGGGGAAATATCCGTTCCCGGGCTTGGGACCATTTGAATTGGTGGGTGAAAGCAATGTGAATTACTGGGGCAAGATGATGTTCAAATGGGTTTACTGGAACATGCTGCTCACCGGCCAGGAGTTGCCGTTGGAACCCCAGATGAACATGGCCGGTAAAAATTGGCCCAGCGTCGAGGTGGCATAGGAGGCCGAAATGACCAATGAAGAACTTATATTGCAGCGATTGGATGCACTGGAGGCTAAAATTGATCCGGTCATCAAACAAACCCGCAAATGGGGCGAGTTCGCAGATGATTTGGTACCCCTGCAACATCAGGCGGTCACTCTTCTGATTGAGCAATTGAAGGAGATCGAAGCCGGCTTCCAATTGGAAGATCTGTTGGCACTGGTCAAACACGGGGCCCGCAGCATCAGGAACCTGCTTTTTGCTCTTAAAACCATGGACAACCTGATCGAGTTTATCAACGATGTCGAACCTCTTTTAAAATCAGCGGTCCCCAAGGCCATCGAGCATCTGGACGATATGGAACAAAAAGGTGTGTTTCGCATCATCAAAGCCATGATGGAAGTACGCGCCAAAGTGGCAGCCGAGTACGATCACCACGATATAGAGCAGATCAGCGACGGTGTGGTGGCCATGATGCGCCTGGCCAAAAAGATGTCAGATCCCAACACATTGGAATTTCTTGAAAAAGCCATTTCTATTCCAGCCAACATCGACTTGGCCAACACCAAGAAGATGGGTCCCATGGGAATGCTGTCGGCCGGCTTTAACAATGAGGTCAAAGAGGGGATGGGCGTGATGATTGCCCTGACCAAAGCCATGGGCAAAATGAAATCCGATGGCAACGGCCGGGGTACGCTGCCTGCTGAGACATCTGAGTAGTCGCCCAAGGCAGGCATTGAAGTACGTTTTTTGACGCCAACCCATAAGAAAAGGGAGAAAATATGGCACAAGCATCGGGAAAAAAAATATTAGTGGTCGACGATGAACCGGATGTGCGCAATTTTCTAGCGACCTGTATTGAAGATGCCGGTTTTCAGGTCGACACGGCCAATGACGGCGCCGAAGCACTTGAAAAAGTGCAAATCGACCCACCCGACCTGATGACTTTGGACATGGTGATGCCGCGTGTTTCCGGTATCAACCTGATGCGCAAGCTGCGCAAAATGGATCAGTTCAAGCGCCTGCCGGTAATTGTCATTACGGCCCATGCCCATGATGAACTGGCAAGTGAGGACCTTAAAAGTTTCAGCGCCTTTACCTCTGGATTGCGTCCGCGCTATACCCTGGAAAAACCGGTCACACCTGAAAAACTGGTAACCGCCATTTGCGATATCTTGGCCGTGAAAGTTGACGATACGCTGTTATCTCAAAAACAAAGCGATCGCGATGAAATTATGCGCAAGGTGAGCGAAACGGATGCGGCGACCCTCAAGCAGATCCAGGCATTGCTGGCTAAATAGCCCGTCAAATACCAAAGCCACCTGGACATACCGTCCTATTGACAAATGCCACCGAGCCTTGGGGCCCGCCGGTGGCATTTGCATATTTGAAAGGAACTTCTCTAAATTAGTTGCATAATTCAGTAACTCAAGTGGTCGGTGTCAGGGTTGGGTCTGCCCACCGTGAGCTGGAGGGCTTCGTTATTTCAGTGCGTTACCAATGGGAGAGACCCTGGCGGTGAACAGGGAGGGGGCAAGGAATGCATATCCTATCTACAGATCATCGTCTTCGGATAGCAAATCAGCGATGGAAACTGCGTCCAGTTTTTCGTACATGGCATCAGTGGCCTCGATCCACACATCGCGCATACGGCAGATTTCAGCCATCTGGCACTTGTCAGGTGAGCTGACACAGGCCACCAGATCGGTTTGCCCTTCAAACAGCCGAACGATCTGACCGATGGTAATTTGAGCAGGCGAGCGGTTCAGTTTGTGGCCGCCTTTGGATCCTCTGACACTGGTAATTAAACCCGCTTTTTTGAGGGTCCTGATAAGTTGCTCCAGATATTTGGCAGGGATTTTCTGAATTCGTGAAATCTCACTGACTTGAAGCGGCGTACCGTCATTGTGGCGTGCCAATTCTAAGATGATGCGGGTACCATACCGGCTGCGGGTGGAAAGTTTCATGTTTTGGCTGATCTTTCAGGGCCTATGAGGTTAACTGTTCAAAGAGCACAATGGGCAAGCCATCGATCCTAATTTACCCGGTTTGACAAAACTTATCAAATCGCCCGGCGGTTGTCCAAAAATGGAGATGGACGAACAGACGAAAGCCTGCAGGGCCTTCTCCTTTCGACCGAGTCGTAAAGTGATGTCAGCCTACACCGCGATGCGCTGCCAATCAAGCATGTTTTTGAAGGGAAGGAACCGTTAGCTTGGATGCCGGTCACCCCCTGGCCCGCCAAACATTGACATTTGACATCGAGTGGGGCGAGATTTTCTGATGGGTATACCCCATTGTTGCAAAAGTCGGAGGGCTCTAATTTATGCAACTGTGGGATTTAGGTTGTGGTCCGCCCACTGCTTGATAATGGAATTGACCTTATTCAGCATCTCTTTTTTGAGCGATGCACCCACCGGCTGACCGTTGGTTGCGGATCTGATCATGCCGGCCAGGTGCTTCAGACATTGGCAGGTGCTACGATCGAGAAAAGAGAGGTTGGACAAGGACCCCCCACCCAGGCTATCAATCAGGGCAGCGCATTCAATCTCAATATGAATCGCATTCTTTTCCATGGCCTTGTGCTGCTGATCTCCCAATCTTTTACCGCGAAGGATATCTTTGGCCATGATGAGCAACAAATCAATGCGACGATAGAGGATATCATCCAAAACCATCTCACGCGTTTGCAGGGCCTCGGATCCAAGCCTTTGCATGTTTTTACCTCCCTTATTAATATTGAAGAAGGTCGATAGCAAGGTTGCCTCGACGCAACGATACTATAGACCCTATATTCCGTCGGTGCGTCGAAATCAGTGAGGTGGCTCACACATCTTGAACATTATAGAATCCGTTCTCACTACAAGCCATCTCAAAAATATAATCAATATAACACCATGGGGCCGGCCACCGCCTCTCGTTTGGCTTTGCCAAAAAGCATTTCCACCAAAGTGAGCGAAAAATGTAAGGCGGTTCCCGGCCCACGACTGGTGATGCAGTTGCCATCCACGACCACCGCTTGTTCAGCCGCTGATGGATCGTGCAATTGCTCTACAAACCCGGGATGGCAGGTGGCCCGTCGATCCTGGAGCAAGCCATGGCGTTCCAGAACGACTGCCGGTGCAGCACAAATGGCACCATACCAGCGTCCGGATGCCTTTTGTTCGATCAGGAGTTTTTTTAAAACCGCATTGTCCCGCAGGTGCTCGGCACCCGGTGTGCCGCCCGGCAATACGACCAGATCGAAAGACTGATTGCAGCAGTCGGCGATCAAACAATCGGCCACCAGTTTAACACCGCGTGATGCGGTCACCTGCAATGCGTTCACGGATGCAACCGTGACTTCCGCGCCCGCACGCCGCAGCACATCAATGAGAGTCACCGCTTCGATCTCTTCAGTGCCGTCGGCAATGGGTACCAAAACGTTTACAGTCATCATCTCCCCCGGAATAAAGATACGACGCAACAAAACCCAGCGCCTGGGTTAAAACTGACAACCCTAATATGATAACGGTCTCCTGTTATTTCAACTTATATAAATACGAAAAAAAACTGTACCGCCAGGCTAGGGCTCCACCAGTCCATTTTGCATGGCAAAGCGGGAGAGTTCGGCATTGTTGCGCAGATTGAGTTTTTTGAGGAGCCGAAAACGATAGGTATCTACCGTTTTGATACTGATGTTGTAGGCCGAGGCAATTTCACGATTGGTATCACCCAGAGCCAAGCGACGCAACACTTGCAGCTCCCGGGTCGAAAGGCTGTCTAATGGAGAGTGGCTCTGGTTTCCTTTGGCCACCCGCAGCACAAGGGCTTCAGCGGCATCATCGGTGAGATAGCGCGCCCCGGAATGCACTTTGCGAATGGCGTGTACCAGATTTTCAGGCGCTGACTGTTTGGTGATATAACCCATGGCACCGGATTCAATGGCCCGGACCACATACTGGTTTTCAGCATGCATGGTCAACACAATAATGGGCAGATCCGGAAACTCCGGGTGCAGCCGGTTAATTACCTCCAATCCATCGATTTCCGGCATGGATAGATCAATGACCGCCACATCGGGATGTAGTTGACGAATCAAGCGTAAGGCTTCACGACCATCTGCAGCTTCGGCCACCACGGTCATATCACCGCTCTCTTCCACCAAGCGCCGCAATCCTGCCCTGACAATGCTATGATCATCAGCTAAAAGCACCTTGATCATGCCAAACTCCCCGATGTAAAATTGCCCGGAACGACGAGTCGAACCCGGGTGCCTTGACCCGGCAGAGAATCAACATAGAGCTTACCGCCAACAAGGGATGCCCGCTCTCGCATACCCGCCAATCCGAGCACATCGGTTTCGGACAATGCTTGGGGATTGAAACCCTGGCCGTCATCGGAAACCAATAAGGCTATATTGCCGTCATTAATTGTCAGTACCACCTCGGCATGGGCGGCTTTCGCATGGCGGGCCACGTTAGTCAAGGCTTCCTGGGCAATCCGGTAGGCCGCCGTTGCAACGGTATTTTCGACAGCCGGTATATCGCCATAGGTAAATATACAGGCGATCTGGGTACGCCGTTCGAATTCGCTGGTGTACCACTCCAACGCATCCACCAGTCCCAAATCGTCCAAAACACCCGGGCGCAACCGAATGGCCATGCCGCGGACATCTTCAATGGTGGTATCGATCAACGCGCACATGGCCCCGGCACGCTCAATGGCCTTGGTATCGGCACGGTCAAAACGCTCCTGCAGCCATACCGCGTCCATGCGCAGCGCGGTAAGCAGTTGGCCCAACTCATCATGCAATTCGCGCGCAATGGCCGTACGCTCATTTTCCTGGTTGGTCATAATGGATGCGGAGAGTCGGCGCAATTGCTGCTGGGCTTTTTTGGCGGCAGTGATATCCGTGGCAATGCCGCAAACCCCGCGGATTTGGCCCGACTCTTGAAAAATCGGGAATTTAACCGAAAGGTAGGTGTGTACCCCGTCTTCCTGGGTAATTTGCTCTTCAAGGTGCAGGGAGTGCCCCTCGGTCAACACCTGTTCATCATTGACCTGAAATTGTTCAGCGACTTCGGGCGGCAACAGGTCTGAATCTCTTTTGCCCCGAATGGTTTCATTTTTAACCCCAAATAGCTCTTCGAATCTCGAGTTGACCAGTAAATAGCGACCCTTGAAATCTTTCATATAAACGACGGCGGGCGTGTATTTTAATATAGAAGAAATTTCGGAGGTCCGTTTGGCCACCTGGCCTTCAAGTTCTTTAGAGTAAAGACGCAGCTCCTCCTTGGCAATGCGTAACGCTTCTTCAGCCCGGTTGCGGGCCGTCACATCAATGGAAACGGCCAGCGACCGCCGAATCTCGCCTTGGGGGTTGCGTTCGGCAATTCCTGACAGCATGACTTCTACAATTTCACCACCTTTAGTGATGAAGGAATAGGGCACATCTTTAACGAACCCGTCTCTGAAAAACATCGGCATCATCTTCTCCACAGCGTATTGGCTGGACTTGGGCGTTAAAAAATCAGTTAACGACCGTCCCACGACTTCCTCGCGGCCATAGCCCATGACCTCAACCCAATAGTCGCTCACACTGACCAGCCGCCCCTCGGTATCGATGGAGTGCAGCATGGCCGGCGTGTGATGATACAAAGAGCGATAGCGGGATTCGCTTTGGCGTAAGGCCTGTTCGGCCTGGCGGCGACGCTGGATTTCACGGCTCGCTTTTTGATACAGGACCAGTACCGAAACACAGATGAGAAGCGAGAGCAGGATAACCACCGGACCCACAATACGCAATAGGGGGCCGGACAATGCCTGGACGATGAGATGCATGTTGCGCAAATGATAGATCCGCCACCCTTTGAAGCGATCCAGCTCAGCATGGAGCAGTAAATAGCGCTGCCCCTGAGCATCCACGGCATGGGTGTCATCCACTTGGGTCAAGCCCACCCATCGCCAAGGCCCTTTGCCAAACTGGCGCCCTTTTGAGATAAGGTCCAGCTGGTCAGAGGTCAGCTGCCAGGTGCATTGAAAAAGCCATTCCGGTTGATTGGAGATAAAGATAATCCCTTGGGGATCCGTAACCAGCACGATATCTTTGGTGGGCAGGCCGATCTCTTTTTCAACTTTATCGATGGGTGCTTTGATGACGGCCACACCGATAGGCTGATCCTCAGGATCGTCAAAAACAGGATAACTGTGGTAGACCCCCCGGCGCCCGGACGTGGTCCCCAGCGCTAAATAAGTGCCGTATAATCCTTCAAGGCCGCGTTGGAAATAGGGCCGAAAAGCAAAGTTTTTGCCGACGAAGCTATCCGGGTCCTTGCGATTGCTGGATGCAACCGTTAGGCCCTGACGGTCCATCAAATAGCAAACATCCACCTCTAAGGTTCGCTGAAAATGGTCTAAAACCACATTGGCGGAATAGATCGTATCCATGTCGCGAGTCTGCAGGGCATTTTGCAGGGCGGGGATCCCGGCCAGGGTGACAACGGTCTTTTCGTGTTCGGAAAGCAGCGAGTTGAGGCTTTTGTTAATCAGTTCGATGTTGGCCGTGGCCTGACGCTCGGCCTCTTGAAAAGCAGCCTTTCGAAGGGTCGAATAGTAGAGAATGCCGCCGGCCGAGGCAGACAAAAAGGCCAGCAACGAAAGAACCATTAAGATGTGGCGCAATCCCATGGGGAGTCAGGCGTCTCCATATTGGGCAGCCTTTTCAGACTGTGGGAACGGCGTCTTGCCGCTATAACGAATCAGTCACTTACATGTCTTGCTTAAAAAAGTGCTCCGGGTCGGCCACGGTGCCGGGCCTAGGCGTGGTCTCCGTGGGCACGGTGCCCTCTTTGAAGCACTCAAAGATTGTTTTGTTAGATTCCGGAATGGGCAACAAACCCGTCTCCGCATCAATTTTGGCAAATACGACCCCTTCAGGTACCTGGAACACCCGAATCGGCTCTTTTTCCAGAATTTTTTGCATAAAACCCAGCCATATGGGACTGGCCGCCCGGGAGCCGGTCTCACCTTTGCCCAGTGAGCGTTCCTGATCATATCCCACCCACACACCGGTAATATAGCGCGGTGTATAGCCCACGAACCAGGCATCATACAGGTTGTTGGTGGTGCCGGTTTTTCCCGCCACCGGCCGTTTAAGCGCCCGTACCCGCTGGCCGGTACCGTATTTGACCACCCCCTCAAGCAGGCTGGTCATGATATAGGCCGTGCTTTTTTCGATCGCTTTTTCACGAATGGGATTCATCTCTTCAAGAACATTGCCGGAACGGTCCTCGATTTTGGTGATAAAGGCCGGCTGCACCAAATACCCCTGGTTGGCGAAAACTGAATAGGCTTGCACAATTTCCAGCAGGGACATCCCGGAAGAGCCCAGCGCCATCGAAAGATCACGGCTCAGCTCGGATTCTACGCCAAGTTTGCGGGCGTATTCCAGCACCGTCTCGATGCCGATATCCTGTAAAATTTTAATGGTGACCACGTTGCGGGACTTGGCCAGCGCCTCACGCATCAGGGTCGGGCCATAAAAGCGCTTGCCGTAATTTTTGGGCTTCCAGGTAAAATCGTGCTCTTCGTCTTTGAAGACAATCGGCGAATCGATAATCAGCGTCGCAGGCGTATACCCATTGTCCAACGCCGCACTGTAGATAATCGGCTTAAAAGCAGAACCGGGTTGGCGGCGGGATTGGGTGGCCCGATTGAACTGACTTTGCAAAAAGTCGCGACCGCCCACCATCACTTTGACCAATCCGGTGCCGGCTTCAATACAGACCAAGGCGGCTTGCACTTCAGGGGTCTGGTCCAACTCCAGGAGCCATAGATCTTCTTTGGGATCTTTATCTTTGACCCTTACCTGGATCACATCCCCCACCGACAACACCTGGCCGGGCCGCTTCACCTTGGCCTGGTAATAGGCCACTTCGGGATTGGGTTTGCGTGCCCAACGCATGTCGTCTATATCGATAACCCCGCGGTGGTTTCCCATGCGCACAGTGGTTTTACCCGCCTTGTCGTCAACGGCCAGCACAATGCCTTTGGTTGTCGCCCCGGCTGCCAGCGGTTGCAACACCAGCTCTTTTTCAATCTCCTGGGAAAAATCCTCCACCTCTTCCGACTTGAGTTTTTTCAAAGGACCCCGGTAGCCTTGGCGATGGTCCAATGCATGCAACCCTTTTTGAATTTCGGCACGGGCGATTTTTTGCTGTTCGATATTGACAGCGGCATAGATCTTAAGTCCTTCGGTGTACAAAGCCTTCTCGCCGTATTTTTTTTCCACATAGCGCCGGATATCTTCGGTGTAAACCGGCACCTTTTCCAGATACCAATTGCGCCGGGGTTGAATATCCAATGCCAGGTTAATGGCTTCGGATGCTTCCACATTGCTGATATATCCTTCAGTCTGCATGCGGTTGAGCACATAAACCTGGCGCTGTTTGGCCTTCTCAGGATAGTGAAAAGGAGAGTACCGGCTGGGCGCCTGGGGCAATCCGGCCATCATGGCACATTCGGCCAGGTTCATCTCTTCCACCGATTTACCGAAATAATTTTCTGCTGCCGCTTGCACGCCATACGCGCCGTGACCCAAGTAAATCTGGTTGAGATAGAGATAGAGAATATCCTCTTTACTGAAAGTCTTATCAATGCGATAGGCCAAAATGGCCTCTTTAATCTTACGTTCGTAACTTCTTTCGGGGGTCAGCAAAAAGCTTTTGGTCACCTGCTGCGTGATGGTGCTGCCGCCTTGTACGATGGCACCGGCTTCCAGATTTTTGAAAAAGGCCCTCAGGATGCTAAACAGATCGATGCCCTGATGCTTATAAAAGCGGGCATCTTCAGCGGCAATAAAAGCCTGCTGCAATTGAAGGGGTATGCGCTCCAGCGGCACCACCACCCGCCGCTCCTTATAAAATTCCGCAATCTTGCGATTATCATCCGAATGAACCGTCGTGATAATCGAGGGGTGGTAATCTTTGAGCGACGTAATTTTGGGTAAATCTTTGCTCAGATAGATAAACACGGCCAGGATAGCCACAAAGCTGGCCGCCATTAGTATCAGCACGCCCCATAAAGACCACTTGAGGACATTGGACCAGTGGCCGGCCTGTTGCTTACGCGCCCGCTTTTTAAGAATTTGGGATGTTTTGATGGTTTTGGCCATAAGTTTCCACTTTGTTATAAATCGTCAAGCATCGTCCAAGTCCAAGCCTAAGTCGGGAAATTGAACCCGATTTCCAATTGGATCAACCTATCAAAAAAGCGATGTCACAGCAAGGCGTTCGAGTGAACCATCCAGAGCGATCGCATATAACCTTGGCCTGCTATGTGTGTATTTGGTATTTTCTCCACTTGCCGGTGCTGATATAGCTGATGATCATACCCATAATGCCTGCATATCGGATTTTATACCCGGCCGGCTTTCGTAGGGCCGGGCTCCGTCCCGACCGGTCTAAAGGTTACATGCGATTGCCAAGTAAACCCTCCTGCCGGCAGGGCGTCAATGCTAACCGATCACAAAAATTTAATTTGACTTTATTAGCAATTGTGCCTACTTGGATTGTTTTTATATACAGTGGTGAAGCTGAAGGGGTACGGTGTAAAATCGATCCATCCGGCAGCCGCCAATCGCTTAATAATTGCCGGACGGCTCGATGGAGGCGCCGAATCCGTCACCTTGAAATGGGATGTCAACAAATGATTCAATTGGATTTCAACAAATTGGACGGCTTGTTACCGGCGGTGGTCCAGGATCACCGGACCGGTGAAGTGTTGATGGTGGGTTTTATGAACCGGCAAGCCTGGGAAACCACGCTCCAAACCGGCAAAGCCACTTTTTACAGCCGTACCCGCAACACCCTCTGGACCAAAGGATTAACCTCCGGCAACGTGCAACTGGTAAAGGAGATCCGGATAGACTGCGACGATGACACGGTTCTGCTCAAAGTGGAACAGGTGGGCGACGCAGCCTGCCACACGGGTCATCGCAGCTGCTTTTATCAGCGCGTACGCAAAGACCAATCCATCGAAATAATGGGAAAACCGCTATTTGATCCCAAGGAGGTTTATAAAAAATGACTCTGCCGTTAAAATTGGGCGTCCCCAAGGGGAGCCTGCAAAACGCCACCATCGCTTTGTTCAAACGTTCCGGCTGGAACATCAATGTGAATGGGCGCAGCTACTTTCCGGAAATTAACGACGACACCATTGAGTGCGCCATCTGCCGCGCCCAGGAAATGTCCCGCTATGTCGAAAGCGGCACCTTGGACGCCGGACTCACCGGCATGGATTGGATAGCCGAAAACCAATCCGACATCCAGGTGGTGGACAACCTGATCTATTCCAAAGTCAGCTCCCGCCCGGCCCGCTGGGTATTGGCCGTACCCTATGATTCGAATGTCAAAACCCTGGAAGATTTAAAAGGCAAAAAAATAGCCACGGAGCTGGTGGAATTTACCCAACGCTATTTTACCGAGCGCAAGATCGACGTGGAGGTTGAATTCTCCTGGGGTGCCACCGAAGCCAAAGTGGTCTCCGGGCTGGCCGATGCCGTGGTCGAGGTCACGGAAACCGGCTCCACCATCAAAGCCCACGGCCTGCGCATCATCCACGAATTGATGCAGACCAACACCCAGCTCATCGCCAATCACAGCGCCTGGAAAGATCCGGCCAAACGCGCAAAAATCGAGCAGGTGGCCCTGCTGCTGCAAGGCGCTTTAAAGGGTGAAAAACTGGTGGGCCTAAAAATGAACGTTGCCGAAAACAATGTTGAAGCCGTAGTGGCCCTGTTGCCCAGCCTCAATGCACCCACGGTCTCTCACCTCTATCAATCGGATTGGCTGGCCGTTGAGAGCGTGGTGGACACCAGCGTGGTGCGCGATTTGATTCCCAAGCTGCTCCAAGCCGGCGCCGAGGGCATCATCGAGTATCCGCTCAACAAAGTGCTCTAACCGCTTGACGAAACCCCGGCGTTGCATAAAAAAAAGACGCGCGAAAGCAAGCCGGACCAAGGTCGACCCACGGGGCGACATCCTGGCCCGGCTTTTTTATCTGGAAACCCTGCCAATACCATTTTCCGAACTTCCGCCGGACCCTAGCAGGGCGCTTTGGCGCATATTATTTAAAGGCAATACGTTTGGAGAACGGTTTCCAGTGCGGCGATATCAATAGGTTTCACCAGAAAGTCGGTCATTCCGGATTCTTTGGCCTGTCTGCGATCTTCCGGCATCACACTGGCACTCAGCGCAACGATCGGCAGCTTCTTATCGATATTTTTGCGAATGATTTTTGTTGCCTCAATACCGTTCATCTTGGGCATTTGAATGTCCATCAAAACGATCTTGTAATCTTTGGCCTTGATTTTTTCGACGGCTTCGCGGCCATTTATGGCCTTGTCGACGCACATATTGAATTGGGTCAGAATATGGGCAATGAGTTTCATGTTGATGGGGTTGTCTTCCACAACCAGGACATGAATGCCATCAAAAGGATGATCGCTGGCAGGATGGCGCTGTGCAAATTGATTGCTTTTTTTGCGACAATCTCCCATCACCTCTTTCATAACGCTGAACAATTCGGAACGAATATACGGTTTGGACAAGTATCCGTCGTAGCCTTGGGCCCTGACTTTCCCGGATTGACCAGTCGACGCACCTGAGTCGGCGGCGATTAGCCTTATGGAATTCAATTTCATGTCAGTTTTGATTTTTTCAACGAAATCATCTCTTTCCATACCAGACATCGAAACATCGCAGATTAGAAGATCAGGTGGCATTAACCCGGAGGCGAGGAAGGATAAGGTTTCTGAGGCGGTGTGAGCGACAAAATGAATCGACATCTGCACACTTTGACAGAAATCCTTCAATAGGTCGGTTACATTTCGATTGTCATCAACTATGCCGACACGCAAGCCCTTCAGCGATTCCAAGTCGACGGGTTTGAACTTAGGTTCAACCAAAGATTCTGCCTGCTCTAGGCGCAAAATAAAGTTGAACTCACTGCCTTTTTCTCCATCCGACGCGACCCAGATACTGCCACCCATTTTCTCGACCAGGGCCTTGGTTATGGATAACCCCAATCCCGTACCCCCATACTCGCGGGTCGTCGAGGAATCGACCTGGGTGAACTTTCCAAAAACTTTTTCCAATTTGTCTTTCGGTATCCCGATGCCGGTATCCCGGACACTGACCTTCAGTACACGTTGCTGACCCGGTCGGCCGGCCCCTTGATGATCGCCGGGGTCCAAGCTGATCCGTAAAGAGATTTCGCCTTTGGCGGTAAACTTAATCGCATTGCCGATCAGATTGATCAATATCTGGCGGATGCGGGTCGGGTCTCCTTTGAAATAACGAGGCACCTTTTCCAAGCGGTAGAGGATATCAACCGGACTGCCCTTCATTTTGGAGCGGACCATTTTTAAAATACCTTCGATGATAGACTCCAGATCGAAAGCAATGCATTCCAACTCGACTTTTCCCTGTTCGATCTTAGATATGTCGAGGATATCGTTGATCAAGGTCAGCAGAGCATTGGCGCTGTCCTGCACGGTATCGACATATTCACTTTGGACGGCATTCAGATCGGCGCCCTGCAGCAGTTCCGTAAATCCGATAATTGCATTCATCGGCGTTCGAATTTCATGCGACATGTTGGCGAGAAACTCGCTTTTCGCCTGGGAAGCGGATTCGGCCAGCTTCTTTGCTTCCAAAAGGCTGGCTTTCTCCTGTTCCGCCTTTCTTATCTCGGTGATGTCTCTATATTCGACGGCGCGAACGGTACGTCCCTTGTAGGGAATATTTTTTCCTTGAATATAGAGAGGATAGATCGTTCCGTCTTTTCTAATGCCTTCAACATCATAGGGTTGCCCAAAACCGGACACAATATTGTGCTGAACAAGTTTTCGCCAACCGGGAGCGATGAGCGTGTTAAGCGCATCCATGCCGATCAGCTCATCAATAGTATAGCCTGTAATTTCGGAAAGGCCTTGATTGCAATCCAATACAATTCCCTGGTCGTGAATAAATATGCCGCCAAAAGAGGCATCATGAAGCGTCCGGTACCGCTCTTCACTTTCCCGCAGGCCCTGCTCCAAGTGCTTGCGCTCAGTGATGTCTCTATATTCGACGGCGCGAACGGTGCGCCCCTTGTAAGGAATATTTTTTCCTTGAATATAGAGGGGATAGATCGTTCCGTCTTTTCTAATGCCTTCAACATCATAGGGTTGCCCAAAACCGGACACAATATTGTGCTGAACAAGTTTTCGCCAATCGGGAGCGATGAGCGTGTTAAGCGCATCCATGCCGATCAGCTCATCAATAGTATAGCCTGTAATTTCGGAAAGGCCTTGATTGCAATCCAATACAATTCCCTGGTCGTGAATAAATATGCCGCCAAAAGAAGCATCATGAAGCGTCCGGTACCGCTCTTCACTTTCCCGTAAAACCTGCTCCAACTGTTTGCGCTCAGTGATGTCCAGGCCGGAACTCAAGATGCCCTTAATGCCGCCATGGTTATCTTTCAATAAAGCATGGCTCCAGGCTATAAAACGCCTTTCACCGTTTTTTGCCCGAACCTGATTTTCATAATATTGAAAAAGATCCCTTTCGCCGGCGATCAGTTCTTTGAAGATCTTTAATACCGGTTCATGCTCTTCCGGCGGCAAGCAGGTTTCAATCCAGTTCTTGCCGAGCAGTTCATCTTCCTCGCAGCCAAACAGCTCCAGCCCCTTTGGGTTGATGAGAGTGACCCTGGCCTGATCATCAACGGCCACCAAGATAACTCCAATTGTGCTAAGATATTGCTCGGGTATATATTTCAATCGCAATGGCGCCTTCAGTTTTGTATCGTTCATAAAAAGGAACAGAGCGGTTCAGAGTTGTGGAATGTCCACTGAAGCGGATAACCTCGTTATTGGCCGGCAGGCGCCACCCATGCCTGTCGATCGAAAGAGCATTCTTTTCCTCCTTGCCGCAACAGGCCAAAATGAACCCGCCCCATACCATAAATGATAGAAATGCTAAAATATCGGTTTTGGTGCAGCGCAACATTTCCAACCTCGGTGCTCTCTGTTTATGATCGGACTTTTTGCCTATAACTTTACACCATTGCAGCAAAAGTCAGAGGGCTTCAAAGCCAAAGCGCCGCGGGTGCACTCGTAGGAAAACTACTGTAAACCCCCGGCAACGCCGGATATGGAGCCCACCGGATTTCCCCCAAAGGCATAAGATTAGGGGTAAAAAAGATAGCATCCCAAAAGAAATTTGTATTGGAAACAACAGCACGGCTGGGCGCAAGAGACGTGGGTTGGAAAATATCAGGGAAAATAGTAATTATGAACTGAGAGAGGTGCAAACTCCTATCTGACCGCTTTTTCCCATAGAAAAGCGTGGGCTCAGCTCTGAAAACAGTAATTTTTGGAAAGTTTATCCATATAATTCAATGATATAATTTGGTCCGACAAGGAACAAACAAACTTTTTTATCTGTTTTTTGGCATCACGGCCAATGCCTACCCTATCGCCGTTTAAAAAGTTGGTAAAGCAATTTGCTCAATATTTCTTGAAAAAATAATGTACTTTGTGACCTGTCTCACAGCTTTTATTTGGCTTGCCTTCTATACAAACATTGCGGGTGGTGTGTATGTTTCATTCAACAAATTAGTTCACCAGCGTTCTGGGATTGAACCAACGGGGGAGGGCGCTATGGACGAATGGTATTTTTCCAGCATCAATCCGATTGTTACGGATCGGATTCTGTATCTTCTCAACCAAACAACAACAGCCAATAGGATTACCAGCAAGACGCTGGTCGTAGGACCGGTGTTTTCGAATCCGGTGAAAGGGAGACACGCGTGCAAAATCAAAAAGAGATCAAACTGTGTATTGACTCCCAAGAATCTGATGCTGAACGGCTTTTGGAACTGACAACCAATTTGCATGAAGAACTCGAGCAATTGGATGTCGATACCATTAGCACGCCAACGCAGTCTTCTCTTCCAGAAGGTGCAAAGAGTGGCGATGTTGTTACCTGGGGGCAGCTGCTTCTGACTTTGGCTGCTTCGGGGGGAGTGCTGACCAGCGTGATTGCAACAGTAAAGGCGTGGCTGTTGCGGCAAACCAAATGCAGTATCAAAGTGGAAATGGACGGGGATGTTCTGGAGATAACGGGAGTGGATTCTAAAGATCAGAGAAGGATCATCGACCAGTGGTTGGCACGGCATCCATTGGAGGACAAATGAATGAGAAAAAAATCGCATTGTTGATCATCAGCGACGACTATAGCGACACGCAATTTAAATCATTAAAGGCTCCGCAGACAGACGGTGAGCAGCTGGCGAGTGTGTTGAGGGACAAAACCATTGGCCAATATGATGTGCAGCTGATTGTCAATAATCCGCACTATAAAATTCTGGAACGGATCGAGGCTTCTTTTAAAAACTGCGGCCGCAATGACTTGGTCATTCTCTATTTTTCAGGGCATGGAATTAAGGATGACCGCGGTCAATTGTTTTTTGCGACAACTAATACGAATACGGATCTGCTGATGGCCACGGCGATTTCCGCTAGAACCGTCAATGACTTGATGGCTCGTTGTCGTTCCAAGCGCAAGGTCTTATTACTCGACACCTGTTATAGCGGCGCTTTTGCCAAGGACATGACGCACAAGGCCGGCCAACAAATGGATGTCAGATCCTTTTTCGATCAGGGCACGGGTCATGTCGTGATGACAGCATCGGATGCCATGCAGTACGCGTTTGAGGAAGATGGCATTCGCGGTGAATCAAAGGGATCTATCTTTACCAGCACAATCGTGGAAGGCTTGAAGACCGGCAGGGCTGATGTGGATGCGGACGGGATGATCTCCTTTGACGATTTATATGACTTTGTCCAAAGCGAAGTGTCAGAGAAAAGGCCGGAACAGCAACCCCACAAATGGTTGTTCGGTGTCGAAGGCAAGCTGATTCTGGCGAAAAATCCCAATCCGGCGGCCAAGGCGTTGCCGGAGGATATCGTGAATGCAATCAACAGCCCTATACCATCGGTTGTTATCGGAGGTATTGAGGTTCTTATTTCCATGCTTGAAAAAAACAATATCGGAGAGACCCTGGCTGCAAAACAGGCGCTGGAATCGCTTGTCGATCATGACAGCAAGAGCGTTTCAGCCTCAGCAAGAAAAGCGCTGGGGCTGGGGCGTGCGGACACTGTGCAACCGGAAAACGTTGTGGCGGATTCGGCGCAGATACCGGTTGCCGAGGAGCCGGCGACGGGAATGAGGCGTGAGACAACCAGCGAGCCTTTTTATTCTCAAAAGTTCGCAGTTGAATCTCAGATAAATTCGCAATGGTTTTCACTGGTGGTTTTGGGCATGCTGTTTGGCTTGCTGAACAGCTTTACTACCGAAATGTTGACAATCCAATTGTTTCCATTGCAGATCTGGTTTTCTTTCGTGATTGGGTATCGATACCACAGACGATTTGCCATCATTGCCGGCGCACTGATTTTTTTCCCAAACTTGATTTATCATCTTATCGGACTTTCAGCCGGGGGGACGGACTTTAGCGGTGGTCTTGTTCCCATGGCGTTTCGTGGAAGTGCATATGCAGGCAGGGCCGCCAACCTTTTCTATTTGCCTTTATCCTGTAGAACATTGGGACTGGCTTATTTTTACTATGCCCTGTTTCCGTTGGCTGTGGCAGTGGTAAAAGCCAAGCTCGATGAACAGTCAGAATCAACCGATTTCATATCGGATGACAAGTTGAACCTGGCGGACAGCTCAAAATTCGTCATGTCACTGGTAATCCTGTTGATATCATTCGTTGCGAACGCAGGGGCGGCCCAGCTTGAAGGTTTTTACGCGATCATGGTCCTGATGTCCCTTTGGATTTACAGATATGGTCTGGAGCAAACGAAAGGACTGTTTGCGTTCTTTATAATGACTCAAATCATTTCCTTCAGAACCGATACATTTATTGTCTTTCGATCGGTAAATGATGTCGATTTGCCAGTGTTCCTGCTGCTTATGGTCGGATACAGCAAGTTAAAAATCGACAGGTACATGCCCGAAAATTACCTGGGTTATATATGGGCCATGATTTTTATTTGTTTCTTCCTGAATTTCAGCTTCAACCCAACCCCTCGGATATTGATGGTGATGGCGACAGGGATATTGTAATAAACAGAACCAATGGAAGTTTTACATATTATTATGTACAAATAATAGAAAATTTAGGTGATAATGAATTTGTTGATGTTACTATAAGTAAAATTTCTGATAAT
>JBNLFN010000009.1:0-4762 GCA_050305555.1 Desulfobacteraceae bacterium | reverse complement strand
CGGAGGACTCCAGATCCGGTGTTGCCAAGGGCTTGCAGTAGGTTGACTACGGCTGCGCTCTTGGCGCCTTGGCTCTGATGCCCTCCGGCCCCTGCAACGCCTGGGTTGGCAATTAAAAAATGTGGAAATCAAGATTGCAGTAGAATTAGGTTGAGATAGATGAAAGTTGACGGGAAGGATATGCGGCCCATCTGGTTTGATCCGGACATCCGGTCGGTACGGGTGATCGATCAGCGGCAATTGCCGCACCAACTGGAGATCATGACCCTGGATACAGTAGACAAGGTCATTTATGCCATCCAGGAGATGGTGGTCCGTGGGGCACCTTTGATCGGTGTCACCGGTGCGTACGGCGTCTGGGTGGCGTTGAACAACGCATCCGACGAGGCGGCTTTTATTCGTGAATGCCGGCGGATTCGTGAAGCCCGACCGACGGCGGTGAATTTGGCCTGGGCTGTGGATCGCATGCAACCCATTGTTTTGCAAGCCCAAGGGCGAGAAGCGCAATTGAGTGCTGCATTGCACGAGGCCGGTCGGATCGCCGAAGAGGAAGTGAACAATTGCCGGCAGATCGGTGAGCATGGGGCAAAGCTCATCGCCGAGGCGGCCAGGTCGAAGCCACAAGGGCCGGTTCATATCCTGACCCACTGCAATGCCGGGTGGTTGGCCTGCGTGGAGTGGGGCACGGCCACGGCACCGGTCTATGTCGCCCATGAGCAGGGGTTGGATGTGCACGTGTGGGTGGACGAGACCCGTCCGTTGAACCAGGGTGCCCGTTTGACGGCCTGGGAACTTGGCAAAGGGGGGATCCGACATACTGTCATCACCGACAATGCGGGCGGTCACCTCATGCAGCATGGCATGGTGGATATGGTGATCGTCGGCACCGACCGCTCGACCTTTACCGGGGATGTCGCCAATAAAATCGGCACCTATCTCAAAGCATTGGCGGCCAAGGACAACGGCATCCCCTTTTATGTGGCGCTGCCTTCCTCCACCTTTGATTGGAAGAAGCGTGACGGCGTAAAGGAGATTCCCATAGAAGAGCGCAATCCGGATGAAGTGCGCTTTGTCCAGGGCTTGGCATCAAAGGGCATCGATCATGTGCGCATAACCCCCAATGAGAGTGCCGCCGCCAATTTTGCTTTTGACGTGACACCGGCGCGCCTCGTTACCGGATTTATCACCGAACGGGGTGTATGCGCCGCAAACGCACAAGCCGTATTGAATCTTTTCCCGGAAAATAAGCAATGATAGGGTCGATAATGACCCGCGACATGCTAACATCAGGATACAGGCACTGTTATGCTGACTGATCTGGAGAAAAAAGTAATCGCCGCCATTCAAGGGGACATGCCCATCGTTGAAAAGCCGTTTGCTCATATTGGTGCTGAGATTGGCATCGGCGAAGATACCTTGCTGGACGTGTTGAACGATCTGGTCCAGAGGGGCGTCATTCGGCGTTTCGGTGCAACACTGCGGCACCAGAAATCCGGCTTTAATGCCAACGCGATGACCGCGTGGCAAGTGGACGAAGCCCGCATCGAGCAGGTGGGAAAAATCATGGCCGCCTTCAAAGAGGTCTCCCATTGCTATCGGCGCGACCCCACGCCGGAATGGAAGTACAATCTGTATACCATGATCCATGGAAAGAGCGAAGAACACTGCCGCAAAACGGCTGCGGCCATGGCGGAGAAAGCGGGAGTCAAAGTATACACCCTGTTGTTCAGCCGGCGGGAGTTGAAGAAGACCTCCATGAAGTATTTCTCCCCCTAACTTCGCAAAAGCCGCAGGCCGCAAGGAAGGCGTTGCCAAGGGTTTGCCGTAGGTTGACTGCGGCTGCACCCTTGGCAGTGCCGTACTCTGAGGCCTTCCAGCTTTTGCGTAGATAGCAATCGGGTTCGACAAAGGCCTATCCCCAATGCATTGTTCCCCCGCTCCGGAATTTTTCTTGCCATGGTGTTTATGCAAACTTAGGGCGAATCATGGATAGCAAAAATTCCAGGGTCGACCGGCCGCACATCTTGCTGGTTAATCCCTGGATTCATGACTTTGCGGCTTATGATGTCTGGGCCAAGCCTTATGGCTTGTTGGCCATTGCCGCATGGATCAGAGCCCACGGTCTGCCCATCACCTATTTGGACTGCCTTGACCGGTTTCATCCCATGGCGCCGGCGGCAAATCCTCATGTCCGTTACGGTCGCGGCCCCTACCGGAAGCAGGCAATTGAACCTCCCAAAGGATTGGAAAATTTAAATCGTACCTACAGCCGCTACGGTATCGATCCGGCCTGGTTCAGGCATGATTTGGGGGCTATACCACGTCCAGATCTTGTTCTGGTGACCTCTTTGATGACGTATTGGTACCCTGGCGTTGTAGAGACCATTTCCGTCATCAAAGAGCTTTACCCCGAAGTGCCGGTGGTGTTGGGGGGTGTATATGCGCGGCTGTGCAACCAACACGCCCTTGAAGTCAGCGGTGCAGATGATATTGTGGCCGATCGCGGTGAAACCCTGTTTGAACTGATCAGGCGCCATACCGGTTACAATACGGAACCCCGCTTTGATATCAACGACATGAATGCTCTCCCCTATCCGGCCCTTGACCTGCAGCGTCGCATTAATTATGTACCGCTGTTGACTGCCAGGGGGTGCCCTTTTGATTGTGCTTATTGCGCATCCGGGTACCTTGAACCACAGTTGCAGCGCCGATCGCCTGACCATGTCGTCGCGGAGGTCTCATATTGGTTTGAAAAATACAAGGTTGAAAATTTTGCCTTTTACGACGACGCGTTGCTGGTGAATGCAGAAAAGCATGCACTCCCCCTTCTTGAACAGATTGTTGAAAGCCGGATACCGGTCAGGTTCCATACACCCAATGCTGTCCACATTCGGTCCATCACCAAACAGGTGGCGAAACTGATGCGCAAGGCCGGGTTTCAGACGCTGCGCCTCGGCCTGGAGACAACAGCCTTTGAAGCACGCTCGGGTTTGGATGATAAAGTGACAGAATTGGAGTTCCTTCGGGCGGCAGGCCATTTGAAAGCGGCCGGATTCAGAGCCGATCAGATCGGCGCTTATCTTTTGGTCGGACTTCCCAACCAGACAGTTTCAGCGGTAGCGGCATCCATAAAAGTGGTAAAGGCCGCCGGTATCACTCCCATCATGGCCTATTACAGCCCCATTCCCCACACAGCGTTATGGCCGGATGCCGCGGCGGTTTCCCGCTACGATCTCGAGTCCGATCCAATCTTCACCAACAACGCTATCTTCCCCTGCCAACGGGAGTCCTTCTCGTGGGAAAAGTTGGCTCGGCTAAAGAAACTCGTCAAAGCATAAGGCCAGTCCAAACGCCCTTTCAAGGATATTTGTTTACTTTTTAATTATTTATAATGGGACCTAATAAACCGGATAAAATAATGAACAGGGAAATTATGTACAAAATGGATAGAGACCAAAAGATAATTTTCCAGGCAACCATAGATTTTGCTTTATTGCTCATATTTCTTACCTACTTTTCTGTTTTTATGTTCAAAACAGCTCCCAAACCATCGATGGTGCTCACCTTCATCCCAAAAGATACCATTCCCTTCTTATATCCAAGTACTTCTTTAAGCGCATTTTTGCCATAAAGCGGCGCCCAATGAATGGCATCCGTACTCACATAAAGTATATAATTTCTGAAAAAGGCTCTCTTTTGGTCAGAGCTCCACTCAGAAACACCTTGTGCGGTTATTTTATTGAGCTTCGCCAACTCTTCTTTGGAAAGATTATCAGGCATTTTAACCCTAAAGTAGATCTTTTTCTTGGCAACCAGTTCAATCTGGTTCTGTTTGAATTCCATGAAATCCGTATCCATGAAAATGGCCAGTGGAATGATATCGCCTTTCTCGACATAGGCCACATAATTGTTCAAGCTTTTTGTTTCATCCCACCCCTTTAATTCACTAAAATGGCGGACGTTTCCGGGTTCCGTCGGTTGCGTCAGCACCTTGCGTCCTGAACACGCGTTCAAGGTTATCGTCGCGCTAATAAAAAGAATAGCCATGGTGCAACAACGATTATGTTTAAAAGTCTTCATACTATTCTACTCCCAATAAAAGTTAATGGTATACATCATGTTGATGTAAAGATTATATACTTTGCGTTGATTAAATCTATTCGTTTATTGTGAAAATTTGTAACACAATGTAACCGGTCAAAGAATTTAAATGAATTAGGATTAAACAGAAAATATTTTATAGACGCGCTCTTAAGCCTTAAGCAGGAATAAATCCTGCCTATTCTATTGAAAAAGTCGAAACAATTCGGTTATCATGGCAGGGCAGGCGGCAGGACGCTTTGCGGTTCTTCTTATTTGGGCCTATGGTGACTATCTGATATCAAATTAATTCGTTGTTATTTTGATCAGGTTACATTTGGTTACAATTATACACAGATTTTACACAGATATTTTCGCTGGAGTGATTTACCTGGATATTAAGGGAATTCTTTTTTGCTGGAGGTGGATCACCATATCTGATGCTAAAATTTCGCAAGATCCCCGAGACACTGTTTGAATAGGGAATACGCTACCTCTTTTAGCATTGGATTGTTAAGGTTTCTCGATTCAATTATACATTGTAGGTTAATGCATTGAAACCATGTATTGGCAATAAAGGCGAGGCATTGCAGGAGAATCAGCGAATTTTAGTTGTGGAGGATGATAAGCGCCTGTCCGTATTGATTCGGGACTACTTGCGGCAGCAGGGCTACCAGGTTGC
>JBNLFN010000008.1:0-43563 GCA_050305555.1 Desulfobacteraceae bacterium | reverse complement strand
GGCACAACAATAATTGAGCTCCCGATTGGGATGCATCTCAATAAAATTTTCGCAAGTGGCATTGATGACATAGCGCGCCTTCTCATGCAGGCCGCGACCGCGCACCACATTGCAGGGGTCGTGCAAAGTTACGCTGGGCTGGAACTTTTTAGCGATTTTGATACGCCCCTCTTTCAGCAGTTGGTAGTAAAAATCAATGGCGTGTTGCACTTCGATAGGGGGCATGCGCCATCCCAGCACGCGGTTGCCCACATCGTATACCGAGCGAAAGGCATGGCCGCACTCGCCCATAACGATTTTTTTCACCCGCAGGCGCGCGGCCGTATCAAAATGGGTGCGTTTCACGCGCGCCATAATTTCATTGTCACCGGTAAACATGGCCATATCACTGTTGTCCCATCCAGGCGTGGCCGGCATGGTCCAGTTCAACCCAGCCGTGTGGAAAATGACACCCGCCTGGTAAATCAGTTCCGCCTGAAACTTGGGTTCGGGTGCGATCACCGAGTACATGATATCGGCACCTTCTTTTTCTACCGGAATTCTCAGATCCGGGATCTCATCACGGGCGTCTTCTTCCTGCCATTGCAAGGTATCGATCCACTCGTCTTCTTTGACCCACATCTGGTTGGAGGTCGCCGAATGGCTGTTGACCGTATCCTGGATGTAAAGCGGCGTCACCGCCAGTTTGTGCATAATCCGTCTGACCAGCAGCATCAGGTAAGCGATATCGATGCCAAAAGGACAATACATGGTACAGCGTTTGCACAAATTGCACTCGGTATGCGCGATCTCCACCATGCGTTTGATCTCGGACGGCGCAATACGACCTTTGCGTTTGAGCATCTTCCACACCGTCTGCTTCACTTTGCCGGCAGGTGAAAGGGCCGGATCCTTGTCGCGCGACAGATAAAAATGACAAGCATCCGAGCACACACCGCAGTGCGCGCAAGTTGAGACATAGGCTTTTAGCCGCGCGCCGGCCTCTTGGGTCAGTACCTGGTTGATGGTTTTTTCTATTTGATCGTCTGTCAATCGGGCAATTCCCTGATCGACACCCTGGTCCACCACCGGTTCAGGTGAAGCCTGGGGGATTTCTTTTTTTTCCTCTTGTTTCTGGGCCGGTTCAGCAGCCATGGTCGCCTCCTTATTTTAGAGCAAATGCCATTGCAATGGTCCTTCCAGTCTACCAATCCCGCGCATGGCGCACAGCGCCGAATTCGCTGCCCGTGTAGGTTCGGGAAAAAACGGCCAAAAACATATGACTCAGTCGGGTAAAAGGTATGGCCACCAGCATCACCTCGCCTGAGAAAATATGCACAAGATTGGCAATGGCGTAGCCAGGCCACTGGTACAGGCAGTACAGACCGGTGACAAAGGGTGCCGCCACAATTGCCAATAGAACAAAATCGGAAGCCGAGGTCAGGTAGCGAACCTCCTTGCGGATCAAGCGGCGTACCAGAAAAAACACGCTGGCCGCGACAACCGCAAGGCTCATAATCTCTGCCACGCCCTCCGGTAGCGCCCACCACTGCACGTTCCATGACTCTTCCCATAAAACGATATGAGAGCTTAGGAACAGCGGAACCAACAACAGGCTGATATGAAATGTAAATGTCACGGCAGTCATCACCGGATTTAAGCGCATACTGGTGGTGGCAAACGGCGTCGACCATCGCAATAGAGATCGCAGGCTGTGATTTAAATTCCAATAGCTGAGCATAAATCGCTCTTTTTTCCGGACAAGCAAGAAGAGCTGTCCCAGGCGGTATAGGCTGCCGCCGACAAAAAGAATAAAAGTAAGCCAAAGCAATGGGCCACTGAGTATCTGATAGAGACTGTGCATGGTTTTTCTCCTATTGCAGCAGTTGGGACACAGGTAAAATGCGACGATAGTAAATCCCCTCTTCAACTGATCGCACCAACATCTTCTCTCCATCCGGACTGAAGATGGGGTCCCACAAATGCTCGAAGCGATGACCCCAAATCCGGTCATCGATCGCCAAAGCGAAATGGTCCCCCATATCTGCCTTGACCGCCACATGGCGCCCGTCCGGACTAAATACGGGTGGCCACAATCTTTCGAAACGATTTTTCCAACCGGCATCATCAACCACCAGCGTCCATTTTCCCTTGTCCTTGGCTGCCACAGCCACACGGGCACTTTGGGGGCTAAACGTCAAGTCGGTCAGCATATCGCCGGCACGCAGCTGCCAGGTACGATCATCAACGGCCACGGACCACTTACCGAAACTCGGTGACACGATAGCCGCAATCTTTTGCCCGTCAGGGCTATATTGATGGTGCCAGCACTGACCATAGCGGTTGCGCCAAATGGGTTTTTGAGCAGCCGCCAGGGTCCAACCATCGCTCATTTTTACCGGTGCCGTCACATCATGGGTGACCGGATGAAAAACAGGCTCCCATATGGCGCTGTAGATTGATTCCCAAGGACGCCCGTCTTCCACAATGGTATAATCGTAACGGTTCAAGCGGGCTTCGGCGGCCACGCGTTTGCCGTCCTGACTAAACGCAGGGCCCCACACATTCATAAATTCGATGTCCCAGGGCCGGCCATCCACAGAAACCGTAAACACCCCTTTGGCGAAATCGAATATAGCGGCTTCATCAATCCCCCGGGTCTGCACCACGGCAGCCGTATGGGTGCCGTCAGGCGCAAAGGTCATGCTGTTAAGATTCGGGTATGTTTTATCCCAGGGCGAATCGTCCAAAGCTAAACCGTATTGCATCTCCACCTGGTAAGCCAAGGCCAAATGAGTGCCGTCCCTGCTAAACCGGGGCAACCAGGCATAATCGAATTGATTGGACCACATCTGTCCATCCAGCACTGCGCTCCATAACATGTCCTGGCAAGCCAGGGCCATCAAACGGCCATCCGGTGAAAACCGCAAGTGCCATAATTTCTCAAACGATGCATCCCACCTTTGACCGTTGACGCATACGCCAAAGGCTTCATCCTCCAATCGAACGATGGCGGCGATCTTTTCACCGTCAAAGCTCACATAAGGCTCTTCGACCCAAACAAAACTTTTCCCCCAGTCGCCGAAGGGAATCTGCTTTTCAGGTGTCTCCCAATCCCAATCTCGTGTTCTAGTCATCAATCGCCTCCATTTTTTCCTTATAGGCCTTGCTGTGCCGGTCAAAAGCACCATCCACCTTGTCCGGTCGATTGACACTGGCCACAGGGCAGGCGGAGCGCAGCACCACTTGTTCAACCGTGCTGCCCAGCAGGGCTTTTTCAGGATCAATCTCGCGGGTATGGTGTGACATGATAATTAGATCGGCACTCTTGTCCCGGGCATACTTGAGGATCTCCACATGGGGAATGCCTTCCCAAATTTCGATTTCATAATTGTCGTAGTCCTTCATCTGGGAGATATACATGGATTCCATCTTCTCGCGCGCCGCTTTAACACTTTTTTCGATCTCTTCCTGATCCGGTGTCTCACCAAAACGCATGTTGGTAATATCGATGGCATGAAACAGGTAGAGCTTGCAGCCGATGGCCTTGGCCGTGTGGTAGGCAAATTGAAAAGCCGACCGGGAGGCCTTGGAAAAATCAGCGCCAAAAAGAATGTTGCTGAAATACCAGAAGCACGTGTTGCAAGGGCGGCTGACAATCAACACCGGGCAGCGGGCGGAGCGGGCCACCTTCTGCATGGTGCTGCCGACGATGTGGCGATAACGTGTCATACCCACATCTTCCTGGCGCGTATGGGCCCCCATGACGATCAGGTCGACATCTTCCTTGCGCGCTTTGCGTAAGATCTCCGTGGCCGGGGCACCCACCGTGCAATCGATTTGGCATTCGTGGACGTCTCGCATCTGCTCTGCATAAGTGTTTTTCATCTCTTCGGCGACCCATGCCGTATAATCATCATCATAGGTCGTCTCCTCGCCGGTACGGATATCGGTGATAAAGGGGCTGGCGCCGCGGCTGGGAATACCGAAAACATGGAAGGTGTAGAGGGTCGATTCATACTTTTTGGCCAGATCAAATGCGATCTTGGCGGCATCATCGCATGTTGGCGATGCGGTGGTGGCAAATAGGATCTTTTTAAACATAACTTACACCTCCTTGTGGTGGTCATGGGCACCATCGTGCTTGGCTGGATACGAACAGATTGAGCAAGGTTAATGCCAGCAAAGTTACATTTGGGTTAATATTTTTTAAATATCTGTATTTATCTGTTTTTTTATATATAGAAGGCCGGCCCAAAAAGCCGGCGATTTTTTTATTGGCGACAAAACGCACCGATGTGCTATAGTCCGACGGAACAAATTGCACCCATTTACCAAATGATCGCATGGCAACATCGCTCAAGGTTGGCGGGTGGGTTGAAAAAGAGGATCAGATATTTTCGGAGCCAAACGATGCAATCGATTCTACAAAATTATCATGTTATCCTGGAAAGCATTGAAGAGGGGGTTTTTACCGTTAATCAGGAGTGGAAGATCATGTCTTTCAACCGGTCAGCGGAAAGAATCACCGGATTCCCACGCAAAGAAGCCATCGGTCGCCGCTGCTCGGAAATATTTCAAACCAACATTTGCGACAATGGTTGTATCTTGAGAAAGACCATGCGCACCGGCAATCCGCTCTCCAACATGCCGGTCGTTATCGTACGGGCGGATGGCAAAAAGATACCCATCAGCGTAAATACGGCTGTGCTGAGGGCCTCGGACGGCACCATTATCGGGGGCGTCGAAATGTTTCGCGACCTTTCGACCATCAGTGAATTGAAAAAAACCTATCTCAAGGAGCACTCCTTCGAAGATATCGTCAGCAAAAACAAAAAAATGCTGCACTACTTCTCAATTTTGCCGCAGATTGCCGCCAGTGACACAACGGTACTCCTCGGTGGGGCTACCGGCACCGGCAAAGAGTTTCTTGCACGGGCCATCCACAATCATAGTGGACGAAACAAAGGCCCTTTTGTGGCTGTGAGTTGCGGTGCATTGCCCGATACACTGATCGAATCGGAACTTTTTGGCTATAAGGCTGGTGCCTTTACCGATGCCAAAAAGGATAAGGCCGGACGTTTTGCCATGGCGCACAACGGCACCATTTTTCTTGACGAGATCGGCGATATCTCTCCTTCCGTTCAGGTGCGGCTGTTGCGGGTGTTGCAGGAGCGCACCTACGAACCTTTAGGCGCTACGCAGTCGGTGCAAACCAATGCACGGGTGATCGCCGCCACCCACCGCAATCTGGAACAGCGCGTCAAAGACAATCTTTTTCGTGAGGACCTTTATTACCGCATCAACATCATGAAAATTTCGCTGCCCCCACTGAGCGAACGCAAAGAAGATATTCCCCTGCTGGCCGAACATTTTATCGAGCACTTTAATCGCACCCAAAACCGTCATATTTTAGGGCTGACCCACAGCGCCATCACAGCCCTGATGCTGTATGATTGGCCAGGTAATATCCGCGAGTTGGAAAATGCCTTTGAGCATGCATTTGTGCTGTGCGCCGAGGACATGATCCACATTTATCATCTGCCAGAGAGAATTCAACCTGCCGATATCAGCGCCCAGGTGCCCAGCGGACTGACCCTCAAAGAGATCGAAAAAATGGCGGTGGTGCAGGCCTTGCACCGCAATCGATGGAAACGCATGGCCACGGCGCGGGATTTGGGCATTGACAAAAACACCTTGCGACGCAAAATACAGCGCTTTGGCATTGGTACGCCCGAAATACCGCAGGATTAGCAAAAGATAGAATAGGCTTTTCATCCGTGCATCTGCGCAAAGGACTATGGCGGTGGGGCCTGGTATAAAAGTCGGATTTTTGATTTCCCGGCCGAAAGCAATTCAAAGTGTTGGCCACCCGCCTGAAAACCCCGACGTGCTTCAGCAATGCGCATCTTTCGCGAATAGGTGGTCTCGGCATCGAGTTCCGGAACAATGACATCAAGCCTGAATGTGGATTGTCCTTCCAAGCCCCGATAGGTCATCAGCGCCTTGCCGACTCGGGTCCGACGGTTCAGGCGCAATATTATTTTAGAGTTGCCCAAAGGACTGAGCGCCGGCTCAGCCATTTTCGCCAAGGGGATGGATGCGCTGCCATGTCGGACCTCATCCGGTTGGTTAAGATTTAAAGCCGGGGCTGCTGGGCCTTGATCCGTCGAAAACGAACTAATACTCAGGTACATCAAAGCGGCAAAGCTACCGATGATGGCGACCAAAACGCCCACCATGGGGACCCATTTTTTTTGGGTTGACGCTTTCATGCTGAGACAGTCGTCCAATACTTGGTGTGCTTACAAATAAGCCGGTTGAAACCCAAAGACTTTTTTTGAGATAATTTTTACACTGTGGAATAACCGGGCCCTTCACCCCCTTCGGGGCACGTCCAGGTGATATTGCCAAATGGATCTTTGACGTCACATGTTTTGCAGTGAAAGCAATTGGAGGGATTGAGCTTGATATGCGCCTTGCCGGTGGCTTGATCCAACTCCAGTTCGTAGACCTCGCCTGGGCAAAAAATGGTACAGGGTGCACCGTATTGCGGGTAACACGTTTCGCTGCACACCTGTGTATCATGAATGATCAGATGGGAAGGTTGATCTTCGCGGTGAAGGGTTTTAGACAGATAAACGCCGGTGAGTTTGTCGATGTAAAGCTCGCCATCGTATTTCTCTTTGGCCTCTGATGTCGTTTTTGCCGGTATCTGGGACTTAAGGGTTTCGGCATCCTTTTCCAAGGGCATGGGATCGACGAACCCACGGCCGCCGGTCACGTATTGGGCACCCAGATGCACCAGCTTGGATAGTCCTTTTTTGGCCAGCGCCTGGGCGCAATTTCGCCCTTCCCACATCTCTTTTTTGATCCAGCTCTGTTCCAGGGCCGCTGGATAGGATTGCAGGCCGGCAGCACTCAGATCTTCTTTGGCCAATGCCTGTATCACCGATTCTGCGGCCAATTTGCCCGACTTAAGAGCGATGTGGATGCCCTTGAGGGCCGGCGTGTTATGCAATTGGGCGCACGCGCCAATGAACAAGCCGCCATCGACAGCCAACTTGGGCATGGTGTAATAGCCACCTGTGGGTACTGTGCGGGCACCTTGTTCGACAACTTTGCCGCCTTTAATGATGGCTGCAATGGCTGGATGGCGCTTAAACTTGATAAACATGTCGTAAGGATCCAGCGCTGGATCATCATAGCAAAGGGCGGTAAGGTAACCGATGCTCAGCCGATTGTCGCCCATCTCGTAGATAAAACCACCACCAGGCGTACCCAGGCCCAAGGGGTAGCCCATGCAATGAATATCATTGCCCCGGCTGGTTTTGAAGTAGGTATCGCCTTCGGGAAGCTGGATCACTTCCTTGATGCCGGTTTCATATACATCCGGCTGCTTGCCGTCATAGAGCTCCAGCGGGCCGGCCATGGACTGGACCAGGCTGCCGCGGGCGCCTTCAGCAAAAAGTGTCGCTTTGGCCAGCAGGTCGATGCCCGATTCAAAATTGGATTTTTGAGAGCCGTCTTTTTCCAGCCCCTTATCGCCGGTACGTACACCAATGATCGTTTTGCCGTCTTGCGCGAACAGCACCTCTTTACCGGCAAAACCGGGAAAGATATTAACACCCATATCTTCGGCGATCCGGCCCAGCCAGCGGCTCAGCTTGGATGCACTCATGACATAGCAACCGGTATTATGCATATAGCGCGGCGTCAGGGGTACAGCAATGGCCTTGTTGGCGGTCAGGTAATAAAACTCGTCGCCGCGCACAACGGTCTCCACCGGGCATCCCTTGTCCATATGGTCGGGTATCAACTCAGTCAGCGCTTGGGGCTTAACAATGGCGCCGCTGATGGCATGCGCTCCGATCTGTGCGCCCTTATCAATCAGAGCAACTTCCAGTTCCTGATTGTTCTCCTGGGCCAGTTGCATCAATCGAATGGCGCTGGCCAAACCCGCCGGTCCGCCACCCACAATAAGGACATCAAATTCAATGGATTCACGCTCTGTCATGATTTGGGTTTCCTATTGGGTTGATACGCTTGTTGGTAAAATATAACCCCGTTAAACGTTGCCAGCGATAGCACGAAATTGAGATTTAGTAAACATGGCAGCACCCTGATGGCAAAGCCGGGCAGACCGGACGGTTTGCCGACCGCATGCGGTATTTGGTTTCCGGTGGCGCACTTGCCGCTCATTGGCACCTTGACAGACAAGCCATTGTTTTTTAAGTATTCTCTCTAAAACAACTTGAATGATGGAGAACAATGACTGATCGACCATCCAAAACTGTGCGCGCCCTGGGTATCTGCTCCGGAGGATTAGACAGCATCCTATCAGGTCTCGTGCTTCGCCACCAGGGCATTCATGTGGAGTGGGTTTGCTTTGAAACCCCATTTTTTTCAGCAGACAAAGCACGCAAAGCAGCCGATCAGACCGGTATTGACCTGCACGTGCAGGATATCACCAAGGATTATTTGGCAATGCTCATCGATCCCCCGGCGGGCTATGGCAAAAACATGAATCCGTGCATGGACTGCCATGCCTTGATGTTCAGCAAAGCCGGTGAAATGGTGCAGGCCAACAGGTTTGATTTCCTGTTCAGCGGCGAGGTGGTGGGCCAACGGCCCTTTTCGCAGAACGCCAATGCACTTCACTACGTGGCCAAACACTCCGGCATGGGCGACCGAATTTTGCGGCCTTTGAGCGCACAGCGCCTGCCGGAAACCCCCATGGAGTTGGGCGGCCAAGTGGACCGTACGCAACTGCTGGATTTCAACGGTCGCTCACGCAAACCCCAAATGGCGTTGGCCAAAAAATTCGGTATCAATGATTACCCTTCGCCGGCCGGCGGGTGTTTGCTCACCGACCCAGGCTATTCGTCGCGGCTAAGGGATCTGCTCGACCATAAGGTGAAATTGGACCCGAAGGCACTGCACCTGCTCAAATTCGGCCGCCACATGCGCCTCAACCCCGAAACCAAAATTATCGTAGGCCGTACCAAACAGGACAACGAGAGCATCCTGCACCACGTGGACCCCGAAAAAGATACCCTTATACGGGTCAAGGGTTACCCGGGCCCCACTGTGGCCATTCCCGGTGGCGGTCCTAAAGAGATTCAATTTCTGGCGGGCTCCATCTGCGCCGGATACAGCAAGGCTCCGGAAGACGCCTCGGTCACCATCCAGGTGGCTGCCGCCGGCAAGGTAAGCAATATCAACGTCTTGCCCATCCTGCCCCATGAAGCCAAACGATTTTTAATAAAATAAAACCGATGGTGCCGCATGGGGATCACATCAAATTCACCGATCGGAGGCGACATGGCCCATGGTTTGGACCCCAAACCCATACCGTTGATCACCTGGCAAAATATGGCCCCACCCTTCTTAAACCATGTCTATTTTCAAAACCAAACCTGCTTTCCGTTTCAAACCGCCACCCGCCAATTCAGCCTGATCAACGCCTGGTGGCTGTCTGAGGCGGCACTGCTCTCCTATGCGGAACCTGATTTTGCTGAGCCACGCTTTCAAAAAGCCGGCTTTGATAAGATACTGTTTTTAAGCGGCCGCTCCACCCAGTGCTACGTGGCGACCCAACGCCGGTTGGCCATTGTGGCCTTCCGCGGCACGCAGTGCAAAATCGATCAGGGGCCCGGGGCAATGGCCGATTTCATTGCCGATCTTGGTGTGGATATCGATATCCGACGTGTGAATGCCCCGGGCGGCGGAAAAAGCCATCGCGGTTTTCACCAGGCGCTTGACGAAGTATGGGAGGAGCTGCATGCCCATCTGAAAGAACTTGCACGCCAACAATGCACCCTATGGCTCACCGGCCACAGTTTGGGAGGCGCTTTGGCTGTATTGACGGCCAGCCGTTTCAGCGCGATCAACGGCATCTACACCTTCGGGGCCCCACGGGTAGGCAACCGCGACTTTGTCGCCCACCATCCCACATCGCTATTTTGCTTTGCCAATAACAACGACGTGGTACCCCACCTGCCGCTCTTCCCCTATGTGGACCAAGGCGAACAACGTTACTTTGATAGCCATGGTTTTTTGCATAACCAAATGGACCGCTGGCAACGGTGGAAAGATGAAATCCACGGCCACATCCAATGCCTCGCTGAAAACGTGAAAAATCTGAAGCAAGACTTGACTGCCACACTGCCCGATGGGCTCAAAGACCACACACCCCTGCTATATGCTTTGCATACCTGGAACAACTTGATTGCCCAAACAAGCCTGCAAAATTCAGTCTGACAAACAAGGCGAATACGCAGATTTCGGGTTAGCTTGGTCCTATATATTTTTCCGGGATAGCCAATCTTGGCACCGACCCAGACGTCCTTTTTTGGGTTCGCTACTACTTCTTGTTGAGTAAAATTACATCCTTTGCTATGAATTGAATATCCGCATTAAAACGCTGTGCGACATAGTCAAAGGTGGCCCGGCTGAAAAAGCAAACATGCGTCAGATCCCGGATATAGTGCCATTGAAGGAAAGCGCGATGGTCGAGGACCAGTTTGGTCATGATACCCAGCCAACCGCCCGGCTTCAACATCCCAAATAGATCAGAGAACACCTTTTGGGGATAACGCAGATGCTCCACCACCTCAGTGGCGCAAATAAAATCGTAAGTTTTATCAAATACCGAAGGATCGTCGTAATAAAACGGATCGTATAGATCCACCTTATGGCCTTGGGCCTGCAGCAATGTCGACAAAGCCGGGCCCGGTCCGCAACCAAAGTCCAAACCTCTTTGTTTTGGGTCCAACCGCTCCAACAGCGGCACACTCAATCTTGATAAAAATTGACGATAGCCCCGGTCCTGTGAATTGTTTTCATGCAGATCATATATGGCCTTCTCATCTTCGGAGCTCAACCAATTTCGTTTGGGAACAAAAACCAGCATGCAATGCAAACAGCGCAAATATTTCCTGTGGGTATCCTCAAAAAAGATCTCGCATTTCCTGCTTCTGCAAAGGGGGCAATTGGTTTCATTTTCTTTGGATATCATTTTAAACAAAGATATGCGCCCACAACAAAAGAAACCGCGCCTCCGATATAGAGCATCATTACTTTATCCGAATGCGCCCCTGTAATAGCATGTGAAATTTGCGAGCCTATGGAGCCTGAAATTTGATACCCCCATAAGGCCAATCCAACGCCGATAACCACCAATGCGATACCAAGTATTTTCTTTGCAGATTTCGATCGATTTGTCATATTGAATCCCTGGTTTTTGAGTAGAAGATATGGTTTTTTGGAACTCAATCATCCACAGGTAATAAATGCCAAGTTCCCAATAAGCCTATGTGTTGCCTGAATTCCCATTTCATTGAATACGGATAGGAGTTCATCTGCGCTTCGCGAAATGAGCGCTCCTGATCCGGCAAGCATGTTTAAATAACGTGTGCTCCAACGGCTGCTCTGTACCAACGTCGTTATTGCAGAATTTCCACCCTCTTTTAACACACGTTGTATTTCGCTAAGCACCGTTTTCACATTATCAAAACAGTGTAGAAGGTTTAACGATATGACGGTATGAAAAATTTTTGCCTTGAAAGGCAATTGAAGCGCATCTGCGTGCAAAAAGAATATGTTTTCAGGTATGTTCCCCCTAAGCTTTTCAATCCGCGATTTGCCTTTCCGTAACAACTTTAGTGATTGATCAAGAAATACTATAGGACGATTTGTACAATTTGCATAAATTCCAGAAGTAAATGCCAAAGAACCGCAAGCAAGATCCAAAACCCAACCATCAGAAGATGCAGCAAAGGCTTCTTTACAGAAGGTGGCATAATCTTTTGTGGAATATCCCCACATCAACCAATTGTAATAATGATTGCATGCGACAACATCATAAATAGTTGCTGCTCCAAACTTGTCATAGGCGGCGAGCCTATCTCCTAATAAATAGACAGAATAAATATTCGGTTCGACGAGATTGAGTGTAACATCATCGGAAATTATTTCCGATAATTTTTTTGAAGGCCACATTTTATTGCTTCTCCATGGGCAAACCCAACGCTGCGACTGACAAGCCGTGCGATATGCGCGGCCCTTGGTGAAGCCACGTGCCAGGCAGTTTTTCCATTTCATAATCGCTGATAATCATACCACTGCCAAGAACGCTACAAGCTATCTCAAAATAAAGATTTTTATAAACTTCAATTACACTGTTGTTTTTTCGATAAACAGTCAATCTAATTTTTGGCACACTGCGCGTTCTGCAAATTTCTTCGAGATGATGAATCACCTGCTTGCCGTGACCTTTTCTCCCCTCAAACGAAAGAACGTACAATTTGCTTAGCACCGGTCACTATATTTTGCCTTAAAAGACACCGGTTTTCAATAAATTTTGATTTAGCTGAAACTCGGTTAATTCGCATGCTAATATCATCTATTTCCTGTATTAATATTCATTTAATCGGTCAAAACAGCTCTTAATTATGATACGTATTGGGAAAAACCGAACGCGGTTATCTTAAAAGCGCAAGACCAGCAGGTTTCCTTAAATCGCCGGTGGGCCGTGGTGCTGTTGCATTAAAAATAGATAATAATTACTCAAGCATGTAAAATAAGCGGAAAACCGCATAATTACCGTTCATAATTATCAGGAGCAGATAGACGATGACCCACATAAAGATTTTAGTCATCCTAATTTCCGGATTTTTATTTTCAGTTGCATTGGCTGAAGAAAACGTCGATCTGAATCAGCTCACCATCGAATGCGTCCAAGCTGCAAATCGACACCAGGCGATCCAGAAAGATTTTTATTATAAAGTCCTGCACACGGTGCAATACAAGGGCTGGATCGGCGAACCAACTCATTTCGAATTGACGCATCCAGTGACAATGACCATACGATATGCCGGCGCTTCCAAGAAGGGCTGGTATTGGTTTAATCAAAATCCAAAAAAGAAATATGATATTATTGCAAAATCTGATATGGCGGGTAACTTTGAGCTGGTTGGGCATAGTGACGTCGGCATTATTGGTTATACCTTCCACGGGTTGATGAAAGACGGAATCATCAAAGGCGTATGGGAAAAAGGCAGCGGCAAGCAAGCCTATGCCTTTTATGTGAAAGCTACCAGGAATTAAGCGCGCCATCCATAAAATCGGTGGTTGTATCCCGGGATGGTGGTTACCGATTTACAGCATCGCATTTCGCGCTGTTTTCAAAACGAATGCAGGTAGGATATGTTAAGTTTGGCGACCATCGGCTTTTTCTCGCTGGCATCGATCATTCTTGCGCTGACGCCAGGACCGGATATGCTCTTCATTGCCACCCGCTCAATGGCTCAGGGACGCAGTGCCGGCATTGTTTCGGCATTGGGGGTGCATACAGGGGTGCTTGTTCATACCCTTGCTGCGGCTTTAGGGCTTTCAGCGCTCATCGCCGCATCTGCCGCTGCACTCAGTATCATTAAATATGCAGGTGCCGCTTACCTGATTTATCTCGGTTTAAAAACGATGGCCGGCAGGGCCGAAACGCTGGCGCTGAACAGTGCTGACTTTTCAAGATTGAGACAAATTTATTTTCAAGGATTGATAACGAATTTGCTCAATCCCAAAGTTATTCTCTTTTTCCTGGCTTTTTTACCTCAATTCGTTGATCCGTCTGTGGGCCACATCTCACTGCAACTTATTTTTCTCGGCGTTTTGATGGTTATGGTGACCCTACCTATTGATCTCGGTGTTGGTTTGGCCGGAGGCACCGTTGGCAAATGGCTAAACAACCGAGTGCAAGTGCAACATACAAGCAAATGGTTTACTGGCGCTTTGTTTATCGCGTTGGGTATTGGCACAGCATTTACGGGCACAAAAAAAACATAGATAAATGTGCTATTTCAAGGATTGCGCGATTGAGAAGCGGCCGAAGATGACCTGAAGCCGGGATGCATAAAGTGCGGATCTATTTTTGCCCGAGCCCAGCCCGCAGCTGGCCGCAGGCGGCCATGATATCCATGCCTTTGCTGTAGCGCACCATGCTGGTGTAATGTTTTTGGATAAGTTGGGCCTGGAAGGCCTGGACACTTGCTTCGCTGGGGCGCTGGTAAATACTTCCCGGAAAAGGATTGAAAGGAATCAGGTTGATTTTAGCCTTGACCGGGGCCAGCAGTTTGGTCAGTTTTCGGGCGTGGGCCGTGGAGTCGTTGAGATCTTTGAACAGAATATACTCAAATGTAATTTTGCGATTTGTCTTCAGAGGAAAGCGCCGGCATGCATCGATGAGCTCGGCGATTGGGTATTTCCGGTTAATGGGCATCAAGGGATCGCGTGCTGCGTCATCCGCTGCATTTAAGGAAATGGCCAGATTGACGCTGGTGTCGCGTCCCAAATCCAAAATTCGCGGCACAACGCCTGCCGTGGAAACCGTCACCCGACGGGTGGCGAACTTCATGCCCCAATCGCTGTTGGTTAAGGATTCGATGGCTTGGACCAGGTGCTTATAGTTGGCCAAAGGCTCGCCCATGCCCATAAAGACCAGGTTGGTCAATTGGCCGGGATCGGAGAGCTGCTTGCGAATCTCCCAGACCTGGCCCACAATTTCTGCGCTGGTAAGGTTACGCACCAGTCCAGACTGACCCGTGAGGCAAAACCGGCACCCCTGGGCGCAACCCACTTGACTGGAAACACACAAAGTAAAGTGATTGCGCTCGGGAATCAGCACACTCTCCACGGTCTGGCCATCCTGGAGCTGGAATAAAAACTTGCGGGTGCCGTCTTTGGCGGTCAGCACCTGGTCAATGACAAGCCGACCAATGGCAAATTGATGACCAAGCAGGTTGCGAACGCTTTTGCTTAGATCGGTCATTTGGTCAAAGCTGTCCGCCAGACGCACGTAAAGCCACTTTAGAATCTGATCGGCCCGAAATGGGCGCATATTCTGCGCCTTTAACCAATCGATCAGCGCTTCACGGCTGAGTGATTTTATATCCGGCAGGTGTTTTGTTTCAGGATTCAAAATACGATGATCAATGTTGATGGCCCAAGGCCCTGTTTCGGGTTCAAGATATTTAAAACCTTTTTGTATAATATTAAAGGATTGCCCCATGATTTAAATGGTGATATAGCTGCGCCCATTGATCACCGGGCGGAAAAACGGCAACTTTAATGGTTGCCGTTTTGTTTTGCTTGACATATCATTTATATCAGTTTAATTTCAAGGTTTTATTGATGGAGCCAGCAAGAGATGTTTGACAGCCTGAGCGGTAAATTAGACGCAGTATTTAAGCGACTTAAGGGCCACGGCACCCTCTCGGAAAAAAACATTTCCGAAGGGATGCGCGAAGTGCGTATGGCGCTATTGGAGGCGGACGTCCATTTTAAGGTGGTCAAACAATTTGTTGCCGATATCAAGGCGCGTGCTTTAGGCCAGGAAGTGATGGCCAGCCTGACCCCGGGCCAGCAGGTCGTCAAAATCGTAAACGAAGAGCTGACCCGGCTGATGGGCGGTCGGCACAGCGATCTGAATTTGACGGGTACCCATCCGGTGGCACTAATGATGGTGGGCCTGCAAGGATCAGGCAAAACCACCACCAGCGGCAAGTTGGCCATCCACTTGCGCAAGCAAGGTCGCAAACCTTATTTGGTCCCAGCGGACGTCTATAGACCAGCAGCCATTGACCAGCTTCAAACGCTGGGCAAGCAGCTGGATGTGCCGGTGTTTGATGCCACCACATCCATGGACCCGGTGACCATCTGCCAACAGGCGCGTGTGGCCGCCCAAAAAGCGGGCTGCGACGTGGTCCTGATGGACACCGCCGGTCGGCTGCATATTGATGATACGCTGATGCGCGAGCTGCAAAATATAAAAGCGGCTGTGCAACCGGCGGATATTTTGCTGGTAGCCGATGCCATGACCGGCCAAGATGCCGTGAATATGGCCAAAGCGTTTAATGAAGCATTGGAAATTGGTGGGGTGGTGCTCACCAAAATGGATGGTGATGCCCGTGGCGGGGCCGCCCTTTCCATCAAATCGATCACCCAAAAACCGATAAAATTTATCGGTGTGGGTGAAAAACTGACGGATTTGGAAGTTTTTCATCCGGAGCGCATGGCGTCTCGTATCCTGGGTATGGGCGATGTGCTCACCATGATCGAGAAAGCCCAGGAAAATATCGATGCCCAAGAGGCCCAGGCGCTTGAGAAGAAACTGCGTAAAAACCAATTTACGCTGGAGGACTTTAAAAACCAGATGGCCCAGGTACGCAAAATGGGATCGCTGTCCGACTTGATGGGCATGATACCGGGCATGGGCAAACTGAAACAGATGAAAAATTTTGAGGTAGACGACAGTCAATTGGTGCGCATTGAGGCAATCATCAACTCGATGACGCCGCAAGAGCGCCGGCAGCACAATATCATCAACGGCAGCCGGCGGCGACGCATCGCCCGAGGCAGCGGCACCAAAGTGCAAGACGTCAACCAGCTAATCAAAAACTATACCCAGGTTATGAAAATGATGAAAAAATTGAACAAGGGGGGCATGCGCGCTCTGGGGCGCGGGATGCTGCCTTTTTAAAGGAGAATGAGGCAATGTCAGTAAAGATCAGATTGGCACGACACGGCGCGAAAAAACGGCCCTTCTACCGCATTGTGGTAGCGGACAACGATGCCCCTCGCGACGGCAGATTTCTGGAAAATGTGGGTACGTATAATCCGTTGATGGAACCGGCTGAGGTTACGCTCAAAGCCGACCGTATTCAGTATTGGCTACAACAGGGCGCCGTTCCTTCAGACACAGTAAAAAGCCTCTTAACCAAAGAGGGTGTCGCTGCCCAACCAGCCCAATAAATCGAATACAGCTGTACATCATCGATCAAGCCAAGGAGGCGGCTATGAAAGACTTGATCAAATATATCGCGGAAGCGCTGGTGGATTACCCGGAAAAGGTTTCAGTCAATGAAGTTGTAGGCAACCAGACGTCGGTGTTGGAACTGACGGTCGCCAAAGAAGATTTGGGTAAAATCATCGGCAAACAGGGACGCACAGCTCGTGCCATGCGGACCATTTTAAGTGCAGCATCGGCCAAAATAAAAAAACGCACGGTCCTTGAAATCATCGAATAGACCCAGCGATCTGATCCAATTGGGCAAGATCACCAGCGCCCATGGTATCAAAGGCGCTGTTAAAGTTTATTCCCATGCAGAGTCCATCGATAGTTTTCATCTGCATGACGATCTCATCCTGATCGATACCGCAGGTCACCAAACGACCCATAATATTCTATGGGTCCGCCCTCATAAAAATGGTGTCCGCCTGGCGTTGAAAGAGATCGACAACCGCAATCAGGCCGAAGCACTGGTGGGTTGCACCGTATGTATTCCCAAGGCCAGCCTGCCGGCGCTGGACCCTGATACCAATTATTGGGATGATCTCATCGGTATGGCGGTGTACGCCTCAGACGGCGAATACATAGGGCAGGTGACTCATATTATCCGCACAGGCGCCAACGATGTGTACGTTGTGCAAACACCGGCAGGTTTTCCTGTTGAAGAAATATTGCTGCCGGCCATTACATCGGTCATCCTTGACGTAAATGTCGCTGAGCAGCGAATGCAAGTGGATATCCCGGAAGGTCTGATGTAATAGCTACGTTTGGCAGGTATGGCAATGTTATGAAATTCGTCGCACTCACCATTTTCCCGGAATTGATGCAAGCTTTTTGGGAAAATGGCATTATGCGACGGGCCGCCGCCGAGGGCATCATCCTGCCCACGGCCATTAACATACGCGACTACGCCAAAGGACGGCACCGGGTGACCGATGACCGGCCTTATGGTGGCGGTTGCGGCATGGTTATGAAGCCCGAACCTTTGACGGCAGCTATCCGGGCGGCCAAAGAGATCGCCCCCACCGCACCAACGGTTCTACTGGCGCCCCAGGGCCGGCGTTTTGATCAAGCCACGGCCAGGCAATTGGCCGGTGGCAAGGAGATGATCCTGATCTGCGGCCGATACGAGGGCGTCGACGAGCGGGTGACCGAGCAATGGGTCGACCTGGAGCTCTCCATCGGGGATTTTGTGCTGACCGGCGGGGAGCTGGCGGCCATGGCGGTGATGGATGCGGTAACACGGCTGCTGCCCGGTGCGCTGGGCAATGAAGATTCCGCCGAACAGGATTCGTTCAGCGACCTGCGGCTGGATCATGGGCATTACACCCGGCCACCGGAATTTGAAGGCCAACCCGTACCGGATGTGCTGCTTTCAGGGCACCACGATAAAATTAGCCAGTGGCGCTGTGCTGATGCGCTAATGCGAACCCTGGTGCGACGGCCTGAGTTGTTACGGCAAAAGCCGTTGAACCCACAAGAGGTGGCGCTATTAAAAAGGTGGCAGCGTGACATCCAAGCGCTCATTGGCAACCAAGGTAATGGTGGCACTGGTTCACCATCCGGTGGTGGATAAAAACGGCGCGACCATTGCTGCAGCAGTTACGGCACTGGATCTGCACGATATTGCGCGGGCTTCTAAAACTTATGGTATTGACGGATTTTTCGTGGTCACACCTTTGGAAGACCAGCAGGCGCTTGTCCGGAGCATTGTTGATCATTGGGTCAGCGGCGCCGGCGCGCGCTACAATCCGGATCGGCAAACGGCCTTGGCCTTGATCCGGTTGCAACCCTCGCTACCCGATGTGGTCGCCGATATTCAACAGCGGGAGGGTGAGACACCGCTGATCGTGGTCACCAGCGCCCGGATGGCATACAGTGATCTAAGCTTCGCCCAGCTCAAATCATTGGCCCATGAAAATAGGCCGGTGTTGCTGGTGTTCGGCACCGCCTGGGGACTGGCGCCTGAGCTGGTGAGCAAAGCGGACTACCGTTTGGCGCCCATTGATGGTATGCATGGCTACAATCATCTTGCCGTGCGCTCGGCGGTATCCATTATTTTAGATCGTATGCTCGGGCAGGCAAATTAGAATTTGATTTATTTTGTAATTTAGTATAGGCAGCTTCGTGAAAAAATTGGAGTTACGGCCCGATAAAGCCATCGCGCGAAGCGACCTCGATAAAGGGAGAACTTAGACCATGGAAGTGATTAAACAACTGGAAAGAGAGCAGATGCGCCTTGATTTACCCGACTTTTTGCCGGGCGACACGGTGCGTGTGCATGTGAAGATTCGAGAAGGTGACAAGGAACGTATTCAGGTGTTCCAAGGTGTGGTGATCTCAAAACGCAAAGGCGGCATCGGTGCCAGCTTTACGGTGCGCAAGGTGTCATACGGTGTCGGCGTTGAGCGTGTTTTTCCCACGCATTCACCCATCATCGACCAAGTGGAGATTGTGACCCGGGGACGGGTTCGTCGTGCAAAAATTTACTACCTGCGCAAACTGCGGGGAAAAGCTGCCCGTATCCGTGAAAAACGCTTGAACTAGCAGACCCAGTGCGTTTACCCTAAAGTTGCAAGCGCCGGAGCGAAATCGGACACCGGCATCTTGTCAATGCAATACAGAGGTCTCACTACCGGGAGTATTGAAGCCCTCCGACATTTGCAGCTTTAGGGTGTATTGTTTCAGGACCGTCCCATTGGTGGTCAAACAGCAACCAACGGACACGCACATCAGATGGAAGCCGATCTTTGGGCCTTTGAAAAGCAGCTGAATGCACAAGGCTTTGCCTGCATCGCGGGCGTGGACGAAGCCGGTCGGGGTCCGCTGGCAGGTCCGGTTGTATCCGCCGCCGTTATCCTGCCCAACCATTTTAATGCCAATCGCATTACCGATTCCAAAAAACTAACACCGCGCCAACGCGAACTATCGTTCGCACGCATCTATGCTGAGGCCCGCGCGGTGGGGATCGGTATCGTGGACCCTTTGGAAATCGATCGCATCAACATTTTACAGGCCTCCCGGCTCTCCATGGCCATTGCCGTGGCAAACCTGACGCCCCGGCCGGAATTCGTGCTCATCGACGGCAAATTTGACATCCCTGCCCCACTGCCCCAGAAACCCATTGTCAAAGGCGATGCCCGCAGCATCTCCATTGCGGCCGCCTCCATCGTTGCCAAAGTAAGCCGGGACCATCTCATGCACCGCTACCACCAAGACTACCCCCAATTTGGTTTTGACCGCCATAAAGGCTACCCCACGAAAGCGCACAAAGGCGCCATTCGCCGGCATGGACCATGCCCCATACATCGCCGCAGCTTCCGAGGCGTGCGCGAACACTTGCGCATTTCCTCCACATACGGGATGGTTGATCATGACCGCCCCTAAACAACAATTGGGGCGCCTGGGTGAAACATTGGCCGCCGAACATTTGCGCCGCAAGGGTTATAAAATCATCGAACGCAACTATCGCACCCGTTTGGGCGAGATCGATATCGTGGCAAAACACAAGGGGGTGATAGTCTTTATTGAGGTTAAAACACGCCGATCCCTGCGCTACGGCCACCCCAAAGGGGCGGTGACCGCTGCCAAGAAACGCCAAATCTCCATGGTGGCGCTGGAATATTTGAAAAAGCACCATGCCATGCAATACAGGGCCCGTTTTGATGTAGTGGCCGTACAAGCCCATGAGGATAATCCTAAAATCGAAGTGATCGCCAATGCCTTTGAACTCGCCTTCGGTTGAAAAAACAGCGGGCTGCCTCTACGTGGTGGCCACCCCCATCGGCAATCTGGAAGATATCACCTTACGAGCGCTTAAGGTGCTGGCCCAGGTGGATCTCATTGCCGCTGAAGATACCCGCCACACCGGCCGACTTCTGGCGGCCCATGCGCTGAAAACACCGTTGATCTCGTATCATGAGCACAATGAGCAGCAGCGAACCCCGGAACTGATTAAAAAATTAGAAGCCGGTTTGCAGCTCGCCCTGGTGACCGACGCCGGTACGCCCACCGTATCGGATCCGGGCTATCGCCTGGTAGAGAAGGCCGCACAAAATAGCATTTCCGTAGTGCCGCTGCCAGGTCCATCGGCTGCGGTGGCGGCCCTTTCCGCCGCCGGGCTGCCCACGGATAGCTTTACTTTTGTGGGTTTTCCGGTACGTAAAAAGAACAAACGCCTTCTCCAGCTCAAAAGCCTGTCCAGCCTGCCCCACGCTGTGGTTTTTTACCAGTCGCCCCACCGGTTGAAGGAATTTCTTATTGAAATTCAGGAGGCTTTTGGTGACCGCCCAGCAGTGTTGGCCCGTGAACTCACTAAAATTCATGAAGAATTTATCCGGGGAACCTTGGGGCGCATTGTTGCCAAGCTTGAGCAGCGTAAACAAGTTAAAGGCGAGTGCACCTTGATTATTAGCGGTGCCATACCAGCCGAACCCGCGGAAGCTGATATTAAAACAGCAATCCAAGCCGCCATAGCTGAACAGGACCGCTCCTTGAGCGATCTGGCAAAACTGTTAGCCAAACGCCTGGGAGTTCCGCGTAAAGTGGTCTATGAAAAGGCGCTGGCCTTAAAGAAGAAGATAAAATGAACACACCTGTTAAAATCCACCCCGTTATTTCAGCCGTGCCAACATCGGCCATAAAACTTAAAGGCCGAGAGAAGGTCGCCGCTTTGGCGCGTTGCGCCCGTGACGCGCTAAAACACTCGGCCGTCATCAGTCAATTGGCGTTGGGGCCGCTGGAAAAAAAGTCCAGTGGCGCCCCTGTTCCATACAAGGGTGTCCACTGGTCGTTGACCCATAAGGAGCGCTATGTGGCCGCGGTCTGCGCCCCTTTTGCCATCGGCATCGATATTGAAAAAATCAAACCCTTTAATGAAAAGCTCTACCTGCGGATTGCCGATGAAAGAGAATGGGCCCTGGCCCCGGAAATGACACCCCCCCTTTTTTTCCGATACTGGACCGCCAAAGAGGCCGTTCTCAAGGCATTGGGCGTTGGCATGGTGGGGCTTTCCCAGTGCCGCATCAAAGCCATTGTGGACCACAACAATTTGAAGCTTACTTATGCAGACGTCCCGTGGACCGTAACGCAATATTGGGGTCCAACAGATCACATCGTGGCCGTAGCGGCCAATGGCGTGAATATAGAGTGGCACCCGATGGAAAAACTTGATAGCGTGTAAATGGCAAACCATTTTAGGGACGTGTTGAATTTCATTGGATCTAAAGAGAAGCAGGAGATTGGGGTTCAACCTGGGCTGCAAGATGCTGTTTCGGATGGATCAGAAAGGAAACCTCATGCACATCACTTTCTATGGCGCGGTCCGGGAAGTCACCGGCTCCATGCACCTGCTGGGAACAGAAACCGATCATATCCTGCTCGATTGCGGGCTTCATCAGGGACGCCGCAAGGAGGCCGCTGAAAAAAACCGCGTGATGCCCTTTGATCCGGCCATGGTCGCCAACATGGTGCTATCTCACGCCCACATTGACCACTCGGGGCGTATCCCCCTGTTAACCCGCAAAGGCTTTGCCGGTCGTATTTTGTGCACGCGGGCCACCACTGATGCTTGCCGATTCCTTTTGCCTGACTCGGCCCATATTCAGGAGCAAGATGCCGAATACCTCAATTACAAAACCTTGCGCGGGGCGCTCTCCCACGGCCATGCCATCAATGGCAAGCCGGTGAGCAAAAGCCAACATGACAAAATAAAAAAATCGCTCAAAAAAAGCCGCCACCGGCTCGACGGCGATGTGATCAATTCCCTCATGGGGCGTTATCGCCTGGACGCGGTTCACCCCCTATATACTACGGAAGACGCCCAACAGGCCCTTTCCCAAATGGACGGAACACCCTATCGCCTTGAAACCACCATCGGTAAAGACCTCACCCTTACGTTTTACGAAGCCGGTCATATTCTAGGATCGGCCATTAGCATCCTGAAGCAAAAATCCAACGGACGCATCCAGACTGTGGCGTATACCGGCGATTTGGGCCGTTTCGGCAAACCGATTTTACGAGACCCGGCGCTCAATTTCGAAGCACAGGATCGCGACATCGATCTGCTGATCATGGAGAGCACCTACGGTGACCGCGAGCACGAAGCGGTGATCGACCTTAAGCCCAGGTTGAAAAAGGTGCTCAACGAAACATTTGAACGCGGCGGCACCGTATTGATCCCCTCTTTTGCCTTTGGGCGCACCCAGGAGCTACTCTATGTCATTCATGAACTGTACGAAGAGGGCAGCGTCACCAAAATCCCGGTCTGGGTGGACAGCCCCCTGGCCACCAATATTACCACCGTGTTCGGCGAGCACCCGGAAGTCTACGATCAGGAAGCCCACGAGACCTTTTTGCGTAACGGCAAAAATCCTTTTGATTTCAGGCAAGTACGGTTTACCAGTTCGGTAGAAGACTCCATGAACCTGATGCGTGAAACCTTACCCCACGTTGTCATCTCCGCATCGGGCATGTGCGAGGCCGGGCGTATCCTGCACCACTTGCGCTATAAAATTCACAATCCCAAAAACACCCTTTTGGTTGTTGGTTTTATGGCGCAAAACACTCTGGGAAGGCGCCTTTTAGAGCAGGGCCAAGCCTATGCAGAAGATGGCCGTAAGGGGGACCCCCCTCTGGTGAAAATCCTGGGCAAAGAGTATCCCCTTAAAGCCCAGGTCACTAAGATCGGCGGTTTTTCAGCCCATGCCGACAAAAAAGAGATGATGCGTTTCTTGAAAACATCCAATTTAAATGTCAAAAAGATCGCCGTGGTCCATGGCGAGGAGGACCAAAGCCTGGCCTTTGCCGATCTTTTAAAGTCGGAAGGCTATGATCCTGTGGTGCCGAAGATGGGGCAAACCATCCCAGTCCCCTAGTTGCGGGAGCCGGAGGACTTCAAATTCTGCGTTGCCTCGGGTTCGCGGTAGCGTTACTACAGCTTCACCCTCGGACGCCTTGACTTTGATGCCCTCCGGCTCCCGCAACACGCTGGTGGACTTCAGATTCTGCGCTGCCTCGGATTCGCGGTAGCGTTACTGCAGCTTCACCCTCGGACGCCTTGACTTTGAAGCCCTCCGGCTCCCGCAACACTCAGGTGGACTTCAAATTCTGCGTTGCCTTGGGTTCGCGGTCGCGTGACTGCAGCTTCACCCTCGGACGCCTTGACTTTGATGCCCTCCGGCTCCCGCAACACGCTGGTGGACTTCAGATTCTGCGCTGCCTCGGATTCGCGGTCGCGTGACTGCAGCTTCACCCTCGGGCGCCTTGACTTTGAAGCCCGCCGGCTCCCGCAACATATTTGTAACCTCTGTTTGGTAATTGCATCATTAGGTTGTGACTGGGAACGGCGTCCGGCAGCGAAAGGTTTTAAATTAGTTGCGATATCGCGACCCAAAGCCGCTCCCGCAATCGCGTTAAATTCAGGATGGATGTGCAATGAGCTGTTGCCCGGATCAAGCCGCCGATCAAAAACGCTATAAATGCGAAAAGCATCAGATTTATATGTGCGATCATTGCTTAAAATGCAGAGATCCTGAACTCTACTGCAAATTTCGCCCCTCCTGTATGATCCACTTCCTTGAGAAGGAGCAACGCAGCTCCGGCAGCGCCAAATGAGGCCATCTGACATCAAGTAATCCCAACCCGCCATTCAACTCTTGAGCTGCGAGACTTTATAGGCATCGGGACGCGTCAGGCGCGCGGGTTCCTTTGCTATCGGTCCGTTTGGTTGACATAAAACTGCCTATTGTTATTGTATATGGATCAGTGTTTATGGTACGAGATTCGGCGAACAAGGCTTCCTGATTTCAAACGACCATGAATTGAAAATAATATTCCAAGAGATCCAAAGATTATGAAAAAACGTATCTTTTTCACCATAGTGGGTTTGGTCGTGTTGCTGGGTGTTCTGGCAGGCATCAAAGGGCTGCAATTCAATAGCATGCTTGCCCAGGGCAAACAGTTCGTTGCGCCCCCCGGGATTGTCACCACAGCCGCTGTACAGGCTGATTCGTGGGAGACCCTACTGACCGCTGTGGGCACTTTAGAAGCGGTCCAGGGTGTCACGGTAACCGCCGAATTGAGCGGCAAAGTGACCAGCATCAACTTTGAATCAGGCACCACCGTCGCCGCCGGCGATCTTCTGGTACAGCAAGACACGGCCTCGGAAAACGCCCAACTGCGCTCGGCAGAGGCCTCGGCCGCCCTGGCCCGTATTAATTTGGAGCGCGCCAAACAATTGCGGCCCGAAAACGTCATTTCCCAGTCCGACTATGACAATGCCGAGGCCCAATTCAAGCAGGCCAATGCACAAGTGGACAATATCCGAGCGGTAATCGCCAAAAAGACCATCAGGGCCCCTTTTGCCGGACGTTTGGGCATTCGCCAGATCAATCTGGGCCAAATCATTAATGAAGGCCAGGCCATTGTGTCGTTGCAAGCGCTGAACCCCATTTTGGTCAATTTCCGCTTGCCCCAGCATCGCCTGGCCCTGGTTCATCCCGGACTCTCCGTACGGGTGACCAGCGACGCCCTGCCCGGCCGGGAGATAGAAGGCAAAATCATGGCCACCAATCCTGATGTGGATGCGGTCACCCGCAACATCCGCATCCAAGCCCAGTTGGCCAACCCCCAAGAGCAATTGCGCCCGGGAATGTACGTCTCCGTTGCCGTTGTGTTGCCGACCCCCAAAAAGGTGCTGGCCGTTCCGGCCACCGCCATACTCTACGCCCCCTATAGTGACTCGGTGTTTGTAGTGGAAGAAAAGCGCGAAGGCGACAACCCGCCCGCCAAGGTCGTTCGGCAACAATTTGTGCGGCTAGGCGAAAAGCGCGGGGACTTCGTTGCCGTGGCCTCAGGACTCAACAAGGACGATATTGTGGTGAGCACCGGGGTGTTCAAGCTGCGCAACGGCCAGTCAGTGGTGGTGGACAACAAACTGGCGCCGGAGTTCGAGCTGGCACCGAAGCCGGAAGAGTCGTAAGTAATAGATTTCTTACAACACTCGGCACCAACAACTGGACAGTCATCCTTAAAACATTAAATTCGGCTGAAAACCCATCATGAAATTTACTGATCTTTTTGTGCGTCGTCCGGTATTGGCCCTGGTAGTCAACCTAGTGATCATCATCGCCGGATTGCAGGCTATCAAATCCCTCAATGTGCGCCAGTATCCCCGCAGCGACAACGCAGCGGTGACGATTAACACCGCCTATATCGGGGCCAATGCCGAACTGGTGCGCGGATTTATCACCACCCCCCTGGAACGCGTCATCGCCGGCGCCGACGGCATCGACTATATCCAATCCGAGAGCAAGCAGGGCCTGTCCACCATCACGGTGCGACTGAAGCTCAACTACGATCCCATCAAGGCGCTGTCGGAGATCAGCTCCAAGGTGGATCAGGTGCGCGGCGAATTGCCGCCCGAGGCTGAAGTGCCCATCATCAACGTGGAATCGGCCGACAGCCGATTTGCCTCGGCCTATCTGAGTTTTACCTCCGATCAACTTAAGCAAAACGAAATCACCGATTATCTGGTACGCATCGTGCAGCCGCGCTTGTCGGCCCTGGAAGGGGTCCAGCGGGCCGATATTCTGGGTGCACGCACCTTTGCCATGCGCATCTGGCTCAAACCCGAACGCATGGCCGCATTGAACATCAGCCCGGTCCAGGTGCGCCAGGCCTTAGCGGCCAACAACTTTCTGGCGGCTGTGGGAAGCACCAAAGGCTCGCTCATCCAGGTCGACCTGGTGGCCAACACCGACCTGCAATCGGTGCAGGAGTTCAAGCGCCTGGTGATCCGGGAACAGGGCGGCGCCATCGTGCGCCTGGAAGAGATTGCCGACGTGGCGCTGGGTGCCGAGAACTACGATGCCGAAGTGCGCGCTTCCGGCCAAACAGCCGTTTTTATGGGCATCTGGCCGCTGCCCAACGCCAACTCACTGGATGTGATCGAGCGTGTGCGCACCGATATGGCATCCATCCAGAAAGGGCTGCCCACCGGATTGAAGGGGCGTATTGCCTATGACGCCACGGACTACATCAGCAACGCCATCACTGAAGTGATCAAAACCCTCAGCGAAACCCTGATCATCGTGGTGATCATCATCTTTTGCTTTCTGGGTTCGCTGCGCTCGGCCCTTATTCCGGTGGTGGCCATTCCCCTGTCGCTGATAGGCGCTGTGTTTCTAATGCAGATTTTCGGCTTCAGCATCAATTTGCTGACCCTTTTGGCGGTGGTGCTCTCCGTAGGCCTGGTGGTGGACGATGCCATTGTGGTGGTGGAAAACGTGGAGCGCCATATGGGGGAGGGCAAACCCCCCATGGAGGCCGCCCTTCTGGGCGCCCGGGAGCTGGTCAGCCCCCTGATCTCCATGACCATCACCCTGGCGGCGGTCTATGCCCCCATCGGCCTGCAGGGCGGGTTGACCGGATCGCTTTTTCGCGAGTTTGCCTTCACCCTGGCCGGCGCCGTGTTCATCTCCGGTGTGGTGGCCCTGACCCTCTCGCCCATGATGTCATCGAAAATGCTCAGACAGGGCATGACCGAGCGCGGACTGGCCGGCAAAATCTCGCGGGGCTTCACACGTTTGAAAGACATTTACGGACGCTGGCTGGAGGTGACGCTCAACACCCGCCCCGCGGTCTACATGGTGTGGCTGGTGGTGAGCCTGCTGACCCTTCCCATGTTTACCATGTCGGCCAAAGAGCTGGCCCCCAAAGAGGACCAGGGGGTCATCTTCGGTATTTTGGATGCCGCCGCCAACTCCACCCTGGATCAAACCCGCCAATATGCGGCCGCAGCCAATGCAGCCCTTTTAAGTGTACCCGAAGCCAGATTTACCTTTCAGGTCACCTACCCTTCCGGCGGATTTGCCGGTCTGGTAGTGGCGCCATGGGATGAACGCCAACGCCACATTTCAGAGATTCTGCCCGAAGTGCAGCAAAAGCTTTACAGGATTCCCGGCATTCGCATGTTCCCGGTAACCCCGGCCGCCCTTCCCGGCGGCAGCAACTTTCCCGTGGAGTTTATAGTGGCCTCCACCGCCGAAACGGAACAAATTCTGGGTTTCGCCCAGCAGATCCAACGCAAGGCCATGCAAAGCGGCATGTTTGCCTTTCCGCCCCTGATCGATGTCAAAATCGATCAACCCCAATCAGAGATTGTCATTGACCGAGATAAAGTGGCGGACCTGGGTCTCAATCTGCAACAGGTAGGCCGTGACCTGTCCTCCATGCTGGGGGGCAATTTTGTCAACCGCTTCAATATTGCCGGCCGCAGCTACAAGGTGATCCCCCAAATTCGACGGGTCGACCGCCTCAACCCCGACCAACTCAAGGAAATTTATGTTACCGGACCCAGCGGTCAATTGGTGCCCCTAAGCACCATCGCCACCATCAAAAACAGCACCGTGCCACGATCCCTCAACCGGTTCCAGCAGCTCAACGCCGTAAAAATCAGCGGTGTCTCCCTGCGCCCCCTGGATGATGCCTTGCGTTATTTAGAGGACGAAGCCGCCAAGATCCTGCCCAAAGGCTACGTGCTCGACTATACCGGCGAATCGCGTCAGTTGCGCGTGGAAGGCAATAAATTCCTCCAAGCTTTCGGTCTGGCCGTGGTGCTCATCTTTTTGGTGCTGGCCGCCCAGTTCAACAGCTTCCGCGATCCGTTTGTCATCTTGGCCGGATCCGTGCCCCTGGCCATGTTCGGCGCCCTGCTCTTTACCTTTCTTAAAATACCCGATCCCAGTGTCCCCTTCTGGACCAACGGCTGGACCACCACCATGAACATCTACTCCCAGGTGGGCCTGGTGACCCTGGTGGGTTTGGTCTCCAAGAATGGGATCCTGATCGTGGAATTCGCCAACCAGCTTCAGGAGCTGGGGCTGGCCAAACGCGTGGCCATTGCGCAAGCCGCCCGCACCCGCCTGCGGCCGATTTTAATGACCACCGGCGCCACCATCGGCGGTCATTTTCCGTTGACGCTGGTAACCGGCGCCGGCGCTGAAGCCAGAAATTCCATTGGCTTGGTGATTGTGGGCGGCATGGCCATCGGCTCGCTGTTCACCCTGTTCGTGGTTCCCTCACTCTATATGCTGATTGCCAGGGACCACGCCAAAAAACGCCATCCGCAAGCGGCCGCCACAAAGGATAAAGCCGGAACGGCGCAGGGGCAACCCCAACCGGCCCTGTAACCGCGGTTTGCAAGTCTTTCTGTTTTTGGATAAGGTTCCTATTGTTGCCGGGCCAACCATTCCAAGAGCAATGACTTCGAAGGTGCCGGGCGATCCTAAAATTCATGCAAACTCAAGACATCAAAAAACTAAAGCAACAATTGGTCGCAGCCAGGCAAACCATCTCCGGATTGCAAAACGAGGTGGCCAACTTCAAGCATTTGGTAGCGCATGCCCAAGACAGCATCCTTATCTGTGATGGGAAGGGCCGACACCTTTATGCCAATGCCAAGGCCTGTGAACTGACAGGTTTCTCCCCCCAAGAGTTACTCGTTATGGATATCCGATCCTTGGCCGATGCCGATGAAAAAGATCAAATCGTCAACTATCTGCATAAACTGGCTGAGGGTGAATCCGAATCCTACCAAACCGTATTACAATGCAAAAATGGACAAACGCTGCCGGCCACCGTCACCGGCACGCAGATCCGTTGGAATGGTCAGGCCGCCTATTTGATGATGCTGACGGACCTCTCACATTTAGCCAAAGATACAATCACCATCAGAAAGAGCGAAACCCTGATGGCCGCCATCATTGAGACAGCCACCGATATGGTGGCCGCCTCGGACGTTAACAGTCGCATCATCTTTGCCAACGGTCCGATTCGTAATTTTTTCTACCAGCTATACGGCAAAGTGCTTGAGCCGCCCTTTAGGGCCTTCGATATCTGGCCACCCGATCGAACCGATTTCTGGCAAAAGGCCTGTAACAAAGCAGCTGCCGTGGGTCGCGTACGGTTTGAACAACGCTACTTCATCAAAGACCAGCGCCGTGACATTGAATGGTCCATGAATGCCGTACCCAATGAACAAGGTGATATCATGGGTTTCGGTTTGGTGGGACGCGATATCACGGCCCACCGCGTCGCCGAGGAAGCATTGCGCACCAGGGAAACGCAATTGCATCAAGCCCAAAAAATGGAGGCTGTCGGTACGCTGGCCAGTGGTGTGGCCCATGAATTCAACAATGCCCTGAGCATTGCGCTGGGCAATATTGAGCTGGCCCTCCTGGATATTTCAGCGGATCATCCTATCCGATCCTATATTGATGAAGCCAAAACAGGCGTATTGCGTGCCAAAAAAGTGGTGCGGCAGCTGTTGGACTTTAGCCGCAAATCCGATGGACGACAAAAACAAGTGGATCTTCATACCATCGTCAACAATGCCCTAGGCTTGCTGCGCGCCTCCACCCCGGGCCATGTTGAATTTCATCTAAACATCAATGCGTGTGCTCCTGTGGTGGCTGATGCCGCCCATATGCACCAGATGGTCGTCAATCTATGCGCCAACGCCGCCGAATCTATGGACAACGATGGGGGTGTGTTAACAGTCACTTTGGAACCGGTTACTTTGAGGACCGACCAGATGCCGGAGGGTCTGATCCTCTCTCCGGGACAATATGCCAAGCTGACCATCATGGACACCGGACGGGGGATGAACAAAGCGTGCCTCGATCGTATTTTTGAACCTTTTTTCACCACCAAAGCGCCGGGCTGCAGCACGGGTCTGGGCCTTTCCGTGGTTCATGGCATTGTCAAGCGTCATGCCGGCGATATTCTCGCCACAAGCAAGGTAGGGCAAGGATCTACATTTGTCATCTACCTGCCCACGACAGAAAAGACAACCCTGGCGGCAGCCAATTTCGACACGGCCCGGATCAGCGGCAACGAAAGTATTCTATTTGTTGATGATGAATCCAAAGTGGCCATCGTCACGACCGATCAATTGGAGCGCCTGGGCTATCAGGTGGAACTATTCACCAATCCAATTAAAGCGCTTGAACGCTTTAAGGAGGCACCCGATCACTTTGACCTGATCATCACCGATATTGCCATGCCTAAGATGACCGGGGATTTGCTGCTTCAAAAAGCCCGCAGGGTTCGGGCCAAGATACCCGTGATCTTGGTCACCGGCTACAGTGATAAAATGGATCAGCAGACCGCTGAAAGATTGGGATGCAGTTATGCCCTCAAACCTTTAGAACAACACCAATTGGCCGGGATGATTCGGGAGGTATTGGACAAATAGATTACTGCTGCGAAGCCTTTTTCAACCCAAGTTGGACCAACACACATCTGTTCGATTAATATGCTAGGATAGTTTTAAGTTTTAGGCTTTAAGGTTTAAGTGAAGGAATTCTATCGATAATTAAAAAACCGAATAAATCGATTCTTCACAACTCCTCTGTATTGCACCAAATTGCTCCTATCAAATCGGTTACCATCCTTGACTTAAAACCTAAAACTTAAAACCTAAAACTTGCTATTAATATCACCAAAGCCCGCAACCCCACATAAGCATAAATGATTGCTTTTCAAGTAATACCGCTCCGCTTTCATTGCGCCGGGTCTCGCCAAATCATGTCCGGGACATCCGCCATCTGGTTGCACTTGCGGGCCAGCACAAAACAATAGTCAGAGAGCCGATTTAAATAGGGCAGCACATGCGCCGCCCCGTCGGCCAGCCCCTGTTGCCGGGCCAACACCACAACCTTGCGCTCGGCCCTGCGGCAGATGGTGCGCGCCATATGGGCCCAGGCGGCAGCCGGATGGCCACCGGGCAAAATAAAGGATTTCAGCTCCTCCAGCCCGGCTTGCATGGCATCGATTTGCTTTTCCAGCCGTTGGACAGGCGCTTGGGTAAACGGGCATAGGCCTCCGGCCAATGGCGATTCAGTCGTAGTGGCCAACCATACGCCGACCTGAAAAAGATCGGATTGTATCTGATGGAGTTGGGTTTTCAACGCTTTAGCCGCGCTGCCGGATGGCAGGGCGGCCAACACCGCCCCCACGGCGGCGTTTAACTCGTCCACATCACCGTACGCTTCAACACGGGCATCGCTTTTGGACAATCGCTCGCCGGAAAAAAGGCTGGTTTTCCCGGCATCCCCGGATCCCGTATAAATCTTCATATCTTCCCCTTTTCACCATCAGACGGGTAGTCTTCTTCCATCCGTTCAAACATTTTTTGGGGTGCATTGCAGATGGGGCACACATAGGGCGGGGTCTTGCCCACATGGACATAGCCGCAAATCAGACAACGCCAACGTATGGTCATTTCAAATCCTCCTCCCAAGGCCAATATTTATCAAAAACATAGCCATCCAAGGCCAATCTGTCCAACTTAACTCAGGGTTCACACCAAAAAATTAGGATTGAACCCATCGGCAATCCTGATTTAGCCATTGAGAGATCATAAATAAATCGTTACACTTGTTTTACCGCTTTATAGCACGAGATACAAACTTCAACAGCCGGTTGCGCCGGCCCTAGTTTTAGAGTAAATTAGACCCCATGAAAAATATCCTGACCATTGATGTGGGTGCCGGCACCATGGATGTGCTCTGTTATGTCCCGGATGAAAAGATGCATTACAAGGCGGTGGTCCAGTCGCCCGTGCGGACGCTGGCTTCGGCCATCAAGGCGTCCACCGGTGATCTGCTGGTCAGCGGCGTCGAAATGGGCGGCGGACCGGTGACGGCCGAATTGAAGGCCCGTGCTCAAACCCATCGCGTGGTAATGGCCGCTTCCGCGGCAGCCACCCTTCATCACGATGTGCGCAAGGTCAAGGCCATGGGAATACACGTTGTCCCTGATCAAGAAATCGATACGTTGGGGCAAGACCATCGCTTTTCTCCCATTGCGCTTGGCGACATTGATATACCGCGCATTCAACAGATTGTAGAGAGTTTCGGTCTGCCCTTTGAATTCGAAAAGGTGGCGGTGTGTGCCCAGGACCATGGTGTGGCCCCTCCAGGGGTTTCGCACCTCGATTTCCGACACCAGCTGTTCAAGGAACGATTGGATAGGGACCCGTATGCCCACACCCTGCTTTTCCCCGGAGATGCCATCCCAGCTGAATTTAACCGACTCCAATCCATAGCCCGAACCTGCAGCCATCTGCCCACCCGTTCGGTTTATGTGATGGACAGCGGCATGGCGGCCATTTTGGGTGCCGCCATGGACCCGACCGTTCAAGACAAACAAATCTATATGGTGCTGGATATTGCCACCTCGCACACCGTAGCAGCGGTGCTGCGTCGCCAGGAATTGCTGGGCAGTTTTGAATATCACACCCACGACATGACCCTGGCGCGTTTGGAGCAGTTGCTTTACGACCTGCCGGAGGGTCGTTTGACGCACGCTCAGATTTTATCCGAAGGGGGCCACGGGGCCTATCTGAGAGAAACGCCCGGATTTGACCGTATCGAGGCCATTTTGGCCACGGGGCCCAAGCGCCGCCTGATGCGCGATTCAACCCTGGCCATCACCTGGGGAGCGCCCTGGGGGGACAACATGATGACCGGCTGTACGGGATTGTTGGAAGCCGTCCGGCGACACAATCAAATGGAGCCGATCGTGTACGTCTAAGCGGCAATCGGGGCCGCACGATGAGGCCCTGATGTTTTCCATTTTTAAAGGCGCGAATCAGTATAAATCGCGGCGGGACCGCCCCCCCACCATCACCGAAATTTCAGATCAGGAGGCCGCATGCCAAGAAAAAGGATGGTCATAAAAGTACTCCAAAACAGGTGGCCGACAACATGGCTGGGTGCGCTTTTGCTGGCAATGCTGACGGTCTCGGCCTGTAGTACGGTGAAGCCGGCCACAGCCCATCCTGCGCACAATGTCATTGTAATGGTTCCGGACGGTTGTTCCCAAAGCATTCAAACGCTGGCACGCTGGTTCAAGGGCGCCCCTTTGAACCTGGATGGCCTCAATTCCGGATCGGCCAAAACCTTCATGGCCAATTCGGTCATCACGGGTTCGGCCGCAGCGGCCACTGCGTTTGCAACCGGCCACAAAACCACCGCCCGCTTCCTGGGTATTGGGCCGCGCACCGGTGATCTGCTCTCCGGCTTCGAACCCACGTCACCGCCCTATACGCCGGTGGCATCGGTGCTGGAAGCCGCCAGTTTATCAGGCAAAGCCACGGGTCTTGTGGCCACCAGCCGCATCTCACACGCCACACCGGCGGCATTTGCCAGCCATGTGTCGGACCGCGGCATGGATAGCACCATCATGGAACAGATGGTCTATCACGATATTGATGTGGTCTTTGGCGGCGGGGCCGGCTATTTGCTCCCCAAAAAGAGCAACTACACCACAACCTTTGGTGACACCTGGAAGGGCCGACGCGATGATGGTGAAAACCTGCTGGCCGTTTTGAAAAATCGCGGATATCAGTTTGTAGACAACCAAACCGACATGGCGTCTGTAACCCACGGCCCGGTCTGGGGCCTGTTTGACGGCAATCACATGGCCCCGCACATGGACCGAACCGCCGTCTCCCCCACCCAGCCGGCCATCGCTGCGATGACCGCCAAGGCCATTGAGATCCTCTCCCAGGATCCCAATGGATTTTTCCTTCTGGTTGAAGGCAGCCAGGTCGATTGGGCCGGCCATGCCATGGATAGCGGCTATATGGTCAATGAGTTTTTGGCCTTCGACCAAGCGGTGGGCCAGGCGCTGGCATTTGCCCGCAAAGATGGCAACACCTGTGTTTACATCTGGCCGGACCATAACAGCGGCGGATTGAGCATCGGCAATTACGCCACCTATTTCGCCCCTCGATTTCCCGATGAAAACGATATTCGCCCGATCTATACCCGCACCACCATCGCCGATCTGGTGGCCCCTTTAAAAAAAATGCGCATCAGCGCTTTTGCCTTGGCCAAAAAAATATCAGACCCCGATAGTGCCGACGCCATCAAGGAGGCCCTTTCCATCCATTGGGGCATCACCGCCACCCCCAAAGATATCCAAGCGATCCTGTCCACCAAGGCACTTAAGACCGACTACAAGAAAACCATGGGTTTGGCCTATGCCATCGCTGAAGTGATCAACCGCAACCACACCATTATCGGTTGGTCCTCCCACGGTCACCAGGGCGAGGATGTCCCGGTATGGAGTTTTGGTCCCCAGCGGTTGGTGGGCACTTTTGACAACACCGAATTGGCCAAAAGGAGCGCACAAGCCTTGCATGTCGACCTGATGCAAACCACCCGTCAGCTTTTTGTCGATCTGGCCCAAGTATTTCCCGACTTTATCCTGGACCGCAGCGATAAAGCCAATCCAGTGGTCAAGATCGGGACGCAGATCGTGCTACCCGTAAACAAGGACATTCTGCGCATCGGCAAAGCCACGCATCGGCTCAGTGGGGTGGTGGTACACGCGCCCCAGGCCGGCCATGGCAGCGGGAAAATATTCATTCCACAGGATGCGGTGACGCTGATCGCTGAAGCGCTGCAAAAATAAGGATGCGTTCGTGCTTCATCAGCCGATCCGATCCGCAGCTCCGATCGAAGACGCATCATCCATCTCTTCGCGGAACTCTTCGATAATCGGCTCGATCGTCTTGAGACGGTCCAGGTGGGCGATGTGAATGATAGCGTCACCGCGCTGCACCAGCGGCAGGTTCAGGCGACCGATCACCACACCGGAAACCGGTGAGCGAATACTCATTTCCTGATGGCCGAATGGATCGGCAATAATGCCAATTCGGCTGTTTTTAGCAACCCGGCTGCCCAAAGGCGACTCCATGCGCAAAATCCCGCTGGCCGGCGCCCTAACCCAAGAGGTTGAATCGGCGATCAGGGGCTCAATGGGTGCTTTGGGCCGACGGGGGGCGCGCAGCATGCCGACGGCAGTCATGACCGCCAGCACGCCCCGAACACCCGCCCGAATGCCCTCTTCATCAAAACGCAAAGCTTGGCCGGCTTCGTACAACAACAGGCGAATATCCTCTTGCGCGGCGGTGCGACGGAGGGAGCCCTCGCGAGTGGCGGCATTGATCACCACCGGCACCTGGAAGGCCTTGGCCAGACGAAAGGTTTCAGGATCCTGGATGTCGGCCCGGATCTGGGGCAAGTTGGCGCGGTGGTTGGAACCCGCGTGCAGATCAATGCCATATTGACAGCCCCTCACGATATTCACCAAAAAAGTATCGGCCAGTTGCGAGGTCAGCGATCCTTTTTCAGACCCGGGGAAAAAACGGTTCAAGTCGCGCTTGTCCGGGGAATATCGAGACTGCTGCAAAAAAGCATACACATTGACCACGGGGACAGCGATCAAAGTGCCACGGACGGACTTGATCCTTTTGAGTTTAATCAGGCGGCGTATGATTTCAGTACCGATAATTTCGTCGCCATGAATGGCCCCGCAGATAAATAAGCGTGGACCCTCCTGCCGACCGTGAATCACATGGGCCGGCATGGCCATATGGGTGTGGGTGTAGAGCCGCGCGACGGGAATATCAATTGTGACTTGGGTGCCCGGTTTCACCAATGTTCCAGCAAGGGTCAAGGGGTCCTGCATGTCAACCGCTTCCTTTGGTGCGTGTCTTGCCCGGCCCTGCATTATTTTCAATATAGGCGATCACCATTGCCGCCACATTCGCGCCGGTGGTTTTCTCGATGCCTTCCAATCCCGGTGAAGAGTTGACTTCCATAACCACCGGTCCGTGGTTTGAGCGCAACATATCTACGCCGGCTACCCGCAAGCCCATGATTTTAGCAGCGCGAACGGCCGTGGATCGCTCCTCAGGCGTTATGCGCACCTTTGTGGCTTTGCCCCCCCGATGTAAGTTCGAGCGAAATTCACCTTCCGGGCCCTGGCGCAGCATGGCCGCCACCACTTTTGAGCCGATCACCCAACAGCGGATATCGCTGCCGCTGGACTCCTTGATAAATTCTTGCACCAATATGTTGGCCTTCAGGCTGCGAAACGCTTGAATCACGCTTTGGGAGGCTTTTTTTGTCTCTGCCAATACCACGCCGACGCCCTGGGTTCCCTCGATCATTTTAACCACCAGGGGTGCACCGCCGACCATGGCGATGAGATCGTCCGTAAATTTAGTGGAGTGCGCAAAACCGGTGACCGGCAAGCCGATGCCCTTGCGAGCAAGCAATTGCAGGCTGCGCAGTTTGTCCCGCGACCGGCTGATGGCCACCGATTCGTTCAGGCAATAGACTCCCATCATTTCGAACTGGCGCACCACCGCTGTGCCGTAGAATGTAATGGATGCGCCAATACGCGGAATGATGGCATCAAATCCTTCCAGCTTTTCGCCTTTATAATGAATCGCCGGATGATGCGAAGTAATGTCCATATAGCAGCGCAGTGGATTAATCACAAACACCTGGTGTCCACGCTCCTTGGCTGTTTCCATCAGGCGGTGGGTCGAGTAAAGTTCTGCCTTGCGCGAAAGTATGCCGATCTTCATTTGTTGCCTTTCTTTAATGCCGCTGTGTTATAGGCACGAGCCAGCGAGCGCCCGCTGACATAGGACCTAAGGGGATCGATGACAAATCGCTGTGCCAAGGCCGTTCGTCCCAACAGCATTCTAAATAGCATGGCGTCACGGTTGGTTAGGGTGATCTGGATCGGCCAGCGCACGTTTCCCAGAAGCGCCGGGGTTTCGATAACATATCGCCGCTCAACATGCCCACCCGAATCTTTGACCCGACGGTAGTCCACCACAGGTGCCTGGCAGAACAATTCAACATCCCGGCGCTTTTGCAGCGGGTGGATCCCAAAACGCACCATTTGCCGGCCTTGGGTGGTGAAGTCCTCAATCGAAAAGGTATGCAAAGCAGATGTGCGCGCACCGGTGTCTATTTTGGCTTTGATGGCCGGGATGTTCAGCATCGGCAGTGAGAGCCACTCTTTCCAGCCGATCAATGCTTCTCTACCATCACAAGACCCTATTGGGGTATCGGCCATTCATCATCCTTTGATCGACGGCGCGGCAGAAGAATCACAGCCCTGCCATTCCAGGTCCAAACTTTATACGATTTCCGCACAGGGCGCGAAACCCGTGCGACGTACTTTGGGAAACATCGGTGTTGCCGGGATCTGAATGCAAAAGACGATAAAGGCCTCTCGGGAATCTCATTGCCGTAACGTCAAAGTGAAACAAGCCTCCGGGCGTGGAATTCGGATTTTGTGAAAACTTTGCACTCTTTTTGGAACCCATTAAACGATCCCGCCGGCTGATAGCCTCGCCATATTATTGGTTGAGTCAATATAGCATCAATGCCCGGTTTTGCAAAGCGCGTGATAGGCTTTGGTATTAAAGAGAACACCTCCTGCGTAGGTGAGCGCCACTAGGGGTAGATCCAAGTTGACATCCATACAACTTCCGATCTATTTGTATTTACCAATCAGGCTATTGCGTATCGAATGAGGACTTAAAAAGATAGCCGGCAAGGCCCCATGCCTTGCCGCTTCCAAAAAGACGTCTGCGGCACTATCGATATCGCTCAACAAAACCAAACCACGGTAAAGACACGTGATGCGTTATTCAAACCATACATGGATCCCATTGGCTGCTATCGGCTGGCTGCTTTCGATCCTGGCAGGTTGCCATTATCGGCTGCAACAAGTGTCCTACGAAGAACATCTGCTGGATCGCATTGAGCAATATTATCATGCATTACAAACCAAAACGTACACCAAAAGTATTCTTTTTCACGCCGATCGGCGCACGCAAACACCTGCAGAAAAATTTGATCTGGCATCAAAATTATCTTTGGAAATGGAATCGTATGATATTCAATCGGTTCATATCGATGATCTCGATGCACGTGTGGTCATGCACGTCAATGTAAAGGGGTATGACCGACAGTATGATATCGTAGTGATCGATCATTGGCAGTTTTTAGAAGATAATTGGTTTATAATTGATGTTCCCCGATCGACCACGGACGAAACAGGTCAAGCTTTGGAGAAAGGGGTGTGGCAAGGCGGCATCAAATGGTAACCGGCATATGGCCATTTCTATGCAGAACGGCACCCATTGCGGTTTTTCCCCTTTCCCCTTATGCAGGGTCTATACCCTGAAATAATCTCTCCAAAAGGGAAGAAGTAAAACGAAAAATGTAACAAAGGAAATAAGAAGAGAAACGATAAATAACAAAAGTTGGATGGTACCTGTCCTTGTCCCTTTAACGAAAAAGCTCCAGAAGCTGGTATAAAGCTGCCCCAGCAAAGAACATGCCCAAAATGAAATGATTGTCTTTGTGGCGTGGTATAGCGGATTCTTATTATGCACGCCGCCACAGGTGACGAGTATGCTTGCAATTAATAAGAAAAAAACTGAAAATAGAAACGGGATCCAGGCACTTGTTGCATAGCTGTTTACGATTTTTTTAATATCAGGAAACATATTTTTCTTAAACAAGTGAAAATCAAACCCACATCCATAAGCCAATAACCAAGACGATGAAAATTTCCCATATTTTCTGATATCAGCGCTAAAGCGGTGGGACTAAAGCGGCGCTGAAGCGTGACGTCCATAAAATTACAATATCCGTCATTTCCACGTTCCCAGCAGAAATAACAGTTGCCTCAAATACAGGTTCATTGCAAAGCTGAATAACATTGACGTCCCTAATGATGCCCCTGGAACTCCTACTCGGGCTGGGCTTTGCACGATTCTTATTTAACATGGCATGTCCTATATGAAAAGTCATAATTTGATTCCTTATCAATTTGACTTTTAGGTTCAAATTCAATACTATTTTTCAATCCATATCTGGATCGCGTCAATGGTGCTGGTTCAAAAATGGGCACCTATTTTGCTTTCGTTAAAAACCGGGCTTGTTCTGTATTGGGGATAATCTGTCACCCCGAACATGCGGGCATGGATAAAAGAAAGTACAGTGGCGTGGCAGTACTGTTGTGTGCAATGTGCCTGAACTGACCGTTTAACCTGAGATGATACGGATTGGATGGTAACTGATAGCTTTAATTTCAAGGAGAATTAATCAATGGATACTGGCCGTAAAGTAGCATTTTATAATCTGTTTATTGAGGTAACCAAAACCATTATGTCCTGCCTCGACCTCGATGAAGTGTTTGATCTCATAGTCAAAAAGGTTCCGGAAATCTTAAATGTGGATGCAGCAACCATCCGTTTGTTGGATGAGGCGGGTAAAAATCTTAAGCTCATGGCAACTCATGGTTTAAGCCAAGCTTATCTTAACCGGGGTACTATCGACGCAGAAGAACCTGTTTTCAAGGCGCTGAAAGGCGAACCCATATTCATCGAGGATGCTGAAAATGATCCCCGTATAAATTATCCCGAGGCCACGAAAGCGGAGGGTGTTAAAAACATATTGGTGGTCCCTATTCCCATTAGAGGACAGATCAACGGCATTTTGAGGATTTTGGCAAAGACCCCCCATTCATATACTGAGGAAGAAATCGAATTTATAACATTACTGGCCGAACAATGCGGCATAGCCATCGAGAATGCGCGCATATTCAAAGATCAGCAGACGCAGCTGCATTACTTTAAAGCCATTCACGAGATCACCAAAATGATCAATTCAACCTATGAACTCGATAAAATCCTGGATCTTATCGTCGTCCGCTTGCCTGCTGTCATGAACCAGAAAGCGGCAACCATAAGGCTTATTGAAGAGGGAACAGGTGTATTGGAATTAAAAGCAGCATATGGCTTAAGCAGGACATATCTGGAAAGAGGGCCTCTGGACAATGAACTGGCTACCTATTATCTGAAAAAGGGGGATTTTGTTGTCATCCCTGATGCTAAAAGTGACATGCATACCATTTACCATAAGGAGGCCGAGTCAGAAGGTATTGGCAGTGTATTGGCAGTACCCATATCAGTTCAAGATGAAATTATCGGTATCTTAAGAATTCTCACAGCGGAGCCCCACCATTTTTCAGAAATAGAAATCAATTTTGCAATGACTGTGGCAGAAGAAAGCGGCATAGCAATTCAAAGGGCAATTAACTATCACAAGATCCACAAGACCGATAGGAAGAAAAAAGGATAAGAAAACGCGGGGCAGGGACAAAGCAGGACACCAGTTTCATTAGGATATTATTGAAAGCGTCCTTATGCAAATACAAATGATGGCGGCCCGCTATGTCCCCTTCCAGTAGAGTCCTAACGATTCGGACTTTGCCGGGCGCGAAATTTTGTTTGTTGCCTATCACGCGAGTGGAAAGGTAGTATGTTTTATCTCTCTGATTTCTTTATAAAGTTATCAAGATTTTTTGCTGCTTGCCTTTGAACCTTATTTTTTACTAAAGGACTCCAACCTAATATTAAACCCAGTGGACCAAGAGCCATAAAACTCCATTTCCAAAAATTGAAATCATCCTGGTGGTGAATGATCTTACCATCTTGAAATTGAAATGAAGCGTCGATTTTGTTATGAACGCTTCGGTTCGTCACCGAAAAAATGTATTTTGCTTCCCAATGCACTCTTCCCATTGTGTCATCTGCCTGTATATCATTGAACATCAATTCAAATCCTTGAGCTTGTGAGCACAGCATTTTCCACATAGCTCCAACTTTGGCGCCTTGCAATTTTGGAAAAACCGGATCAGAAAACTCTATTTTTTCATGGTAGCATTGTGCCATTCCGACCGCATCTAAAGCTTTAAAACTTGAATAGAATTTTTCAATTATTGATATATGATGATGCATGCTATCTCTTTTTTATGTCCGCCATGCCAACACGCCCCACTAAACCGCGCCGCTTTTTGGCGTCCGTTTTGAGTGGTTTGTTAGCGTGTTATTTTCGTATACATAAGGAGAGATTACGCGATAGACATGAGAAATATATTGTTCTTCCTCGCCGACAGGTACTATATAACTAAGAGCCTGTTCCATTGCAGTTTTCCCTAAAAACTGACAAATTACCCAACCAGCAAGATAATGTGCTGATAGGCAGCCGCCTACGGTTACAACATTGCCGTATCTTGTAAATCCCGATTTTCCAACCCTATATCCTGAGTTAATCAACTTTGTTCGAGTCGTGTTGTCGGTAGAAATTTCATTGTCGTACACCAACCCCATTTTTGCCAATATAAGTGCCCCAGAACATTGTGAACAAACTATTTGGCGGCTCAAATCAAATTGAAGTTGACCAATTATGGATTGATCGTTTGCCACCTTCTCGCTATTACGACCACTACCGATGATAACCACATCAGATTCGAGGGCAAATTCTAATTTTCGTTGAGAATCTATCCGTACTCCATTCATTGAAACAACCGATGATGTCGGACTCGCAATTTCTGCCTCTATCCCTTTTGATACCATTCTGTTTATAATGTTAAGAGCAAGGAATGAATCAATTTCATTGAAGCCATCAAAAGTCAGTATTGATACTTTAACCATTTTTGTTTGATTCCCATGTAAGAACACTAACGGAGCGTTCACCGGCCTGTCCGGTGCAACGCTTTTGCCACTACAGTTACCTTTATCATTTCGCCTTAGCCCTAAGCTGCAACGCAACTTTGTTTTCCTTTTTCGCAGGATATCTCAGAGCATGACGAATTATCCATTTAACCTCCTTGGTTGAATCACCAAGCCATTTTTCACATATTCCGAACACCAAGTTTGGATGATCCTTGGCGATGTCACCAAGGCTATTAGCGACACTGCGACGAACATAGCTATTCGTATCATTCTTAAGCGATTCCAGTATGGGCAATATTGGTGCTGGATCTTCAACAAACGCAGGTATTCTCTGCGCCCACGGAAGCCGAGGGCGAGAGCCTTCAGAACATAAACGCCGAACATGGGGGTCAGGATCGGTAACCCATTTTGCTAAATACGATAGTGTTCGGCCTTGGTGCTTTATTAAGAATGGTCTTATGGAAAATTCAGATGTATATCGCTTCGTAAGTTCGTATTGCGCTTTCATTGAAATATCAAAAGGATCATCACCTTCGTTGAACTCGCTATCTAATCCGTATTCAGAAATGAAGCAACTATGCGGCTGATAAAATAGAACAGCGAGACCGAGTCCATCCGTTGCAATATTTGGCGGTGTCATCGAATCCAGAATTATCTCAATAGCTTTTTCGTATTTTTTGGGCAAATGCTGCCTAAGCGCTCTAGCAATATACGCCCCCCTCTCCATGAATTCAAGCGATTCAAGACCCTCAAGTGCAATTTTCTTGAATTCAACCTCAGGAAATTCTGGATAGACATATGAGATATTGCCGGCCAAGCAATGTACAGCTTCTAAGCCCAAAACATTCTTCAATGGGTATCCTTTCCGTATTGAACTTGGCGCTTCAGGAATACGCAGCATATGACTTTCCTTTAATGGCTCGTATGAGCTGAGACGCGCGCAGTTTTTGCGTGTCGATTCTCAAGCGATTTGTTATGTGCTTATTATTGATTTTGATTGAACTCTTCTTTGGAGATAAAAAAGCACAAGTATCAATAATGAAGAACCACCATAGAAAATATTAATTCCTACCAACATACCAGAAGGTCCACCTGTTGGATTTATTTGTAAATCCCTCGGGAAAATATACCATAAAGGATTTAGAGGATATCCAAGGCCCCAATGAACGACACCTAATATTATCCCCCAAAGATTACCTTTAAGCAAAAGAGGTATCATTATGAAAATGCCGAGGGCAGCTACGGGCACCTGGATGATAGAATAGAATGACCAAAGATTGAAATGACTCCATATAGACGTGATTTCGGTAACAAAACTGCCTGAATA
>JBNLFN010000007.1:0-3060 GCA_050305555.1 Desulfobacteraceae bacterium | reverse complement strand
TGGAACCATAGCCGGTCACATCAACTTTCGGGTCGGCGAGACACGCCATGTTACGATGACTGCTGGGCATATTGGATATTCGGTTCTTCCTGAATATCGGGGATCCTCATATTCATATTACGCTTGCCTTGCATTGAGGCCGTTCATCCTGCGTCACTATAATAGCGTAATCCTTACTGTGGACCCTGATAATGCCACTTCCATACAAACGATTGAGAAACTAGGCGCAGTTTTTATTGAGGAGACAGTTGTGGATGTGGATGATCCGGCATATGATAAAGGCGCTCGGCGGAAAAGGCGCTATAAGTGGGTACCCTGATTCCCTTGAATGCTGATATATTGAAATCAGCTAACCCATAAGGATTGAGACGACCTGAAAGGTCGGGCTCAATCCAATGTTCATGAAGCCCGTGTAGTTAAGCGTATATGGGTAAAGGTCTATGGAATTGCAGCCGGAAGTCGAATGCTCAAAAGCAAATCAAGATGATGTGACGGCTTTAGAAGATAAAAATAGGCAGAATTCCTTTATAATTGTCCTACTTTGATCTTTGAAAAATAGCGATTTTGGACAAAAAGGCGCAGCAGACCACTACGCCGCCAGCGCGAGGCGTTTGGTTGATGAAGATGTGAATACCGCCAGCCGCCGGCTTGTCTACCCACCGCCGCTGTGCAGCATCTGGTGCGGAAGAATTTGGAACTTAAAAGATAGCGTTCCCTTTTTACAACGCGGGCAGCAAAAAGGAGGCGGTATTTTCGTCTTGGGATTGCCCCTCGGCAATAGAAAATCAAAGACCGCCTCAATCAAGAATGCGATCTTATTTCTTGGCTGCGAACAGTTGGTATTATACAGGCCGAAGTAGCGCACCTTAACAAATCCTTTGGGCAGCACGTGTTTTAAGAATCGGGCGATAAATGTCATCACGCCAAGGCTGGTTGATCGCAATCTGGCCGAGTTTTTAACACGGTATTTGAAGTAGACCCGGTTGTCGTCGACTTTGACGATGCGCCCATCGGAGATGGCCACCTTGAACAGGTAGCGGGACAGATAGGCCACGGATCGTTGGCCGCTGCCCACAGGCCGGCAGTCGACATTAAAGCCGTGCTGCCAGACCTGTTCAGGGATCTGATCATATAGGCCGCAGGCAATCATCAAATCGGCGAACTTGGCCCTGAACAGCTTGGACATGGCCCGCACCGGCAGCAAAAAATCGATGCGGGACGGTGTCCAGTTGTCGGTGGCATTGCAGTAGGCGCCACCGGCCACCACATAGTGGACATGGGGATGATACTGCAGTTGACTGCCCCAGGTATGCAATGCACCGAAGAAACCGGGCAGATCCCCGCCGATATGGTCACCGTTGGCGGTCAGCGTTTTGATGGTATCGGCCGAGGCCTTGAACATGGCATCGTAAGCTTGGCGTTGGTGCCGGTAGATAAAGGTGCGCAACTGTTCGGGAACGGTAAAGGTGACCATAAAATGATGGCCGGGCAGTTGGCGTTCGATGCGCCTGTTGAGCCACTGGAGCTGTTTGTGGTGCTGGCAGTTGGGACAGTGCCGGTTGCCGCAGCAGCGAAACACCGTATGATGCTGCTTGCACTGGTCGCATTCAAAGACGGCGATGCCAAAATGTTCGCTGCGGCATTTGCAAATGGCGTCGATGGCCTTGCGTTGAATGACAGGCATATTGAAGGCATTTTGTCCGATATAGTCCGGGGCGAATTGGTTCAGGATGGATTTAATCGTCGTCATGGCCGTCTCCTTTCATCAAATTGTCGATAATCCCATAGGCGCGTTGGTGGCCCTGGGTGGTCAGGTGCAGATAGACCATGGTCGATGTAAGGCTACGATGGCCCAGGTATTGTTGGATGCGGCGGATATTGACACCGGCTTCGAGCAGATGGGTGGCGTAAGAATGGCGCAGCGTATGCACGGTGACGCGTTTTTTAAACTTGAGTTGGACCAGGACACGACGCAGAGCGCCGCGCACCGAAGAACAGTCCATAGGCTTGGAGGCTGTCGGGCCATGTTTGCCGCTATGGCCCAGGCGAGGAAAAATCCAGGTGCTGTTGCGGTGGATGCGCCAGTAATCGCGTAGCACTGCAAGGGTATGATTGGGCAGGGGCACATAGCGATCTTTGGCCCCTTTGCCGCGGTGGACATGGATGCGCATGCGCTGGCTGTCGATATCGGCCACTTGCAAGTGCAGGCCTTCATGGAGCCTTAAACCGCAAGTGTAGACGGCGGTCAGATAGGCTTTATTTTGAGGGGTTTGAACCGTGTTGAGGATGGACCAGACCTGGCTGAGGCTCAACACGACAGGCAGGCTCTTAGGTCGCTTGGCATTGATCAGCTCCAAGGTGTGCCAATCGCGTTTGAGCACATGGACGAAATAGAACTTGATGCCGCTGTAGCAGATGCGTAATGTTGCGGCAGCCCATTTGTCGACATTTTTGCGATGAAGGAAATAATCTTGAAGTTCGTGCTCGGTGATCTTGTCCGGCGATTTTGAGTAAAAATCAACGAGCATACGTACCGCACGCGTATAGCATTGCTGTGTACGTTTACTCATTCCGGCAAGTTGCAGGGCTCTTAGGGACTGTTGGTAATAGTCTTGGTTCATAGCTTTCTCCTTTACAGTGAAGGGTTAATTGGATGGGCGTCCAATTAAAAGCTATGACCTAAAACCGTGAGCCTTTGCAACTTGTCGGATTTAACTATCCAGGTGGGATTTGTAGATGGGGTTTACTGCCGCGAAGCGGCTTACTTGAACCTTGTAACGTTAGGGACACCTTTGAGGGCAGATCATACACCGAACATGAATAATATAAATAATTGGTTAAATGTATACTCTGAATCGGATATGGTTCAGCATATTGGAGGAAACGAAGCTCAGGCTGGACTTCAACCAGCTGCAAGGATACATCCAAACGCGACAAACATTGAGGTCCATTGGAATAATGGACCAATACAAACGCACTCAGATTTGAGAGGCGAAGTAGGCGCACGTGCTGTACAACGAGCAATGCAAAGGATCAGACCGTGAAAGAGTATTTGAAGAA
>JBNLFN010000006.1:0-85418 GCA_050305555.1 Desulfobacteraceae bacterium | reverse complement strand
CGCCGGTCATCGGCGTTAGGTGGGTTGCCGGAAACACCATCACGGTCTAAGTGGGACTAAGGGGCGCTACGGGCGTCCCACAAACGCGCTGGCGCTCAAACAGTGTGGGACGCTGATCCTCCGCCGCCCCTAAGCCCCACTAAGACCGCATGGCTAACGTCCGTCAACCCCACCTAACGCCGATGACCTCCAGTTTTCACTTTTAATATTAGAACTATCAACTTGAGCTTCCATGAGAAGCGCTTTTTTTCAGGACGAAAAAGGCCTGCGCAGCACAACTGCATCCTGGCCTGGCTTGGGAAAGCAGAAGCATCGTCAATGCCACTGGTCCAGCTGTTTGCCAATAAAATCAATGATGGCTTGGTGTTGGTCCCGGCCACGTCCATTGATGGGCAAGGCGTTGCCGAAACTGAAGCGCACGGTTTTGGAGGTATCGATTTTACCGAACTCTTTGACAATTTTCCCATTGTTCCAGGCGTCGGTGACCAGGGCGAGTGGCAGCACCGGCACTTTGGCCCGAGCAGCCAGCTTGACGCCCATTGAATTAAACTTGTCCGGATCAAATGATGTCGACCGCGTCGTTTGGGGAAATACCACCACGGATATTCCGTTTTCCAACCGCCGGGTGCCCTCGGTCATCACCGTTTTAAGGTCCTGACGCGGGTTGACGCGATTGACCACAATGGGATTACGCGTTCGCAAAACATGTTTAAAAACAGGATAGGCCATCAGACTATCTTTGACGATAAACGTAAAATTTTTAAAAGGTAGAATTAAAAAAGGCAAAATAACGGTTTCAAGGACACTCATGTGGTTGGCCACAATCACACAAGGACCATGGAGCTGTCGCAGGTGTTCAACACCATTGATTTCAAAACAAACCCCAATGCTTTCCAGTGTTTTGAGCACCTCTAAACTGCTATTGTACCATTGGGTGTCGTGGTAGCACCCCTTTTTGGACTTGGCACTGGCTTTAAACACCGTTATGAGAAATTTTGTGTAACAAACCAATTCCGGCAATGCCCTGGCCCATAAAGAGACCGATCTGGGAGTTGTCCGGTAATTTATATCTTTAGGTGTAAAATGACGCATACTTGTCTTTCAAAAAGTTTTTAGCATCTATTGGTCTATAAAGGGCACCTTTTGTACGCCTGGATAGACGGCATCTTGAAGGTCGCTTTTAAATATTGTTTTCAATTTCCTCGGCAATACGCTGTGCCGCTTCAGCCGGATCTTTGGCATCGCGAATGGGGCGCCCGATAACGAGGTAATCCGCGCCATTTGTAACGGCATTGGCTGGGGAGACCACCCGCTGCTGATCATCCTTGTGGGTGGTTTGCCATTGAGGGCGCACACCCGGGGTGATCGCCAAAAACGCCCGGCCCAATTGTGCTTTGACCGCTGCAACCTCCCAACCCGAACAGACAATGCCCGCACAGCCTGCGGATTTGGCCATGGCGGCTTTATGCAAAACCAGTTGGCCCAGATCAGAAACCATTTTGTCGGCATAGCCGGCTGCCTGCAGATCAGCCGCGGCAACACTGGTTAACACCGTCACACCCAGCACTTTGACACGGCCGCCGCTGCCTGCCACAGCCGCTTCCAGCATCGGCGCACTTTCACCGCAGTGAACCGTGGTCAGCGTCACCGGAAGTTCAGCTATAGCAGCCATGGCCCGTTGAACCGTCACCGGAATGTCATGTAATTTCAAGTCTAAAAAAACACCTGCAGCCGCATGCTCAGCAATCCAGCCAATCAGGGCCGGTCCGCATCTGATGAACAGTTCCAAACCGATTTTAAACATGCCCACTTGATCTTTAAGGCGACTTACCCATTCCCTGGCAGCCGACTCCGATGGCACATCCAGGGGAAAAATTAGATAGTCACGGCCTCGCTTCATGCGGCATCCTCTCTTTACACGGTGGTGGGCAATGGTTGTCCATGGGGCTCGGCGCTCTTATACCTCATTCATCGCAGCTGATAAAGCTTTTGCGGCTTAACCGCCGACAAGGCTTGTGCCGCCCGGGAAGGCGTTGCCCGTGCAAGGTAGAAAGATTATTGAATTTTTTGTCGGATTTATGGTACGGTATTTTTTTAAAATTGGGGTATCCCAAAGCTGCGGGCACATTAATTCTAACCCAAATCCTTGTTAAGGTCATGATGGCGGATAAAGCAAAGCAACCAGATCCTTCAAAGATAGGCAAACACCAACAGCAATTGCTACAGCAACTTCCCGGGGTTGATCGGCTGCTGACACAAGCCCGGAAACAACCCGGGAATGAAGCCGTTCCCAAAACGGTTTTGGTGCGTGCCATTCGAGATACCCTGGCCCGCCAGCGTGATCTGATTTTAAATCCCATCGATAAGAACAACCCGATAAGTATCGCAGAGTCTGACTTAATGCAACAAGTGGCCTGCGCAGCAAAAGATTTGCAGGCGTTTAACCTAAAGCGTGTTATCAACGCCACCGGTGTCGTCATTCATACCAACCTGGGCCGCTCTTGCCTGTCAAACGCAGCCATGGACCATGTCAGAGCGGTGGCGCGCCACTATTCCAATCTGGAGTTTGACCTGGCCTGCGGGCGACGGGGCTCGCGTTATAGTGCTATTGAAGAATTGCTGTGCGAGCAAAGCGGAGCCGAAGCCGCATTGGTGGTTAACAACAATGCGGGCGCTGTACTGTTGTGTCTGGATACATTGGCACGTAAACAGGAGGTGATTTTGTCGCGCGGCGAGATGGTGGAAATCGGAGGGTCTTTTCGCATTCCGGATGTCATGGCCAAAAGCGGGGCCATACTCAAAGAGGTGGGGACCACCAACCGTACCCACCTTAAAGATTACGAAAGCGCCATCGGCACGCAAACCGGGCTATTGCTGAAAGTACACACCAGCAATTACCAAATTATGGGTTTTACCGCCGAAGTCGCCCTGGCCGATTTGGTCATCCTGGGCAGCAAATTTAATTTGCCGGTGATGGAAGACTTGGGCAGCGGTAATTTTATCAATTTTTCACAACCGGGATTAAACGCTGAACCTACGGTGCAGCATGCCGTGGCCAGTGGTGCCGACGTGGTCACCTTCAGCGGTGACAAACTATTGGGTGGTCCCCAGGCCGGTCTCATCGTGGGACGTAAAAAAGTGGTGGATCAAATCAAATCCAACCCGCTGACACGGGCCTTGCGCATTGATAAACTTACTCTGGCCGCCCTGGAAGCGACGTTACACCTCTATCGCGACACCCCCCAAGCCATCGCTGAAATTCCAACCTTACGCATGCTCACGGCCCAATACCCGGAAATTAAACAGCGTGCCCACCGGATAAAAAAAGGTCTGGATGCGCTTAAGCACAAACGCCTGGGAACCACCTTATGCGATATGTCCTCCCGGGCTGGTGGCGGCAGCCTGCCGCTATTGGAATTGCCCAGTTGTTGCGTTGGTATATCTGTCGATGATCTTTCCGCCAATGCGGTCGAAAAAGCCCTGCGAAATCAACAGCCGGCCGTACTGGGTCGAATCGAAGATGATCTTTATATATTAGATCCTCGCACTCTTGATGCGGAAGAGGTCCAAATCATAGTTGCCGCTTTTGATCGCCTGTTAACCCTTACGCCATCAGGAGAAATGCGTGACACCCCCCATTGAAGCGACTCCCCTTGAGGCCGAACCGTTCCTGCGCCATCACCCCCAAGTCACCGGCCGCACGCACACAGGCAACGCAGCTGTGACCTGTTCGACGGACTGTTCCAGCAGTGCAGCCCAACCGCAATGCACCTATCCATGGTCCCTGGACCAACTTGAGCTTCCCCTAGCGATTGCGCAACAGCTGCAGCGGCTGAAAGCATTTGCTGTTCTTGTGATCAAAATCGATGTGCCAGCCGCTGCCAAAGTCGATGAGGCGCTGAATCGCGCCTTAATGCAAATACTGAATGTCGAGCCGAACACCCGCTGGGGCGTGTATTGGAAACAGAACTTGTATGTGTGTCTATTGACGCAAGCCCGTATCGCCGAAGCCGGGCAACAGGCCGCTCAAATCCAGGAAGCTTTGGCTCAGTCGCGCCCGGAAACCCTCTCCATCGGGATCACTGAATTTCCCCTACTGGATTTCAGTGCCGCGCAGTGCATTGCCAATGCCGGCAAAGCAACGGATCATGCCGCTTTTTTGGGCCACGGCAGCACTATCGTTTTTGACGCCGTCAGCCTGAACATTAGCGGTGACCATTACTACCAAGCGGGCGATATGAAAAAAGCAATGCTGGAATACCGCAGCGCCCTTCAACTGGATGCCGCCAATACCAACGTCTTGAACAGTTTGGGGGTTTGTCTGGCGCGTCAAGGCAACTTAAAAGATGCCCGCAAATTGTTTACGTCGGCATGGCAAAAGGATGACTCCGAGGCCATGGCCATCTATAACTCGGCCATGGTTGAAATTCTGGACGGCGACCCGCAAAAAGCATTGCCCTTGTTGAAGCAGGCCCTGGCACGCAACGAAACATGTTTTGATATCCCCTTCCAAATCGGCAAATTACTTTACAAACAGAAAAGGCACAAGCGGGCCGTTGTTTATTTTGAACATGCCATTGCGTTAAAAGATGAAAGCGCGACGGCCCATTACTATTTGGGAAAATGCCTGGCACACATAGCGCAACCCAAAGCCGCCATTGCGTCCCTCAGCCGCGCTGTAAAACTCAATCCCAACGATGCAGCGGCCCTCTCTGCTTTGGGCAACTTGTACACCGTTTGTGAGGAAAATCCGGATATCTGTGAAACCTTTTTCCAGCAAAGCATCGCCCTTGATCCCCACAACGGTGTTTATCACCACCGCCTGGGGCGCTTTTATCAGAAGCACGGCCATTTGGAGCAGGCCTTGTCGGCCTTTGAAAACGCCAAAGCCATGGGCTACGATGGTGACAAACAATTGGACCAGGTACGCCAAGCGCTCGATACGCAAATCGATAAAGACGCACGTTGTGCCTAATGGTGAATATACCCGCCCTCTGTTTTTTAGGACATATCACCCAAATAAGGGTATAGTGATCAAGCCGGCCAGTGAGCAAAGCCGGGTTAATGCCCCCTGTTCAGTTAGAATCGCTGCCAAAACTCGGGTAGTCTTGATTTTTATGACGCAATCGTTATAGTGAAGTGTTTGCCAATTCGTCCGCCCGGGGATGTGACACTTGCCCTGGCTTTGGACACCAAGGAGTGCGAGTTATGCCCATTTATGAGTACCAATGCAAAGGGTGCGGCCACCAGTTCGAAGCCCTGGTCTTCGGCAAAGAATGCCCGGCATGCCCGGATTGCAACAGCAATAAGGTGTGCAAGTTGATGTCGGCCTGCGGATTTGTCTCGAAAGGTGCCGGCGGTCAAACGGTCAGCGCTTCAACTTCGTCCTGTGGGGGCTGTAAAGCCACCAGTTGCTCCGGATGCGGGCAATAATGGACCGCCCGCTACGCATCGGCACACGTGGCAGTCAGCTAGCCCTTTGGCAAGCCAACTGGGTTAAACAAGCCATCTCGAATCACTGGCCGGACATCTCTTGTGAACTGGTCGTGATTAAAACCACGGGAGACAAAATCCTGGATGTCCCTTTGGCCAAAGTGGGCGGCAAAGGCCTCTTCGTCAAAGAGATCGAAGCCGCATTGATGGACGGTCGTATCGATGTGGCCGTGCACAGCATGAAAGATATGCCAGCAGTACTGCCCCACGATTTGAGTATCGGTGCCGTGCCCGAAAGAGAAAATCCGCTGGATGCACTGATCTGTGACACCCATGATGGATTGGACAGCTTGCCCGAAGGTGCACGAATCGGCACCAGCAGTTTGCGACGCGCTGCTCAATTATGCCATCAGCGACCGGATTTGAACATTTTACCCTTGCGCGGCAATCTGGATACACGACTCAAAAAATTGTCCGATACAAAATTAGACGCTATCGTTTTGGCTGCAGCAGGATTAAAGCGTTTGGGCCTGGCGCATCGGATTACGGCTTTTTTACAGCCCGCTACCATGCTGCCGGCAGTGGGCCAGGGCGCTTTGTGCATTGAAAACCGCACCCATGATGTCACCATCGGACCCATTGTGGCGGCCCTGGATCATGCCACCACCCACACTGCGATCTTGGCTGAAAGAGCCTTTTTGCATCGACTGGAAGGTGGTTGCCAGGTGCCCATAGCAGCCCACGCCACAATTGAAAAAGAGCAGCTGCAGCTCACCGGTCTGGTGGCTGAGCTGGATGGCCGAACAGTGATCAAAGCATCCATGACAGGACCATGTCATCAGGCCGCAACACTCGGACTTGAACTGGCCGAAAACCTGCTGTCCAGAGGGGCCGGAGAAATTTTGGAAAGATTGAAGCAAAATGCCCAATAATGCGAAAACAGGGATGGTTTATCTGGTCGGTGCCGGCCCAGGCGATCCCGGACTGATTACCACCAAAGGATTGCGTTGTATCGAAACCGCAGATGTCCTGATCTATGACTATCTGGCCGCCAAGATATTTTTAAGTCATGCCAGCGCCGATTGCGAATGTATTTATGTGGGAAAAAAGGGGGGCGACCATACCCTGTCCCAAAACCGTATCAATCAACTGATTGCCGACAAGGCCCGCTCCGGCAAAATCGTTACCCGGCTCAAGGGGGGGGATCCGTTCATTTTTGGTCGTGGCGGTGAAGAAGCCGAGGTATTGGTCGACGCGGGTATTCCTTTTGAAGTGGTGCCCGGCGTAACCTCGGCCATTGCCGGCCCTGCTTACGCCGGCATCCCTCTAACCCATCGTCAATTCACCAGCACCTTGGCGTTCATAACCGGACATGAAGACCCCACCAAAGATCAATCCAGTATCGACTGGCCCGCCCTGGCGCGCGGCATCGGCACCCTGGTATTTTTCATGGGTGTAAAAAATCTGCCTCACATTGTCCACAAACTTTGCGACAATGGTCGTGCGCTTGATACTCCTGTCGCCCTGGTCCGCTGGGGTACCACCCCACGGCACCAAACCGTGACAGGCACACTGGGAAATATCGTGGCACGGGCCCGAGCCGCAGGCATGAAAGCACCCGCTATCATAGTTGTAGGCCAGGTGGTCACGCTGAGGGATACCTTGCAGTGGTTCGAAAAAAGACCTTTATTGGGAAAACGCATCGTGGTGACCCGCGCCAGAGCACAGGCCAGCGATTTGGTTGGCCGACTCTCAGAATTAGGCGCTGATTGTGTGGAGTGCCCCACCATTGATGTTGTTCCGCCGGACAGTTGGGGGCCCCTTGACGATGCCATTGCCAGGTTAGCCACCTATCAGTGGCTGATTTTTACCAGTGCCAATGGGGTGCGATTTTTCTTTGAGCGTCTTGCAGCCCAAGGACTGGACACCCGTGCCTTGGGCCATATGCATACCGCAGCCATTGGACCAGCCACGGCCCAATATATGCGCCGCTTTGGCTTGAACACGGACATTTTACCGCGGACCTACCAAGCCGAATCTGTGGTGGAAGCTTTTGCCAAACAGCGCCTCCAGGGCACTACCATCCTATTGCCCCGGGCCAAGGAGGCCCGCACCATCCTACCCGACGCACTGCAACGTATGGGGGCCCAGGTGGATGAAATTACTGCCTATCAGACCCTGCAGGCCAGTGAAGACATCGATCAACTGCTATCTGACCTCCAGAAGGGCACCATCGATATGGTCACGTTCACCAGTTCTTCCACTGTTCAGAATTTCACATCGCTTTTACCGCAGAACGCCGCGAATCTAATGGCCAACGTTACGGTGGCTTGTATCGGGTCAATCACGGCTCAAACGGCTGAAAAACTCGGATTTAAAGTCGGATTGGTCGCTGATGAATTCACCATACCTGGTTTGTGCGACGCCATCACCACTTTCTATGGGAACCTTTGATCGTTTTCGGCCGGAACCTCCTGAGAAGGCCCCCATGATATAGCGCTTCTCTCTCTGTACGGTTGCCATTAGGTTGTGATGGCTGCACCTTTGTAAAACCGGTTGACCTCTACAGCTGAAAATTGTATTGTTATAAGCGACTTGCCGAGATTCCCACGGATTGCACAAACACACATTGCGTCAACCTGATATGCAAAGAGAGCACCATAGCGGTGAAAATCAGATCATCGGCCGACAGCAGACGCATGGCCGATGGGATAAGGGTATGCCCGATTACTTAAAAGACCTGCCTGATTATGTACAAACCATCGAAGAGATGATGGATATCATCATTACCAATATCGTGTTATTGGGCCAGGTCCCCGCACCCACATTCGGGGAACACGAGCGTGCCGCACTTTTTTTGGAGCGCATGGCAGAATTTTCAGTCGATGAGTGCACCACCGACGGCTACAATAATCCCATCGGTATCATCCACGGTACATCGCGCAGCAAACCGCCGATCTTCGTGGTGGCCCATATGGATACGGTGTTTGGAAAGGATGTTGACCACCATTTCAGCATCGGTCAAAATTCAATTTCCGGTGCGGGTCTGCTGGACAACTCGCTGGGTGTCGGTGTTTTGGTTTCTTTACCTCAAATTTTACAGCGCCTGGGGCTTAAATTCAAATCCGATATTGTGCTTGCAGGGGTCATCCAATCCATTGGCCGGGGAAATCTGCGCGGCATCCGCCACCTGCTCAAAACATGGTCTTCGCCTATCCGCGCAGCCATCTGTTTGGAAAGCGTCGAGCTCGGGCGCCTTAATTATTATTCCGACGGCATGATTCGCTGCGAAATCATTTGCCGGGTAAACAAATCAACGCCTCGCACCAAAAGTTATTTACCCAATGCCATTTTGGTTCTCAATGAGGCTATCAACCAGATACTTGAACTGCGCATGCCGTTAAAACCTCGCACCAAAGTCATTTTCGGCAGAATCAGCGGTGGATTAAAACATGGCCAGAGTGCCCTGGATGCCACGCTGGGGCTTGAAATTCGCAGCGATACGGATCATATGGTCAGGAGTCTGTACACCGATATCCGCGACATCGTGAAAGGTTTGGCGCATGAACATGAGGTTGAACTCAAAACCAAAACCATCAGTAATGTGAGCGCTTCACGCTTGAAGTATAATCACCCTTTGGTCAAAAACGTCGCCGCTCTCATGGAAAGTCTGGACTTGCTGCCTATCAGCGGATCCAGTGAGTCCGAGCTGTCCATTTTCCTATCCCGCAATATACCTGCCTTGACATTGGGCCTCACCCGGGGTCAAGGCTATCAGCTAAAAGAGGCTATGATGGAGATCGACCCTATGTTTAAGGGCATCGCCCAGGTCATCGGCACCTTGTTGGCCATTGATGCGGGAGTATGCGATGAAGCGTGATTGGATTAAGAACAACACGTTCCATTATGGAGAATTTAGCGATCTCAACCGTTTGGTAGCCGTCAAAGATCAAAAAGGGTTGAAAATATCTTTATGCCTGCCCACGCTCAATGAAGAGAAAACCATTGCCAAAGAGATTGTCATTTTTAAGTCCGAATTGATGATGCGCTATCCGCTGATTGATGAGATAGTCGTCATCGATTCCGGCTCCAGTGACAAAACCCGGGAAATCGCAAGCGATTTTGGTGCTACGGTCTTCAAAGCCAACGAAATTTTGCCGCAATTAGATCCCTATAAAGGCAAGGGCGAGAACCTCTGGAAGGCCCTTTATGTTACAAGCGGAGATATCATCGTCTATCTGGATGCCGACATAAAAAATATCCATCACCGTTTTGCCTATGGCCTGCTGGGCCCATTGCTGCTTAACGAGGACATCAAATATACCAAGGCATTTTATGACCGCCCCATTGCAACCCAGGACAATAAAGTGCGCCCCACCGGTGGGGGTCGGGTAACCGAATTGGTCATCCGCCCACTGTTTTCACTGTTTTTTCCAGAGCTGACCCAGATTGTACAACCGCTATCCGGCGAATATGCGGGATACCGTGATATTTTTGAACAAATTCCTTTTCCCATTGGGTACGGCATCGAAACAAGCATGATTTTAGACATCTACCATCGTTGGGGACTGGATGTGATCGCCCAGGTTGATTTGGAAAAACGCGTCCACCGCAATCAGGAAACCAAGGCTTTGGGCAAGATGGCCTTTGCCATAATAAAGACTTTCATGAACCGCCAATGCGCCTTAGGAAGGATAACGCTCAAAAAAGAGATGTTCAATGAAATGATCCAATACTCCGTAACCAGTCAGGGCATTGAACCGGACATTTTAGAAATCAAAGGATACGAACGCCCAGCCATAATTGAAATCCCGGCATACCGGAAAAAATTCCAGACCCCTCCCCCCCCATAGCCATTGAAATTTAGAACTTTCAATGGTTTGGCAGATACCACACCGATAATCAACTTGCTACACCCCAAGGATTGTGGTAGATTAAGTAGATTCAAATGCTCTAAATGAATGCAAATAACATAGGTTGCATACGGCTTGCTTTCGGCAACAGGATAGTTACCGATTGGGCTGGCGGCCGGCCTGAATTGGATAAATGAGGTTGTTTATGAAACGGGCGCCCGATACTGCCCTTCCCCCGCCGAGTAGCGAAGTCAGTCTCAATGAGAAAGAACAAATCACCACGTCGTCTGCGCCATCAATGCATACCGAAGATGGACTTCATGCCGTAAAATTTAGCCAGAAGCAGCTGATCAACAAGCTGAACCATCTTAATTTTTCTGATCATAAAATCACCATTATATTCAAGCACATCAAATATGAACGCACCTTGACACTGACGGCACAACCTTTACCATGTGACAGTGAAAAGCTGGTTTGCAACTGGGCCGAACCCATCAATATCGAGCAGTTGATTGAGTCATACCAATTCGAGTGCTTCTACCTTCCCAAAGACCAGCAATTGCTTGAGGTGAAACCCGAGCTTAAAACCATCAGCGACACCCAGATCGCCTTCATCCTGCCACAAATGTGCCATGAGGTTAGCGAACGTAAAATTGACCGGTACCGCTGCCGGGACATATCCGTCTATATGTTTCAAAACAGTGCTTTGTTCTGCGGTGAACTTGTCGACTATGGGGCATCACAATTTCGCATCCAGATACACAAAACGCCACCCCAGACATACCGCTGGATCGACGCCAACTCGCCGGCAACCATTGTGTTTACCAAAGGTCATCTGACGCTCTTTTCGGGGCAGTGTCGAATCGTCAAACAAGATAAGGGCCAAGAGGTCCGCCACCTCATTCTGGAGCCCATTAACCGGCAATTGCGCCGATTCACGCCCAGGCAATTTCGCAGTTCACGCCAAAAGTTGATGCCTTCTCCAGATGTGGTTTTCACCCATCCTTTTTTTTCTAAATCCTTTAGTTTAAAAGTGTTTGACATTTCCGGTTCAGGATTCTCGGTTGAAGAAGAAGGGCATCTTGCGGTTCTACTTCCCGGTATGATCCTTCCCGAAGCAGAGCTTCGCTTCAGTGATGGGGCCACCGTTCACTGCATGGCCCAAGTCGTGCACAGCAAGCTTCATCACCAAAGCCACTTGGGGCCGGTATTGCGCTGTGGCTTGGCCATCCTGGACATGGCAGTAAAAGATCATATCAAGCTTTTGGCCCTATTGCATCAGGCCAGTGACAGCAATGCCTATTTGTGCCACAAGGTCGACATGGAAAGCTTATGGAACTTCTTCTTTGAGACCGGGTTTATCTACCCCGAAAAATATGAATTCATTCAAGCCAATAAAGAGAAAATTAAAACGACTTACGAAAAGCTTTACCACCAAAGCCCCAGTATCGCCAGCCACTTTATTTATCAAGAAAATGGACGTATCCTGGCACACATGGCCATGATCCGTTTTTACGAAAAATCATGGCTGATCCACCATCATGCCGCCGTCCGCAGTTCTTACAATCGAGGCGGATTGATGGTACTTAACCATGTCGGACGATTTATAAATGATTCCTACCGTTTGGCATCCATGAAAATGGATTACGTTTTTTGCTACTTTCGCCCGGAGAATAAATTCCCCAGCCAAGTCTTTGGCGGCACGGCGCGCAACATCCGAAACCCACAAATTTGCTCCCTGGATACGCTCGCTTATGTACACTACACCCCCGACAAAAATGAAAGCGCCGAGCTGCCAAACACTTGGCAGCTGGCACCGGCCAATAACGATGACTTGCTTGACCTGCAAACTTTTTACGATAACCATTCAGGCGGGTTGATGCTTCGGGGATTGCATTTGCAACCCGACCAGGTCGATGGCCGTCAATTGGCCGCTGCTTTTCACCGCATCGGATTAAAGCGCGACCGCCACATCATGGCCTTGCGGCACAGAGATCGGCTATGCGCATTAGTTGTAGTGGATGTGGCCGACCTGGGCCTTAACATGTCCGATTTGACCAGTTCGGTAAAATTTATCATCGTCAACAGCAAACACCTTACCCTTGAACTGATTAGGTCAACCATTGCTTCGGTATCGCATTATCTGGAGTTGAACCAAATTCCAGTATTGTTCTATCCTAAAGCAGCAGCGGACCAAGTGGGTATCGATTATGAAAAAACCTATACCATGTGGGTATATGACACCCACCGCAATATCGACCATTACTATAAATTTTTAAAGCGTTTGCTTAAATTTATCAAACCCTAATATTGCATGTACGATTGGTACATCTATTTTTAAGCCAATGCATTGATTAAATAATACTTTATCATACCATCATCACAATTGGCCGAACTTCATAATTTTCTGGGCGGAAACAGCTATTGAACACCAAGCATGATCAACAAATCACCGCAGACACTCCACTTTACAACAGTCGTATTGTCGACACGTACATCAAACTGCTCAAGCAAAAGTATAGCTACGTTGATATTGATGAGGTCCTCGAATATGCCGACATGAAAGCCTACGAAATCGCCGACCATGGCCGTTGGTTCTCCCAGGATCAAATTGACCGTTTTCATGCGATCATAGCCCATAAAACCGGCAACGAAAATATCTCCCGCGAGGCTGGGCGGCATGCCGCCTCGCCAGGGACCCTCGGCGTCTGGCGCCAATATATGATGGGGTTGATTGGACCAGCGAAAGTATATGAGCGCCTCGGCGCAGATGCCTCTCGAATCAGCAAGTCTTCTATCTATGAAACGCGCCAATTGGCGCGCAATATCATCGAAATCAGTGTGACACCCCGGGCGGGAACGCACGAGAAACCATTTCAATGCGAAAATCGTATGGGCTTTTGGGAAGCCTTGGTCAATGCCTCAGGCCGACGTCTGCACAGCATCCGGCACCCCCAATGCATGTTTAAAGGAGACACGTGCTGCCGCTATGTTATCTCTTGGGAAAACAAAGGGTCAATGATATGGAAGACGGCCCGCAATATTGCTTTCTTTGTTTTACTTTTTGGTTGTCTGGCATTTGGTTTTGTTGATCTGCGACTGGCGGCATCCACCCTGGCACCCATCTCTGCGCTGATCTTCTTTATGTTATCCATTGTGGGTGAACATATGGAAAAGCGGGAAATTAAATCCATTCTGGACAATCTGCAAATATCGTCCAATGAACTCATCGAGCAAATTGAATCCAACTACAACAACTCACGGCTGACCAATGAGATCGGTGAGATTTTGGCCAACCAGACGGCCATCGAAGGGGTGTTAAGCGAAGTCATCCAGCTGTTTAAAAAGCGCCTAAACTTCGACCGCGGGCTTATTATGCTGACCAACCCGGAAGGCAATCGACTGATTTTTCGTGCGGGTTTCGGCTATACCCAAGACAAAATCCAATTGCTGAAACAATCCGCATTTCATCTGGACCGTCCCAATGCCAGAGGTGTATTCGTGACCTGTTTTAAAGAACAAAAACCCTATCTGGTCAATGATCTTTCCGAAATTGGACACCGCCTGTCATCCCGCAGCAAAGCGTTTGCCCAAAAAATGGGATCGCAATCTTTTATTTGCTGTCCCATTATATGTGACAAAAAATCTCTGGGCGTACTGGCGGTCGACAATTTGAGATCCAAGACACCTTTGGTGGAATCGGATTTAAGTCTATTGCAAGGCATTGCCCACGTCATGGGTATCAGCTTTCGCAATGTGGAGCTGATCGATGCCCGTGATCGACAGATGCAATCGATTTTACATACGCTGGCCGCCAGCATCGATGCCCGAGATCCGCTCACTGCCGGTCACTCAGCCAAGGTCACCGAATATGCCTTGGGCATTTGCCAAGAACTTGAACTGTCCAAGCAATACAGTGAAGTCATTCGCATAGCGGCCCTGTTGCATGACTATGGAAAAATCGGTGTCCCGGATGCCATCCTCAAAAAACCGGGACGTTTAACACGCGCAGAGTATGAAATCGTCAAGACCCACGCTATGAAATCCCGTCACATTTTAGAACAGATTAACTTCCGGGGCCTAATGAGTCAGGTACCTGAGATAGCAGGCGCCCATCACGAAAAGATCGACGGCAGCGGCTACCCCTTGGGATTGGAGGGCGACCAGATCCCGTTGGGTGCCCGTATCATTGCCGTCGCCGATTTTTTTGAAGCTGTCACCGCTAAACGCCACTATCGCGACCCCCTGCCCATGGATGTCGCATTCCATCTTCTAGACAAAGAACGCGGTATTCACTTTGAGTCCAAAATAGTGGACGCTTTCAGGCGATACTATCGTAAAACCCACTTATTCGATCAATCCAACGATAGCAGCTATCAAAAAGTATCCTAAACGCTCGGTTTAAATGCTTTCTCTCGGCAATAATTTATCAAAGGTGGCCTCAGTCAGGGTATCTCGGAGCTGATTTCTGGCTTTTTGCCAGATCTGATGCGCTGCGCAGGTATTGCTGCAAACACAGGAATCCAGTCTTAAAATGCAGTCATTTAAGAAAATCTCGCCGATGACCACCTCGATCACCTCCAGCATCGTGATTTTTGCCGGAGGAACAACCAGCCGCAGCCCACCTTTTGATCCTTGCACAATCTCGATGAATCCTGCCTGTGCGAGTTGCTTGGCAATTTTACCTAAAAATTGAACCGGGATACCCATTGCTTGTGCAATCTGTTTGCGTTTCACCAGCACACCCACGCCATGTGAGGCTAGGTGAACAATACAACGAACCGCATAATCACCTTCTCTGGTTAATCGCACGGTTCGCTCCGACAAAACAAAATAGGTGTAGGCAATTTGTCCGATATCGGACACGATAAATTTGTGCTCTGGTCAATTGCATAACTCGCTGTCGAATAGGGGATAAATATCATAATTTTTATCGGATATTATAATCTAAATTTTTTGTCAAACCATTTGGAGTCTGTCTATAGAAGGGAAACATTCAACGATCTCCACAATAGACCTATCGGCAACAAATCGAGTCGGAGCGCTGCATAACTGATACGAAAGGTAAAAAGCGGCCCACATTTTATTATCATATTGGCTTTTTCTATTACTTCCAAACAATCGCAGCAGTTTAATCCAAGCTGGGAAACTGCATACCCATGGCGTAAAGGCGACTAAACCCCGGAAAGGTGGACAGCTCCAGATGGGAGCACCCGTCGGCAATCTCCCGGGCACGTTTGCGCTCGTCTATCGCCAACAGGGCCATCTTGGCACCTTCCAGAGCAGCGTTGCCCACCTGGCGGTATCTTGCCTTTGGAAACTTCGGAAACATTCCTATGGCAACAACGTTGCGCAGGTCAAGAAACGATCCGAACGCACCGGCAACTACCACCTCTCTCACCGCTTCCGCAGGAGTGTCCGTTGCCGCGAGTAAGGTTTCCAAACCGGCTCTGATGGCGCCTTTGGCCAGTTGCACCTCGTTGATATCGTTTTGGGTCAGAACAACTTCCCGCCCGCTGCCGCTTTGATCCTCGGTGGCCAGTATAATCTCTGCACCCTTACCTCGCACCCGCACGCGCGGATTGTCCTTGTCCAGGCGCCCGCTGGTGTTGACTACTTTCCATCGGTGCAATTCAGCCAGGGCATCGACAATGCCCGATCCGCAAACGCCGACCGGTTTGGCCTCATCGACTGTTTTCAGGAACAGGCCGTTTTGGGTCAATTGTACCGACTCGATGGCGCCGGTTGCTGCCCGCATACCGTCGCGGATATGGCCCCCTTCAAAGGCGGGACCCGACGCACATGAAGCCACTGTAAGCATACGCCCTTCAGGATGAAAGAGCGAAATTTCACTGTTGGTGCCGATATCAATACCTATAGCCACATGGTCGCCCTGATCCAACCGACTGGCAAGAATCATGGCCACATGGTCGGCGCCCACGAAACCGCCGACGCACGGCAGAATGTGCACCCAGGCACCCGGTGCGACGGCCAGGTTCAAATCCCGCGCCTTGACATCCATGGCAGAGCCGCTAGCAGCCACATAGGGCGATACGGACAATTGGGCAACCGGCAGTTCCAGAAGCAAATGGGTCATGGCGGTATTGCCCACAAGGCACAAATCAGCGATCCGGTCTCGCCCGACATGGGTCTTGGCAACCAGGTCTTCGATGAGACGGTCCACTGTCTCCCTGACTTTCATTGCCAGGGCACGGCCATTCTCCGGATTATTCAGGGCATGGTTCAGACGGCTGATGAGATCCTCGCCGAATGCAATCTGAGGGTTCAAAGCGCCGGAAGCAGCCAGCTCCCGCCCTCCAACAAGATCGATGAGGCTGGCCGCAATTTTAGTGGTGCCCAGATCGACGGCTACACCCAATGGAGATGATCCCGGCCGGGCCAGACCGATGAGTTCGCTATCCCGCAGGTAAGCCGTCAAATGCCACTGGTTTTCCCGGGCCAGCGGCGACAGCTGGCGGAGCACGGCCGGCTCCGCAGGGCAGGTGGCCGGCCCGTTAATTTCAGCCAACGCCGCTGCCACGCGTTGGTGATCCGAACGCGAATCGTCCAAGGTCGGAAGCGGCATCTGAACCTGTCGGGCGATGACCTTCGGGTCCGGTTTCACTGCTTGATCGTCACCGCCCAACTGGAGGCGCTGACCGGTGAGCAGGGAGCCGGGAGGGATATGGATGTTGACATCCGCCTGCACCCGGGCGACACAGGCCAGCCGTTCACCCATCTCCACAGCCGCCTGTGAAAGCATGGCCACTTCGCTTTGGGTAGGCGCTGAAACGCAGCCCTTAACCACCGTCACTCGGCATTGACCACATTTGCCCTGGCTGCCGCATGTGGAAGACAGGACCAGCCCGGCCTGTTGGGCGGCTTCCAGCAAGGTTGCACCCACAGGCATGTCCACCCGTTTGCCGATGGGTTCGAAGTCGATCCGGCAGGTCGCTTTTTTTAAAGAATTCATGGATTAGGTGCCCTGAAATCCGCCAATTTGATTGTTTGACCCGGACGGACCACGACAAAATCATCATCCCATGGACCATCGACCATTTTTCTGACCAGGGCTCTCGAGCCTGGAATCTCTTCATATCGCAGGTTGAATTGCCCTGCGGTTCGGCGCGCGTACTGCCGGTAATGGTCCTGGTTGGCCTGGCCGGTATCGATATAGGCCAGCCGTGTGTAATTTTTGAGCATTATAGCCATCATTCTGTCAGCGCGTGTCTCGCCGTATTTTTCTATGAGCCGTTTATGTTCTTCAAATGGCGTATCGCTGACTTCAATCCAGCCTTTGGTCAGGTAATAGGTTCCGGGCTCTTTTTGAGATTGTTCCCGGTAGGCGGCGGTCGATCCCAGAAAGATGGCGATGCAATCGTCCACCCGGGGCACTACCAGGGTGCTGTTTGCCGCGGTAAGGCCCACCACGGCGGAAGAGCAAAGGCCGTAACCCAAAATAATCGTGTCGGCCTCATTTGACAACTCATCAATGGCCTGCTGCAAGGTTTGGCGCAGGTTATCGGGATTGACATGCAGGCCGAAATCAAGCACACGGGTTTTAACCCCGGACGGCAGGAGCGGTTGCATCTCTTCTATGACGGTGGGGCATGCAATGATAATGCGGTGTTTTGCTGACATCATGTTTATCTGCTGATTTTGAACTGGCCCCATTTGAGGTCGGACTCGTTGTTGCCCGAAAATAAGTCCAGCAAGGAAGCGACCTGCAACTGCCCTTCAACAATCGGTCTGCGCGGGTCGTAGATGAGAAATTCCCGGTGGTAGATCAGAGGCTGCTCATCCTTAATCAATAATCGGCGAATATGAATGTATATAAACTTTCAGGGTGTAAACAAACTTATCTATATAAATAAATTTATAGTTTATTACACTTGTATATACCGCCTATGCACCAATCGATCAAGAGCTGTTTTGGGTTGAGGCTGCATGGCCGGTGCCAAAAACGACCCGGCCGGAATAAAATTCGCACTGATCTGATAGCAAAATCATCATCTGCGGTACGCCGGTCAACGAGCAGGTCCGGGAATTCTGCGGCGCATATTTCTTTGCTACCGATGCAGTGAACGGGTAAACGTCTGCAAGAAGATCTACGGATCGCCGCAAATCAGGTTATGACGACAGGTCTAATCTTTAAAGGAAAAGAATCTAAAGCGGTCAGGTTTTGGCTTTATCCAGCACTTGGCGAACCGTTTTTGCCAGTTCATTGCTGTCAAAAGGTTTGTAGACCAGGGCCTGAATATCCAAGGCGTCGGATTTTTCTTTGGAGATGCGGCTGCTGTGGCCTGTGCACAGGATCACTGGGATATCCGGTCGGATATTGTGCACTTCCCGGGCCAGAATATCACCCGGCAGCTCCGGCATGGTCATATCGCTGATCACCAAGTCGAAAGCATAGGGCCTGGACTGAAACAGCGATAGTGTTTCGGTGGGACTGGTGTACGCCTCTACTGCGTAACCCAGGCGCTTTAATACTTGTTGCAGCATCTTTGCAATGGCCGGCTCGTCATCGACAATGACAATGCGCTCGGTACCACCGGCGACGGCTGGTCTCATTGGTCTGGCGACAGGTTTTGCCTGTGGTATCGTGATGGGCAGATAAACGCAAAACCGCGTGCCTTCGCCAACCCGGCTCTCCACGGTGATCCTGCCACAATAGCTTTTTACAATGCTGTGGACCAAAGCCAGCCCCATGCCTGTGCCTTTACCGATCTCTTTGGTAGTAAAGTAAGGATCGAAGATGGACGCTTTTTTCTCCTCCGGAATCCCGACCCCGGTATCTGTAACGGTCAGTACCAGATAGTTACCCAACTGGAACTCCGCATGGGGTGGGCTCAATGTGGAGTCAAAGGTCGCTTCGTCCAGTTCAATCGTCAAGACACCGCCGGTCTCTTCCATGGCATGGAATGCATTGGTGCACAGGTTCATGATAATCTGGTGAACCATGGTGGGGTCGCCCATTATCATGGCGTGACTATTGATATGGGCATCGATGCGAATAAAGGTGGGAATTGAAGATCGCAGCAATTTAAGGGCCTCATTGACGGTCTGGCTCACTTGGACCGGCCGGTTTTCATCTTCGGATTGCCGGGCAACGGTCAGGATCTGTTTAATGAGGTTCCGGGCGCGCTTTCCGGCAATAAAGATTTCATTGAGGTTCTCCTCGATTTCCGTTCCCGGCTTGACATCTTCCAGGGAAAGTTCGGCAAATCCGATAATTGAGGAGAGAATATTGTTGAAATCGTGGGCAATCCCTCCAGCCAGGACACCGATGGCTTCCATTTTGTATGCCTGGCGCAACTTCGCTTCCAATGCTTTTCTTTCGGTGATATCCCAAACGGTGGAAATTACCAGTTTCTTGTCGGGAATGGGAATATTGCGGGCGCTGATATAGGTGGTCTCCTGTCCGGTGCGGGTAATGGGCACTTCCGGCCAATACATACGGGACGGATCTCCGCTGGCACAATCCGCCAAGACCTGCTTCTTGATATTTTCCCGGAAATGTGGGTCTTCATATACGGCAGTCCAGAAGGCGTCCGGATTGGCCAGCGCCTCAGGCGTCGTGCGATAAAACTTGCAAAAGTTGTCGTTCATATAGGAAAAGGTCACATCGGGATCCACGGAGTTCACCGCCAGACCGATAGGCAGGTTGTCCATTACGACTTCAATAAAGGATTCGCGTTCTTTCAGCGCAGCGCTGGCCCGCTTCAGTTTGGTGGCATCGCGCATGACATAAAGCGCGGTCCCACCGCAGATGTCTACAACTTTGACGTTGATCAGCAAATAATGCTCCCGGCCGGCATGATCCAGCACCAGCCACTCGATATTGACAATTTCGTTTTTGTGCTTCAATTCCGCAATATCACAGATCGTTCCATTGAGCAGTTTGTCAATGTTGCCCAGGCTGTAGATCTCTTTTTGAGTAAATCCGAAGATTAATACCGTATTGGGGCAGACATAGCGGATGGCGCCTAGGTCGTCGGTAAGGATGACGGAGTCGGAGATGTTTTCTAAAATGGTACGATGCAAAAGTTCGGACGATGAGATCTCCAGGTGCGAACCGGGATGCGCATGGGTCTCTTCCTTGAGCTTTGCCACCTGTCGTTCCGGATTTCCAAAGGACGGTTTTTGCACCCTGTTCGACTCCTTCGAGGGTCAACTTAACACTGAAAACCTTGCATTTACCTGGCAAGTTCTTCGCCGATGGAGCGAGCACGCCTAAACCAAAGTTGAAAGCAGTTCCTGCGCCTTTAGAAGGGTGAAAACATCAGATTCGCTGAACAAATCAGAATGGAGGGCAGAGCGTATTGATGTATCATACTAGAGCAACATCTGAATTGGCAAGGCTATTTTTTCAGACGCCGCCAACCAAAAAATGCATTTTATATTAACGGGTTATATTAATGATATGAATTTCCATTATCTGAATTCACACCTGTGCGCATCTGTTCTTGTGTTTTTCATCTCTCTATTGCCGGCCCGGGCTTGCCCTGAAGGCTTCAATCGGGTAACATCTTCAGGCAGCGCTTTTTGCTCGCCGGCCATTGCCAAATCAGAAATCAGCCTATGAAAATCATAGTCGACCAGTTGCCCCGGGAACCTGGAAGCTACCTGCTAATACTGATGCTGCCCGGGCCTAAAGAGATCCAGGTGGGCAGATTGGGGCCCATCCGATTTGGGCCTGGATGGTACGCATATGCCGGCAGTGCTTTTGGACCAGGGGGCCTGGCCGCTCGATTGGGCCATCACCTCAGACCGGTGCAAAAACGACATTGGCATATCGACTATTTACGGGTAGAAGCCATGGTGGTGGAGATATGGATGGCCGTGGGCCCCCCCTCCCAAGAGCATGCTTGGGCGGCGTTGCTGGCAAAAGCCCCTGGGGCGGGAAAATGGGTGCGCGGGTTCGGGTGCTCAGACTGCAAGTGCCCATCGCATCTGCTCCATTTCGATAACCGGCCGGGCAAAAGTTGGGTCAGCAACAAACTGGGTGCCGGCATCACATGGTGGCAACCGGCCCGGACCCCGGTATGACCGCAATTGTTCTGAATACAATGAACAACCGCATCGGACTTACCGATCTGAAAGTCCTGACTTAGAAGTGCCATACCATCGGCGCCACTCCTGGAAAAATTCTGCTTTAAACTGGGCATTTACCGACAAACGGGATATATTAGAACGCTCGATGGCTTATGAAACGGACGTATTGGCTATCGGAATGTTTTGCCCGCCAGCCGGAAAGTGCCTTCACCTGCTCTGTGATCCGAAACTTTCCGGCCGGTTTGCCATATTCACGGTGATACATAGAATTAGTGGCAAAGACCAAAGAAAGGAACCGTCATATGGACCCCGTTGCAAGCAATGGATCGAAAATTCCGAAGACCTCCGGCCGACTTATCCTGGTATGGGATCTTCCCACCCGGCTGTTTCATTGGGTGCTGGTGATGCTGGTGATCGCATCCTTTGTCAGCGGCAAAATTGGAGGTGCTTGGATGCAGTACCATATGTGGAGCGGCTATGCTATTTTGGGGCTGCTGGTGTTCCGGATCGCGTGGGGTTTTGTTGGGGGGTGGCATGTGCGCTTTGCCGCCTTCGTGCGCGGTCCGGTAGCTGCGTTGCGCTATGCACGCTCACTACTGCAAGCTGATGCTCCCAAACACCTGGGTCATAACCCGCTTGGGGGCTGGTCTGTATTGGCCATGCTGATCAGCCTGTTGATTCAAACCGTCACCGGACTGTTCGCCAATGACGATATCTTCACCGAAGGCCCGCTTTACCCCTGGATCAGCAAAGCAACCAGCGACTGGCTCACGCATATCCACAAGCTCAACCAACAGGTCATCCTCGTGCTGATCGGGGTGCATGTATTGGCAGTGCTGTTTTATCTGATCATCAAGCGTGAAAACCTGATTCAACCGATGTTCAGCGGCTACAAATACTGGCATGGCGAAGGCCAATCGTCAGCCGGACACCAATGGACAGCAGTGCTCATCGCAGCCCTGAGCGCTGGGGGGGTCTATCTTCTGGTGCGCTGAGATGCAAAAAGAGCCCCCTGCCGTTACTGCACAGGCGGCTCTTCGGGTAGAATTGGCGCACCTTTTGAATTGCGGCCTTAACCTCTAAATCAAATCCTCCCCCATTGGGTGCACCCAATATTCAGTCACAAAACCTGGTTATCTTTTCCGATAGGTCGAGTGGCAGGTTTTGCAGGTCCCGGCTACCTCTCCGAATTGGGCTTTGACGGACTGCAGATCACCTCTGTTTGCTGTTGCAGCCATATTTTGGGCCGCATTTTCGAATTGCCGGGCCATGCTCATGAATCGGTCCTTTTCCTGCATCGCCGATGCCTTCAGGGTCGTGTCCCCCCTATCGGAGCCTGGGAACAAGACCGCATCCCACGGCAATTCGGCCATGGTCCGAATCACCATGGCATCGTGTTCAACGTCCTTCTTGTCGTATGGGGTCTGCCCTTTAACCACTGCGGCCAGACGGCCGAAATGCTGACCGATGACGGTCATCACCGCTTTGCGGTAGCGAATGGCATCCTCGGACCTGGTAAAGCCCGCATAGACCAGGCTGCCCATGGCGACCAAAACAACACTGCAAATCATCACTTTAAGCGAAATTCTCATACATCCTCCTTATTCTATTGGAACGGTCCATTACCATCTATCCCGCAGCGCGCAGAAGTATATGCGCGCCGCATTTAAGGTGTGCTGCGAATTGAAAGTACAGTGGGAAGGCGTTTCAACTGTAGCAAATAAGTTAAGGTGCCACGCGAGGATGTCAACGGTCGTGAATCGTATCGTTGCGGGCTGCGATAGGGGCGCCGATTGTTTACACGCAAGGCCTCCACCCCCGTGGTCCCATATAAATGGCAACCGGCACGATAGTCACGCCAATTCAGTTAAGCATGCCGGCAAGCTGCTGGAACAAGAGGCCACCCCTTTCAAAGGCAAGGCCAGACTGGAGCAAAAAAATCAATCCGGACAAGGAGGCGCGCAGATGAGACCAACTTTGGCCCGGACCCCTGAGAAGCTGATCATAAAGGCCCCAGCGACCAACCGCGCTATGGCAAAAACGGTTGCCGTGGCTAATCAGCGATCGTAAAGGAGTTATGGCACGAAATCTCTCCGGGCATGAGATGCACAATTGGGTCGCACCGGCGCCTGCACTTTCGTGTGGCTGCATCAAATCACGCGCCTGCGCATCCCATTTCAGGTCACTTGTACAGAAAGCCTAACTAAGGTATTAAAGCCACCAATGAAACCCATTGCTGCATCGACACAAAGGAGAACCCAACAGATTATGCACATCGAATATTCACCGATTGGATTTGTCGAGACCAAAGCTGATGATGTGCCTCGGCACTGGACGGTTTCCAATATGGAGGGCACCCTGGCCATCTTGCCGCAATTTGAGAAAGGGCTCTGCGACCTGACGCCCGGCCAGCGCATCGCGGTATTGTTTCACTTTCATCGCAGCGATCCCTTTTCTCAAAAGGATCTTTGCCAAGCCAAGCGCAAAACCGGGGAAATTAAAGGTGTATTCAGCATCTGCTCACCCCGCCGGCCCAATGCCGTCGGCATGTCGGTTTTAGAGATACTGTCCATCGATAAGTGCAGTATCCATGTCAGAGGCTTGGACATGTTCGATGGCACGCCGATTCTGGACATCAAGCCTTACGCAGACAAATAAGATGCTCAAATTGAGGTCCTTTCTCACCATATCCTGTCAGTACCGTCTGCTTCCAAGTTCAAGGTCGGGTATAGCCCGGTCTAAGGATGATACGATTTAAGCAACCCCTTTACTCGGCATCTCCGTATTATTTTTGTTAATCCACTAATCAAATGAACTGACATGGCCGAGTAATCTTGACTTATGGCCGAAATTCCAAGCCATCCGACACTTGGGGTGGTCGTTGGTCTAATTTTGATTTGACAGACTTTGGGTTTTCCATAATAATACCAAGTGGGAAGCGCGAGGCGAATTGAATATGTACAGGGATTTTATGCGTCGCAATAATCTTTTCAAAGGATTGAGCCATGGTTGAAGTCAGGGATGAAGTCAGGGATATCGTGTTCAAGCGGGTGGTGGGTGTTGATTATTCGATGATCAGAAATGACATCAAGATGTTCAATATCTTTCTTTCCGTTGATGGGGAAAGAACGGTCAATACCATCGCGCAGGAGGATGCTTACGATCCGGAATACCTGTTTTCAGCAATTGACAAGCTGGAAAAAATGGGATTGCTTATGCCGCTTGACGGCGCTTACAGGGATGAATATGAAGAGACACAATTCGATGTTACAGCGTGTACTCTGCCCAAGCAGTTTGTGACGGGAATTGAGGCGGTTGACCATCAACATCAACGGCTCGTGGAAATGGTTGCTCAGTTGGACGATTTGCGCAAGACCGCCTTTTCCACCCCGGCCCGGAAACAAGAAGCCGTTGGCGCTATCGTTTCTGAAATGATCGACTATACCATTTCACATTTTGCCTTTGAAGAGTCTTTGATGCAGGATGCGAACTACGAGTTCTATAATGCCCATAAGCGCGTCCACGAACTGCTTGTCCAACGTGCCGGCGAATATAAGGAGCGCTGGCTGTCCGGCGAGGACATCGCGGATGAGTTATACGATGTGCTTAGCAGATGGTTATTCAACCATATCTGCAATGACGATAAGGCCTATGCGCCTTCAGTGAAAAAAATTATAGCGGTGCGGGAAGAAACTGATAAAGGCTGGCTGGGTCGTCTTTTTCAACGGGTTTTTAAATAGTACCGTCTTTCGATGGATAACACATCAGCACGATTTGGGTGACAAATTTGCAGTTTGAATTTACGCTGCCTTTTGGGCAGCGCCCGGTATAACCACTCGGCCGCATCAAGACATCGAGAGTTACAAAGGTAGCATTGCCCATCTTTTCCAGAACCATACACAACCGCCACTCATGTTCGATATGACCGGACGAATTCTTTCCGAATCATCATTGAAAAAACGGATCATTTTCCTCAAATCAACCACCTGAAAATGGGTTGACAAAAAACACCCCCTACCCTATATTGGACAAATATTATCCTAATACTCTACATTTTTTAGCGTACAGTGAGTTAAAGCCAATGAGGTTAACCAGAGCCGGAGAGTATGCGGTTCGCTGCATGCTGTATCTTTCCTGCCTGGGCGTGGACAAAATCGGCAGTCGCTTGGAAATTGCCCAAGTCATGGGTATTCCGGCTCAATTCCTGGGTAAAATTGCCCAGCATTTGGCACGGGCGGGCTACATTGAGATTGTTCAAGGGCCCAAAGGTGGATTCCGGCTGATCGTATCTCCCGAAAAAGTAACACTGCTCGGGGTTATTGAAGCCGTCATCGGAGAGATCTATCTCAATGACTGCCTGATACACCCGGATAGCTGCTACCGCACTCCAAGCTGCACCGTCTATCAAGTGTGGCAAAAGGCACGGGATCAGCTTCGGCAAACGCTGGAGCAGACAACCTTTGACTCTCTTCAAACGGAACCGACCTGCATCGATTTATTTGGCGAAATTCAAGACAGAAAAAGTTGATTCTGGAATCTTGATCAGTTCGCAAAAAGTCGCCCGTAAGCCACGTTTGTAAATTACCACGAAGGATACGAAAAGCACGAAGTTGAAATTATAATATGTTTTTTTGACCCTTCGTGCCCTTCGTGGTGAAAATCGGACTTGTTACGATTTCATCAAATCTTGCGTCATAAATATTTCAAAGGTCTGAGGGGCTCAGAGTCAAGGCGCCCAGAGGTGAAGCCGTATTAACAATACTGCGAAACCAAACAGGGTGAGATAATGCAGAGCATGAAATCCTCCGTCATAAATATTTCAAAGGCCTGAGAGGCTCAGAGTCAAGGCGTCCAGAGGTGAAGCCGTATTAACAATACTGCGAAACCAAACAGGGTGGGACAATGCAGAGCATGAAATCCTGCGTCATAAATATTTCAAAGGCCTGAGAGGCTCAGAGTCAAGGCGTCCAGAGGTGAAGCCGTATTAACAATACTGCGAACCTCTGGCAACGCAGGATCTGAGCCTCTCAGGCCTTTGAAATAGGTTTGCGGCCGCGGGCGGCGATGACCGGCGTATAAGTAAACCGCCGCGGATCATAAAAGCTGCGCTTGAACTCCTCATAAAACTCTTTATATCCGCCAGGGAAGGCCTGTGAAAAATCCCATCCGGAGTATTTGACGCCGACCTTTGCTTTGCTGGTCCAGTTTAGCTTATCCACTTCGTTGAGCTCGCCGAAAATCAAATGGTGCGCAGCCACGTGCACGTCAATCCCTTCACAGTTAATGTCGTACAGAAAAGAGTAAAGCTTTCTACCCACGTAAGGATCAAAATCAAAATTTTGCTTAAGGCTCTCGGCGGTACCAAACATCGTTTGGATCAGTCGATCCGAAATACCATAATGACTCAGACAATTGTGGTCTAAATCGATTAGACAGATAATGCCACCGGGTTTTAAGAATTTATAAAAGTGCTGCACCATTTGGAATGCTTGGCTGCCATAATATTCGAGCAAAAACCGCACCCAAATAAAATCAAACGCACCCAAATCCCCGAGCGCTTCACGGGCATCGCGCTGCACAAAGCGAATCCCGGGCACCTGGTAATTCTCCTGAGCATAATCGATGCGTTGCGGAACAATATCAATACCTACAACTTCTCCACCCGATTGAACCATGTCGAAAAGTGCACGACTGGTTTTGCCCGGACCGCAACCCAAATCGGCCACACGCATGCCGGATCGAATACCGGCCCAACGCGCTTGCTGCTCAATGACCTTGATGTCAGTCTTGACCTCCAGACGAAGGGTCTCTTTATCGTGTTCCATTATATAATCAGCGCGCTCGTTCATTCATTCCAGTCCTGTCGAGGTTGCAATCCAATCAGTAAAATTGGAGGTGTGGCACCTGATGCATCCATCATTAATGAAGTAAATCCGCTATGCCTGAAATTCTTCCTCTTAAAAAGCGGTAGTAAAAAAACATAACATTATTGTCATCGGTTATCCCCATCCATTAAATCACCGAAGGCGCCCAGAATGGATCCTTCTCCTTTGCTGCCGCCACGTTGGGGGGCTGCTTTGAGCATCCGGCCGGCCAATCGTGAAAAGGGCAATGACTGCAACCATACCGTACCCGGCCCCATCAAGTCTGCAAAAAAGAGCCCCTCGCCGCCAAAAAGGGCCGTTTTAATGCCGCCCGCTTGACGAATACCAAATTGCACACTGGGTTCCAGGGCCACAATACAACCCGTATCCACATGCAAAACTTGACCGGGCTTCAGTATATGCTTGTCTACCGTACCGCCGGCGTGCAAAAACACCAAACCGTCACCCTCCAGCTTCTGCATCACAAATCCCTCGCCACCAAAAAGTCCGGTGAGAATCTTGCGTTGAAAATGAACGCCAATGGCAACCCCCTTGGCGGCGCACAAAAAGCTATCTTTTTGGCACAACAAGCTGCCGCCTAGCTGGTCCAGATGGACAGGGATGACATTTCCAGGATAGGGTGCGCCGAAAGCCACGCAGGCCCTGCCCTGCCCTGATTGGGTGAAAACAGTCATAAACAAGCTTTCTCCGGTAAGCAGGCGTTTGCCGGCGCCGAGCAATTTTCCCATAAATCCGCCGTTTCCTGAGCTGGAACCATCACTAAAGACCGTCTCAAGGGTCACCTCGCCGTCTTTGTACATCATGGCGCCCGCTTCAGCCACGGCGCTTTCACCTGGATCGAGCGTAACCACGACAAATTGCATTTCCGATCCCATGATTTTAAAGTCAATCTCATCCGATTGACGCGAAAGGCGGGTTGGTGGCGGAGAAGGTACGGCTGCTGTCTGAGGCGCTAAATCATCAATCTGATGGATGGGCAACCACTCGGCGAACCCTTCACGCCAGGCATATCCATTGGGATCCTTACGGACTTGGGACACGGCCTGATCATGGTCAAAAGGCCCCAAAGAATTGCCGTCATAGCTTAAATACCATTGGCTCATGACTTCCTCCTTGTATGCATTTGCTTTTAGCTTGGATCAATCCATCAAAAGCTGTTCTATAGGTACCACAATGGCTTGAATTAAAAAGTTTTAAGTTTTAAGTTGAATGGTGCTACTGAAATGGACAATGATGTATCCAGACGGCAAGTTACGCATTGCCTTGGTTTAATCGCCCTGAATTTAAACCAATCGGGCGCTATCTGCCAAACAAGGGTATATTGATGGCAGTTTGGCTATGCTGTGCAAATTGCATATATGCGCAATCAGTTTAAGCCTGGAAACACAAGCCCGAAACCAATTGATCGGGTTGCTGAATTGACCGTAATCAGCGGCTTCATTTTCAAATGAACCTGTCGTTATGTCAAGGACCGAATCGATGACCCCATTTGCCTTCAATCCCATCGGCACTATCCGCTCCTGCTTCAAGGAAAAGTTTGGTGTGCCCAGACAACCCGGATTAGTGCCCGAAGTCACCGCTATTCTTGAGATGGCGCCACCATTTCAACATAGCGATGCCTTTCGTGATCTGGAAACATTTTCACATATCTGGATCTTGTTTGTTTTTCATCAATGCATTGATAAAACGTGGCGACCTACAGTGCGCCCTCCCCGTTTGGGGGGCAACCAGCGGGTGGGTGTTTTTGCATCGCGCTCCGGCTACCGGCCCAACCCCATTGGGCAATCTGCTGTGGAATTGGTTAAAATTGAGGTAGATAAGCAACCGTGGTGTTTGCATCTCAAAGGGGCGGACATGGTTGATGGCACACCCGTATTGGACATTAAACCCTATCTGCCGTATACGGACTGCCTTCCATCGGCCAAAGGCGGATATGCCCAGCAACGGCCGGATTCCAAATTCAAAGTCGTCTTTTCTCCGATGGCTGCACAAGCTTGTCAAATGTTGGAGACCGGCCAGCACCCACAGCTCAGGCAACTCATCACCAGCCTGTTGGCCTTGGATCCCAGGCCGGCTTACGCGGATGCCACGCCAAAGACAGAATATGGCATTCGGTTATGGGATCTCAATGTCAGATTCAAAATAGTGAATAATTGCTTTATTGTGGAGAGCGTCACATCCATCTTGAAAAATGAATAAGTGGCTCATATGCTCTCATGGGTTGGTTGTTGATTTGAAATAACAGTGGCAAGACGATTGACACTTGAAAGCGCATACGACACAATTAAGCACGCCTTTATATCGGCTCAGTGAATCAGGCTTTGACGGAGTGTGGTGTTATGTATCATGTATTGATGGTCTGCACCGGCAACATTTGCCGAAGTCCCATGGCGGCAGGGCTGCTGGCACACTACCTGCCGGTTGATTTAATAGAGCGGGTCAAGGTAACCTCAAGCGGAACCCATGCGTTGCATGGTCATCAGGCTCAAGAAAACGCCGTTGCGGCCATGGCTCAACTGGGCATCGATATCAACCGTCATCGGGCACGCCAAATAACCCGCGAAATTGCCCGTAGCGCGGATTTGATCCTTACCATGGAAGCGAGCCATCTTTCTGAAATCAAAGGTCTGTTGAAACGACGGCATGCCAAGCCCATGCTGTTGACCGAGTTTGATCCCCAATCTGCTCCAGTGGACATCCGTGACCCCTACGGTGAGCCTCTATCATCCTACCAGCGCTGCATTCAAACCCTGCGACCCTGCATCAAAGGGGTCATCTTGTGGCTGGGCAATAACATTTAGCGTTGGACAGTTGAAAACATTACGCCAAAAAATGATCCACGTGCTAATGGATGCGTCGATGGATGTGAGAGGACTCTCCCAGGCCATTGGCATTCGCGAAAAAGAGGTGGTTTTCCATTTGCCGCACGTTTCCAAGTCCGTCGCCGCAAAGGGGATGACGTTTGTCGTTCAACCTGCTTATTGTGGAAGCTGTAATTTTACATTCACCCGCCGGCAGCGTCTCTCCGCACCAACGAAGTGCCCCCATTGCCGGCAATCACGTATCCTGGGACCCTGGTATCAAGTTACGGTGGAAACCAATAAACCTGAAAAACAATCTTAAAATTCTGAAATTTTATATTTTTGTATCTTGCCGATCTATTACCAAATGGTAATTGGCCATCCGATTTTTATTATGCCATATTCCTTGTTTAACGATGAACCGTGACCTGTGAAATCGGCCATCGGAATTTGAAAAAGTAAAACATCTGAGTCCTGTTGACACCCATGTCGATATGCATTAAATAAAACTGGCTAATCAAGATAGCCCCAAATTGAAATCAAAAGGTTTACCTCGGGGGCCTGGACGAAGGGCACAAGATTCAATAATGCTGCACCCTGTTGTGCCATCGTCACCCAATGGCCTGCAAAACAGATGAAATGCATAGCGATGGAAGACGACCAAGGAGAACAAGGATGATCCACGTTGAAAACTTAACGAAGTACTATGATGATTTTTGTGCCGTCGACCAGATCAACCTTGATATCCAGAAGGGAGAAATCGTCGGTCTGTTGGGGCCCAATGGCGCCGGCAAAACCACAACATTGCGCATGTTAACCGGATACTTTTTCCCCACCCAAGGCGACATCCGCATCAAAGATTATTCGGTATACGAAGATCCTCTGGCGGTAAAACAGCTCATCGGCTATCTGCCTGAATCCGCACCGCTGTACAAGGGCATGTTGGTTTATGACTATCTGGATTATGTGGCCAATATCCATGGACTTGAGCAAGAGGCCAAAGCGAAACGGCTGGCGGAATTGGCCGACATGTGCGGCCTGCGGACCATCATGCATAAAACCATTGAGACTCTATCGAAGGGCCTTAAGCAACGGGTCGGGCTGGCGCATGCCATGATGAGTGATCCGGATATCCTTATTTTGGACGAGCCGACCTCGGGCCTGGATCCCAATCAAATTGTTGAAATCCGTGAGATCATACGCAAAATCGGCAAGGAAAAAACCATTATCTTATCCACTCACATCCTGAGCGAAGCGGAAGCCACTTGCGATCGTATTATTATCATCAACAAGGGCAGCATAATTGCCGACGGCACCACCAATGATTTGAAAGCCAACAACGGGGACGATGCACACCTGATCCAAATCGGCTTAATGCAGGCCGCTTTCGCGGAGGTTCAAACCCAGTTGCAGGCTGTGGCGGGCGTAAAGACCGTCGAACGCGTAGACAGCAGCGTTCCCGACCGATTAAATGTGGTGGTTCAGTGCAGCCCCCATGATGATCCACGGGCCGCTTTGTACAATGTGATCAAACAGGCCCCATGGGTACTGGTTGAATTTCATCAAGAAGCCAAAACTTTAGAAACCATTTTCCGGGAATTGACCATGGAGAGTTGATATGCGTCAGGCCACACGAATATTTAAAAAAGAGTTCAATGACTACTTCACATCACCCATCGCTTACATTGTGATCGCCATCTTTTTACTGCTCACAGGTTGGCTTTTTTTTTCGACCTTTTTTGTTTTGGGGCAATTGGATTTAAGAAGTTTTTTTAACCTGCTGCCCTTTTTGTTTTCCATCGTCGTGCCGATCCTTACCATGCGGCTATTTTCCGAAGAGCTCAATGTAGGGTCTTATGAGCTGTTGCTAACGATGCCGGTGACCTTCAGCGACATTATCCTGGGCAAGTTTTTTGCCGCACTGGCTTTTGTGGCCGCTTTGCTGGCGCCCACTCTGGCCTACCCGGCGTTTGTCACATTTCTGGGCAATCTCGATTGGGGGGTTGTGGCCGGCAGTTACATCGGCGCACTTTTCCTGGGCGCCGCCTATGCCGCCATTGGTTTGTTTGCTTCATCGTTAACCCGCAATCAGATCATCGCCTGCATCGTGGGCATCATCATCTGCGCAGTTCTGGCCATTGTGGACAAGATGCTTTTCTTCTTTCCCGAAGACCTGTTGTCCGTCGTGGCCTATTTAAGCACATCCACCCATTTTGAAAATATCGCCAAAGGCATTGTCGATCTCCGTGATATTATCTATTTTCTCAGCATAATATTCATCGGATTGTATGCCACCCACTTGGTGATGCAGGAAAAAAAGTAGAGAGGACAAACGATGACACCCACACCCCAACGGTATACCAAATATATCAAACTGCTATTGTACCTTCTGGTGGTCGTGCTGATTAATCTGGCCGGTCTAACGCTTTTTCGCATCAGGATCGACCTGACCCAGAATGACGAATATACGCTGTCGGATGTCAGTAAAAAAGTCGTGGCGACCTTGTCTGAACCATTAACTGTCAAAGTTTTTTTCACAAAGGATTTACCGCCGCCGCATAACAATACCCAGCGCTACCTGCAGGACTTGCTCAATGAGTATGCCCTGAACAACAAGAAATATTTCAAACCGCAATATTACAACGTCAACCCCGTAACTGAAACCATCAGTGACGATGCACGGGACAATCGAGAAATGGCTCGCAGCTATGGCATTCCCCCGGTCCAGATTCAAATCGTCGACAACGATGAAATCAAATTCAAACAGGCCTTCATGGGGCTGGTATTAATACACGGCGACATCATTGAGCGCATCCCCACCATCACCTCCACGGATGGTCTGGAGTATCAACTCACTACCGCCATTCAAAAGCTTAACCATAAAGTCAGCGCCCTGCTCAATCTGGAAGAGAAGATTCAGGTCGAGCTGGTGCTTTCCTCATCCATATTTAATGTGGCGCCCTACATGGGGATTAAAGGATTAAATACCTACCCGGATCGTATCAAAAAAATTGTAGAGGAGTTAAACACCAAGACCTATGATCAATTGACTTTTCATCACCTGGACCCGTCTGTGATTCCCGATGCAGCAGAGGGAGTCAAAAATCAGGAATTGCTGCCGCTCAAATGGCCGGATATCCCTCAAGCCGGTGTCACAGCAGGCAAAGGCATCATCGGTCTATTGCTCAAATACAAGGACCAGGTGCGCAGCATTCCCCTGTTGCAAGTCTTTAAGTTGCCGATTTTCGGAACCCAATACCAATTGGCGGAGGTTGAAACCATCAAAGAGGCCATTGAAACAAACCTGGACCGCCTGGTGAATATTAACGAAGATATCGGCTATCTATCCGGATTCGGCGCATTGAGCCCGATGGGCCCGTCCCCCATGGGCCCACAAGACGGTGAGACCATCAGCAGCTTCAAAGCCACTTTGGACAAGACCTATACCTTGCACCCTGTGAAACTGAATGAAGGGCCGGTTCCGGCAGGTCTGCCATGTTTGATTATCCCGCGTCCCACGGAAAAGTTGTCCGACTACGCACTCTATCAAATTGACCAAGCCCTGATGAACGGCACCAATTTGGCCATCTTCCTGGATGCTTTCAAAGAGACCCGGCCGGCCGGCCGACAACCTTTCATGGGCAACCCAATGCCCAACTACGTACCGCTGGATACCGGATTGGAAGAGATGCTGGCGCATTACGGCGTGCGCATTAAAACATCCATCGTATTGGATGAAAATTGCCACCGCCAACGCGTTCCCCAAAACCGCGGGGGCGGCGCACAGGATCTGTATTTTGCCCCCATCATTCAAAGTGAAAACATCAACCACAATCTGGCCTATCTTAAGTCAATAAAAAGCTTAACCACCTACAAAATATCACCCCTTGAGCTGGACGCTGCGCGTATTGATGCTCAGCAGCTCAAGGCCCACCAATTGCTGGCGTCTTCCAAACGTTCCTGGGAGATGCGTGATCGCATCACCCTGAACCCCTTGTTTTTAAGGCCCCCCGCATCGGACAAAGAAATGGCCAGCTTGCCGTTGGCCTATCTGCTGGAAGGCTCTTTTAGCAGCTATTTTGAAGGCAAGCCCATGCCTGAAAAACCCAAAGCAAAGAACGCTGATGCCGATGCGCCTGACGACAAACCGTTAGCAACTGAAAACACTGCACCGGTCGATCTTGCCCAAATTAGCGGGAAAAATGTTTTTAAAGCGAAGAGTCCGGCTGCCAAAATATTTGTAATGGCATCGTCTGAAATGATTAAAAATCAACTGATGGAATTGACCGATCAGGCCAACCAAAGGGCCAATGCCATATTCATATTGGACATGATCGATGCGCTTAACAATCGCGAAGCCATTGCCGCCATGCGCAGCAAAGCGCAACAATATAATCCGCTGGAACCGACGGGCGCCGCAACCAAGGTGCTGATCAAAGCGGCTAACATGGTGGGCTTGCCCTTCCTGACCATTCTATGCGGGTTGCTGGTCTGGTATCGCCGCCGGGCACGACAAAAGCAAATCAAGCTGAGGTTCCAAGGAGACGCGAGCTAATCATGAAAATGAAAAAAGAATATCTGGTACTCGTATTGGTGATTGTGGCGTTGACCCTTTATCTGGCATTGGGTAGCGGTGATCACCCTGACCGCGATTTGCCTAAACTGCCTGCATTGGATAACGCGAAGATTAATCGGATGGTCATTGCGCAAAAAGATGCTGTCCTTGAGATGCACAAGCAAGATGAGAAATGGTTTATAATGCCCAAAAACTATCCTGTCGACGACATCAAGATTAAAAATATGGTCAAAGCAGCCGCCGAGTTGACGGCTACAGCCATGGTGTCCGAATCGGGCAATTATCAGCGTTATGGTCTCGATGGTGCCCAACAGGTCAAAATCCAGATCTTCACGGATGATCAGCTGCTGCGAGAGTTTATCATCGGCCGGATTGCCCCCACCCAACAACACACGTTTATGCTGCTGGCCGACGATGCCAAAGTCTATCATGCCCGGGGCAATCTCAAAAGCACATTTGATCAAACCCTGGATAGCTTGCGGGATAAAACAGTGCTCTCCTTTGAAAAACCAACCCTCGTCTCGATTCAAATCCAAAAAGCAGGCCAAAAGATAGTCCTGTCTAAATCCGAGGTGCCTCAGGAATCGGAAAAGGAGGGTGAAGCGGCGCCCGCCACTAAAACCCAATGGCAAGCCGATAATGGCCAAACAGTTAAAGAGGCAACCATCAATGCCCTGCTTAACACCCTCATGGGGCTAAAGTGCGAAGATTACATGGCCGATGATGCCAAACCCGGCCTTACAGATGCGACCTGGACGCTTACCTTGAAAAATGACAGCGAGACGTGGACGCTATCCGTATATGCCCCAAAAGGCAAGCAAAGCGATAAAATCCCCGGCGTGTCGTCTTCCAACGACTATGCTTTTTTGCTGCCTAAAAGCCGCGTGGAAACCATCGAAAAGCAAATTGAAGAACTGCTCGGCACGATAAAACCATCTAACTCATAGATATGACAAATCTTTATTGAAACAGTGCATCTATAAAGCACCAGGAAAACGATTCATCAGTCATTGCCGTGGCTACATTGCTATAGTCGGAATCCGCCGCTTCGTTATAAGCGCGCACCTGGTAATGGTAGGTGGTCGCCCTTGATAGGCCAGCGTCGGTATAGCTGGTTTCGTTTTGATCAACTTTGGCAACCTGAACGTAAGTGTCTTGCGAGTCTTTGCGGCGCTCAATTTTAAAGCCCAATTCATCATTGGCATTGTCGTTCCAGCTCAATGAGATCCCGGTGGATGACTCCGTAGCGGCTTCCAAACTACTGGGTGGATCTGGTGGGCTGTCACCGATAAACGCCCCCAGGGCAAACGCCCCGTTGAGCTCGCCGCTACCGATGGTGGTCACGGAGCCGCTGGTGGTCACTTTGCTGATGTTGTTATCCCCCTGGTTAACCACGTAAGCAAAATCGCCGTTTACAGGTGCCGCCACTCCCCTGGGTTGATCACCGACGCTGAAAGGTCCGGCAGCAATCCGACTGGCGGTATCGATTACCGATACGGTATCGTCCAAACTGTTGGTTACAAACACATAGCCTCCATCGTCGGCCATGGCCAGACCCCAGGGGCCGTTGCCCACATTGATGGTGCTGTCAATGCTCTGATCACTGGTATCGATAGCCACCACTTGATCGTCATAGTAGTTGGCCACATAGAGCGTGTTGCCGTCCGGTGTCAAAGCCACACCTAAGGGGCCGCTCCCCACGCTGTTAATGGTATCCACACCGCTGCTGCTGATCACTGAAACCGTCCCCGCATCATAATTGGAAACATAAACACGCATAGTGGTATCCGTGGTATCATAAATTGCCGCAACACCCCACGGCCCGGTACCCACACTAAACGTGTCTGTCACCGTGCCGGAACCAATAAGGATCTCATCCACCGTATCGTTTGCATAATTGGCCACATAAGCATATAAGCCACGTGATTCGATAGCCACTCCCCGGGGAGCGTGCCCAGCCCCCAGGCTGACATCATCTTGGGCGGAAACGTTGGTAAAACTGCCGGTGGGAATGATGGTAACCGCATCGTCGTCGGTACGGGTAATGACCAGGGCGTCGCCGTCCGGGGTAACCGCAGCACCATAGACCCCGCCGCTTAAATCAACCGACACAAAGTTGGATTCATCCGTCACAATCACCCTTTTAATATTGTCGTCGCCATAATTGGGAAAATAAGCTGTGGTTTCAGACCACAATTGCGCTGGCGGCAGTAAAGCCAAACAGATAAATATAGAAATTGAGATAAACCAACGTACCATCACCTTCTCCTTATCCATTCGCAGTTTGAAAATAGAATTCGCTGGGCATTAACCTTGCTGATGGCCATGCCGTTGCATTGGATACGCCAGGTGCACCATAACAGCAATTTTGTTACAATTATCTTAAAACTCAATATATTTCAATACACGTAGAAGGCGCCCCTTTAAGCGCAATCCGCCTCGACGTTAGAGGTGTATATGCTTAAGCGCCGGCAGAATCTTGTGCATCGCCCCGTGCAGCGGGTAATCCGTCAGCCGGGACGGTGCAACCCAACGAAACGCCGCAGGCCCATTCAAGCGAACGCTACCGGCGCGCCAGCGGCACAAGAAGAGCTTTAGGTAAATTTTAAAATGGGTATAGGCGTGACGCGCCGTGGTCACCGGCTGGCCCACCGTCACGGTCAACCCCACGGTGACCCCAATATGCTGCGCCAGCGTATCGGCAGGGTGGTGTGGATTGGCCAGCGGCGCGGTGGGAAACTCCCATAGGCCGCCCAGCAATCCCGCGTCTGGCCGCTGGATCAACAGAATACGCCCCTTTTTAATGATCACTCCGGCCACCAGTGGCACCTCTTTGATGGGCACCCGTTTTTGTCGTCTGGGATACTGGTCCGCCAACTTGTTCTTGAAGGCAAGACAATAGCGGGTGAGCGGACAGCTCTCACAAAGGGGGGCTTTGGGACGGCACACCAAGGCACCCAGCTCCATGAGGGCCTGGTTGTGGTCACCGGGCACCTTGATGTCCAACAATTGCTGCGCCAGTTGTTGGTATTGCTTGTGACCGGATGCCAGGTTAACTGCCGTATTCACACAAAACAGACGTGCCAGGACACGTTTGACATTGCCATCCACCACTGCATGGGGTTGATCAAAGGCGATACTCAAAATGGCTGCCGCGATATAGTCACCAACACCAGGCAGTTGACGGACCCCTTCCCATTCCCTTGGCATGCGGCCATCTTTTTGATCCAAGAGCATCCGGGCCGCCCGCCGCAGGTTGCGCGCGCGGGCGTAATAGCCCAATCCCTCCCATGTTTTGAGCACCATCTGTTCTTCGGCTTGAGCCAAAGCGGCAACTGTAGGAAATTTCGCCATAAAACGCTCAAAATAGGGAACCGCCGTCTTGACTTGGGTTTGTTGCAGCATCACCTCTGATACCCAAATTGCATAAGGATCATCGGTTTGGCGCCAGGGCAAGTCGCGGTGGTATTGGGCAAACCACTTGCCCAGCGCCCGCCTGATGGCAGCACGCGTACTGGGGGCAATGGACAAGACAATCTCCGTTTTCATGGACCCGTTGCTATCACACCCCAACACAGATTGCCATAGCCGGAAAAAAGCTCAAGTCATTGATTCAACCAACCGATATTCTGCTACGACCCACATTTAGGAAAGGTGCCATGACACAGATCAATGCCCAGGACTTTATCGATGAAATTCGGTTTGACATTGAAAACAAGGATAAGATCAAAGCCCGCCTGGTTCTGTCCCATTTTGATGAAGTGGAACCCGCCATCCAGAAAATGGCCCTGTTTGAGTTGAGCAAAGCCCCGGATGAGTTTGTAATCCCTCTGTTGGCAGGCCTGTTGGCGGCCAAGCCCGAGTTGGGAGACACGCATCCCATGATCAAAGAGCTGGTCTACTCTAAAGCACTAGATAACCCTGATGTGTTGTCCAGCCTGCTTATCCGGGAGGTCAAACCCGACCACAGGGTCGTGCTTGCCGACATCGCCGGTGAAATCCGTTTGGAGTCCGCTACGCCCATTTTGCTGGGCGCTCTAAACGAAGATCAGAATGAAAAAGTCTTGCGCGCTGCCATCAACGCGTTAGGCATGATCGGGGACACCTCAGCCACAACGCCCATCTCTGAATTCCTCTATTCCGGCAGTGTCGAACTGATCATTGCCGCTATCCAAGCTTTGGGCCAACTGGGGAACCCCACCGCCATCCAACGTCTGGCTGAAAAGCTGGGCGCGGACAACGATCTGGATTACATGATTCTAGACGTATTTACCTACTCCCAGGAACCCGAAGCGCTGGAGCGTCTCAATGCCACGTTGTCGGCCCAACATGCCCATTTGCGCAACGCCGGCAAGCAGAAACTGATGGAAATCGGCCCGAAAGCCGTACCGGTGCTGGTCAGCAATTTGCGCTATGACGATCCGGATCTGATCATCCACACCCTTAATGTGTTGGGTCTGATCGGTGATGAATCGGCCATAGGCCCCATACGCAAGCTGCTTCACAACGAACCCAAAGATGCCAATGTTCGCTTTGCCGCCTACGAAGCCCTGGGATTGCTGCCGGTGGCCAAAGGTGCTTTTACCTTGGCCCAGGGCCTGCATGACCCGGTCGACAATGTGCGTTCCGCAGCGGCACGGGCCATTGATCACAACTACAATACCGTATTGGCGGCAGGCGTTAAGAACATGATACGTGATGAAAATAGTGCCGGACGACCCATCAGCCGAACGTTGATCGACTCTGAATGTGATGCCGTATTTTTGGATTTGGTCCAGGAAGAACTTTTTGGAGCGTTTGCCACCGAATATCTAAGCCGCCAGGCCCATGCCGATACCCGCAACCACTATATCGAGCTATTAAACGCCAATGGCATGGCTGCCTTGGCTTCAAGCATTGAAGGCCAGGCCAGCGATGACACCAACCGTTCCCTTAAAGTCTTCGCCGTGGATGACTCCAAAATGATTCTCAATATCTACCGCAGCGTATTGCACAAGTTGGGATGCGATCCCGTGCTTTTCGAATTCCCAGCCGAAGCCATCAAAAAAGCCAAAACAGAAAAACCGGATCTGATTTTTACCGACCTGAACATGCCCGAAATTAGTGGTGTGGAATTGACCAAAGCCGTTCGCCGGCAGTTTGACAAAGCCCAACTGCCCATCATTATGGTCACCACCCAGAACGAGTGCCAGGACAACGACGCCGCCCATGCTGCCGGGATCAACGCCATTTTGAACAAACCTTTCACCGAAGAGAGCCTGCGAGCCGCCATGGCGGAACACCTCAGTTAAGCCTAATCCATAGGCGGTTTTACTTAAGGCAAAACCATCTTTTATCCCTGACAACCGTCCAGTGCTTTTGCCAGGGCGGCCATGTGCGCCTTTTCGGACTGGGCTATCGAAAGGAAAGCCTGCTGTGCTTCGGTGGCAGTAATCTGATCGGCCATGCTGCGGTAAAGATCAAAGGCAGCATATTCAATCTGCAAAGCCAGCTCTACCAGGCGTACACATGCATGGTTGGCCACAGTCGTAATTTTAGCCAATGCCGAATCTAAAGCCATGCCCCCTTCCAATACATCACCGGGTAGCGTCTCAAAAAGCGCTTCAAAGGATTCATCCTGAGCACCCCCTCCGTCAAATTTGAGCCAAAATCCATAAACCGCTTTGGCATGCGCGACCTCTGCTCCGGCCAATTGGGCAAACACCTTGGACCAGCGGTGGCTGTCGAATTGGGCGGCCGCTTGTGTGTAAAACCGCATGGCCCCTTTTTCCAGATCCATGGCGGTCTTCATCATTTCAACCGGCGAAGTCAATCGGCCAAATAGCTGCACTTGGGGATAGTCGGCCACCACACCGCCATCCCAGGTGAGCATACCCCCAGCCAAGTTGTAGATCTCCCCGCCTGTGACCGCCTCTTCTTCGGCCATTCTAGCCGCGACCATGGACCGGCTGCCGCTGTGGCAGTAAAAGACAAGATCTTTATCCACCGGAATGCGGTCCAAGGTTTGAAAAAGTTGGGGTAGAGGCATTAGGCATGACCCGGGTATGTGGCCTAGCTCGTACTCATGAGGCTGGCGAACATCAATCAGCGCATAGCCCGTTTCTTTGTGCTGTCGGGTAAAATCACGAAGTGCCTGTGGGGTCATCTCTTTGATGCGCATGGACTCTCCTTTGCTATCGGTCTAATGGCACCGGTGACCACCACCTCTTGCCCGTCACCCAGGGCCATATCCAATCCGTTTAGAAAATGGGTAAAGGCCATCGGTTGGCGAGCCACCTCCCCTGCAAAGGATCGACTGAGCTCATGGGCGCGAGTTTCCCATAGCGGGTCACCGGTCAAACGTCCCAATATGATCAAGTTGCACAGCGCCGCGGAGTTGACCGAGGGCATGGCACCATCGTAGATGTCTTTGGGCCGCACCGGCAGATCTAAATCTTTTATGGCTGTAGAAAAATAGCCCCCCTGGTGTTGATCCCAGAAGTGCGCGTCCAATTGGTGCTGCAAAGCAAGCGCCTCTTCCAACAGATCGGTTCGAAATGTCGTGCGATATAATTCAATCATACCCATGATTAAAAAAACAAAATCACCCGCCTGGGCGTCAATGGCGGCTTGGCCGTCACGAAAACGATGCAACAATTGCCCTTGGCGATCCTTAAGGGTCGTCCCGATGAACGCCACCGCTTTGTGGGCGGCGTTCGCATAGCGATCTTCCCCCAGCACGCGTGCCCCCAGCGCCAGAGCGGCCACCATCAACCCGTTCCAGTCGGTCAACACCTTGTCATCTTTTAGCGGTGCCGGTCTCATCCGACGTTGCGCAAACAATTTCCGGCGCAGCCCCGCCCATTCGGCATCCAGGTCCACCCCCTTCTCTTGCATGGTGCGCTGCCACTGATCCCAACTGCGACTCAAGTGCAAAATGTTGGCACCGTTGTTGCGGCTGCCGGCTTCATCATGAAAATTGCCCTGCGCGCGCAAATTAAAAATCTCCTCCCATGGCACAGTGCCGGCACCTTGTGCAGCAATTGCTTTAAATTCATCCAGGGACCAGATATAGAACTTGCCCTCCTCCCCCTCACTATCGGCATCTTCAGCCGTCCAGAAAGCCCCTTGATCCGAGGTCATATCGCGCAGTACATAAGCGAAAATATCTCGTGCCGTCTGAGCGAAAAAAGGGTCGCTCGTCACTTGGAAGGTTTCCAAGTAAGCGATTGCCAGCAACGCCTGATCATAGAGCATCTTTTCAAAGTGGGGCAGCAGCCAGCGCCTGTCGGTGGCATAGCGGTGAAACCCAAAGCCCACGTGGTCCCAAATACCGCCCATGCGCATGGCTTTTAGGGTGTGGGTCACCATCTCCAAGGCATGCGCATCTCCGGTGCGGTGGTACGTGCGAAGCAGCAACATCAATCGATGGGGCGTGGGAAACTTGGGCGCAGGGTCAAATCCGCCGTATTGGGCATCAAAACTGTTTGAAATTTGGGTATACGCCTGGTCCAACACCTGCACCCCCAATTCATGAGCTGGGTCCGATGGATAGGTGAATGCTTGACCCAAATACCCCATGATCTGATCGGCGGATTGGTGCACCCGTTTGGGATCACTCTGCCATATCGCTTTGATTTGGCGGCAAAGCGCCATGAGACTCATTCGGCCGAAACGCGGGGTCTTGGGCAAATAGGTCCCTGCAAAAAAAGGCTTTTTATCGGGTGTCAGCACAACGTTCAGCGGCCAGCCGCCGCTGCCGGCGACCATTTGACAGGCCGTCATGTACAGCGCGTCGATATCGGGCCGCTCTTCGCGATCCACTTTGATACAAACAAAGGCATCATTCAGCACAGCGGCGGCTTCCGGATCTTCAAAGGACTCTTTTTCCATCACATGGCACCAGTGGCATGTGGCGTAACCCACCGAAAGAAAAATCGGCTTGTTCTCCTGTTTCGCCTTATCAAAGGCGACCGGGCCCCAAGGATGCCACTCCACAGGATTATGGGCGTGCTGCAATAGGTAGGGGCTCTTTTCATGGATCAACAGATTGGGCATGATACGCTATACCTCCGTTTATTTGGCATCGACCGGCACGTTAAGCGTGCGGCGATAAACCAGAATGAATATAGGACCAGTTGAATGGCTTGGCAAATCAGATCGACGCGACAGGCTATCGCTTCAGGTGGTGATACGCCGGCAGGGTGGCCAGCCGGTCATCCTCGATGGGTTGGCCCACGGTAAAATGGTAGAGGCTCTGATAGCTGCGATCGTTCATGCCCAGCAATTGATGCACTTGATCATCAAAAAAACATCCGATGCCGGTACCTCGCAGGCCATGGGCTTCGGCACCCAGATAGAGCACTTGACCGATCATGCCGCACTCCCAGTGCAGGTGGCGATACACAAACGGCTCCTGCTGCAGCTTGGCCTCGAAAGAGGCCAGCATGGCCACGGCAAAGGCACTGTTCCCCGCGATCTCCTGGTGGCAGCTCATCTCCATGGCTGCCAGGGTCACATCACCCGGCATCAGCAGGTAAACCGGCAAATCCGCCGCAACGGGTTGCCACAAAAAATCAGATCGCCACAACGGCCGCAGCGTCTCAACGCTATCTTCCCCACGGATCAGCAGGTAGAGGCCTGAGGTTAGATCGACAACCCGGTGCACAAACAGCAGCAGGTGGACTGCCGGCGCCCCCAAGGCCGTTCCAAAAGGAGGGACTCGCGTTCGGGCCTGGGTGGGGTCCAAGATCGCCCAAAAGCGCTCTTGCGATATGTACCCCTGGGGATTGTAGTTCACGGCACTACGGCGCCGGCGGATGACCTGGGCAGCTGTTTCAGCGTTGGGCTGCAAACCGTCGCCCATAACCCCATCGATCAGCTTCACAGGCTGGGTCTGGGTTACCGGTTTTTGGGTGGCTTCAGCGGCCTGTTCAATGATGGACCAATCGACCGCACGGGAACTCAATGAATTGGGCCGGCCCGTGAAATCGGCTCGGGCCATTGGGTTCACCAATGATTGGGGCAATGTCAAAGGTGTCTGTAAAAAATCGGGCTGCAGGGTGATCCAGCAGAGCAGCTCGGGCGTTTCATTTTCTAAAAGCCGCCATTGGGTGCGGTCCAATCCCAAAAGGGTACTTATCTGCCGGTCGCCGGCGCCGACGATAACCCAGCAATGCCATTGATGGAGCCGTGCTGCAAATGCCAGTGCAGCCAGCGCATGACCGGCGTCCAGATTGCAGTAGCGATAAGCCCGCTCGCCATATTTCCATGACTCACGCCAAAAAATAGAGGTTAGGGCCACCAGGAAGCCAGGACCACCAAAATGTTTCTCGATGGCAGCCCAACACCCTTCGGGCATTTGAGTGCGCCGTTCCAGCACATGTGCAATGGGGGCATAATGGAATACACCTCCGGCCAATTCCGCCATATCCGGCATCACCAAATAGCCCTCGGTGGGATGCAAGTTGCCCGAAGACGGGTTCATGCGCAATGACCAACGCCTGCCGCCCGCCTGCTTCCAGGCCGAAAGCCCCAAAGCCAATTCACAAAACGCGCCCACAGAAGCAAGCGTTAGAGGCTGAGCTTGACCCTGCGCCGGTGTGTACAGCGCCCCATAGTCAAGATCCGGGTCTTGGGTGCTCAAAGGCAACACCGTTTGGCGGGCGCCTTCAAAAAGCCGGAACGGGTTGGGCTGGTTTTGCCAGTCCATATAGCCGGCAGAACGCGCATAGCGATGGGGATGATGCTTGGTCGCCTCATGGTAGGCAACGATGGTCTCATAGAAAGAAGAATTCTGCATTTGCTTTAAATCAAGTCCGACAGGGCCTGTTCAATGTGGGCAAATTTAAATCGAAAGCCGGCTGTCTGCAATTTTTCGGGCAGAGTCCGCTGACTGGCCAACAGCACATCGGCCACTTCGCCCATGGTCATTTTAAGCATAAAACCAGGCATTGCCATGGCTGCCGGACGCCCCAAAGCATTGCCCAAAGCCCTGGCCATTTCGGCGTTGGTCACCGGGTGCGGCGCACAAAGATTGCAAGCCCCGCTTAAAGCAGCTTGGGTGGCCATGTAATCCAGTGCACGTATATGATCTTGAATGTGGATCCAGGGAAACCACTGCCGGCCGTTGCCCAAAGGCCCCCCCACAAAAGATTTAAACGCAGGCACCATTTTGGATAGCGCGCCGCCATCACGACCCAAAACGATACCGAAACGGGCCACCACCACCCTGGCCCCCTTGGCCTGTGCAGCAAGGGCTTCCGCCTCCCACTGCTTGGCCAGCTCGGCCAAAAAATCGTTTCCCGGTGTGGCACTTTCCGTAAGCGATTCATCACCGCGATCGCCGTAATAGCCAACCGCCGACGTGCTGATGAGTACGGTCGAACTCTTTTCCGGCAGGGCGGCGACTAAATTACGGGTGGTGAGAATGCGGCTATCGCGGATCTCCTGTTTGTAGCGGCTCAACCAACGCTTAAAAATGGTGCGGCCGGTCAAATTAAAAATAATATCCGCCGCAGCAACGGCTTGCTGCCATGCCCCCGGTTGGGTAGTGTCGGCACCCAGATAAGTGTACCGATCGTGTGATGCACCCAGGTGGGCGGGGCGTGATCCCACAGCGGTCACCTGATGTCCGTTATTCAACAGGAAGCGGGCTAAATGCGTTCCAACGAAACCAGATCCACCGGTGATGCTTATTTTCATGGCCGCCTCCCTTGATTAAACCTTCATTTGCAATTGATGGTTCAAGGCAATGTCCGGTTTGAATAAGACCATAGCACTTTCAAACCATAAGCATCATACCCCTGTCGTCATCCGAAATGGTAGTGACCTGATTCAATGTAAGCCACATCCTCGACATCCAGCGCGTGTACAATCTCTTGGTTCAACCGCTTTTTCAACTCTCCGATGATGGGCCGTTGCTTGTTGATCTGTTTGGCCATGGTTAGGGTCTGCGCTAACAATTGATCACCCGGACAGGTCTTTTTGACAATTCCATAGGTTTGACACATCTCAGCGGTGAGCCGCAAACCCGTAAGTTGCATCTCTCGCAGCAAGGTTTCGGGAATAGCGCTGCGCAGCAAAGCATTCATCCCGGGCAAAAAGGGCATGCCCAAATCGACTTCGGGCACGCACAAATAGCCCCGGTCCGAGCGCATCAAACGCAAATCAAAAGCACAGCAAAAAAAAGCGCCGCCGGCAAACGCATGGCCGGAAATTGCTGCCAGGGTGACCAGGGGATAGGTCACCAGGCGCTTGAGGACCTGGTTGAATTGGTAAAAAAATTGCTTAACAGGACCCAGATCTTTTTTTTGGATCAGCGGCAGCAGGTATTCCAAATCAATGCCGTTGGAAAAGATCTTTTCGTGGGCGCTGTGCACCACCAAGGCGGTCGTATCTGTTTCCGCCTCAATGTTATCCAGCGTTTGGGCCAAAGCAGTTAAAAAAGCAGGATTGAAACGGTTTTCGTCATGGTTTAAGGTCACCACGGCAACGTGGTCATCGATTTCAACCTGGACCATTTCCATAAAGTGCCTCCTTAAAAGAGGGTTTATGAGGGGGTTTTTCCAACGCCGGTCTAATAACACGGTCATTGGCCATGAACAACCGCTACGGAAAACAAAAAAGCGGCATTGGGGGAACCCCCAATGCCGCTTTTTGCAAATCTGCTATACGGTAATCAGCACCCGCATTGACTCTTCTGGTCTGTGCTGCAAGCGCATCCGCCGGCTGCGGGTGTAAACTCCATCCCGCACTCGAGTTTAAACCCATACATTTGAAAATCAACTTTAATGGGCTGTGCTTTTTCTAAAAATTCTTTGTTCACAATGTACTTGTAGCCTTCAACGTCAAATTCTTGATCGGTTTCAGCAGGCTCATCCAGAGCCATAGCTAAGCCAGGTCCGCCTCAGCCGCCTTCATTCAGAAAGATGCGAATCGGCTTGACCTCTTTGTCGCTGAAATAGGCTGCAACTTGTTCAGTGGCCGCAGGTGTTACTTCCAACATGGTGTCCTCCTTAGAAAGATATAGCTGCTTAAAACATCACCCGGCGTATTGGGGTGTATGGATGTCAGCTTGGTTCAATGCCATGTTCATACGCACCCCGGCATTGAGGCTCAAACTAACCACACGCAGCGTCCTTGTCAATTCAGCAACTGCATTACTGAACCACAAGAGGAAACGGATACCTGAATGATGACCCAATGTCAAGATCAACCCAATACATGTGGGCCAGTGTATTTAAATTATCAATGGCCCTGGATTGAATCAATCAGCCGCTGACCTCTATATCGTCAGCTTGTAAACAAAAGATTAATGCAAATCGGCTCAACCGACAAATTTAACGAATTGATCTTGATAAATCTGTTGGTGAGACGCTGAAAAAAGAGCAAATATGACCCGGTTTGGTGCCGTATGGTGTTCTAAAAAAAAGAGAGTGGTTTGTAAGGCAATTTGTGCGGCCTCTTTGATGGGATAACCATAGACCCCGCAACTGACCGCCGGAAAAGCGATTGATTCCACATGGTGGTCCACGGCAAGTTGCAAGCTATTGAGATAGCATGATTTTAATTGCTGGGCATCTTGAGGACGGCCGCCATAAACCGGGCCCACCGTATGAATTACATGTTTGGCCGGCAGATTGTAGCCCCTGGTTATGCGGGCCTTGCCAGTGGGACAGCCGCCCAAGGCACGGCACGCTTCCAATAACTGAGGACCTGCCGCCCGATGTATGGCGCCGTCCACACCACCACCACCCAACAACCGGGTGTTGGCCGCATTGACAATGGCGTCCACCTTCAACTTTGTAATATCCCCCCGCAGAATTTCGATTTTAGGCTTTACAGTTGGGTCCATGGCCGGCCTCCTTTCATAAATCATACAGTTTTTCATCCCTCCGGGGGGCGACGCGTCGCAGCTTGCACCCCTTTTTAGCGGCCGGTGTAAAAGGGTTTTCATTTTCGAGAATATCGCCCATTTCGTCCTCGATTTTTTCAGGATCCTCGCCTTTTTCCATGCGGGCCAGGGCTTCATGCATGCCTGCGCCAAGCTCCAAACCAGTCATGCGGGTGAGCTTGCGCATTAAATGGGCGGCCTGTTTAGGATCATCTTCACTGATGTTCTCGGCTTCACCGGCCAGCATATGCATGGCCTGTTCCATCTTGCCCTCATCTACGGGCAGATCATCCAGCGCGCCGTCCTCTTTGGCGCGGCCGGTTATTGCAAAAGCCGACATTTGACGTGACAGCGACACGGTTTTACAATGGGGGCATCTGGGGCGCTTTTGCGTATTGATGGTCTTCGAGAAAAAGCTAAAAATTGTGTGACACTGCTCGCAATAGAATTCATAAATGGGCATGGCTGAACCTCTAAATCTTTCTATAGCCTACTGATATAACAAGATTAATAAAGCGCCATCAGCCGGTTGTCAACGATATTGATGGAATACATACTTTGGATGCTTTGCCCCAACCGATACACAAACTGAGCGCTTTGCTCCGGCAGCTTGATGACTGTGCCTTCAAGAGCTATCAAACCCTGGTTGGGCAGTGTTTCGGCCGCAAAGACTTCCACTTCAAATTTATTCATGTGCAAGGCAGCCCCGGTGCCTTTCCCGCATCGGTGGTTCACCTGTTCTTGTCCCACCCATTTCTGAGGTTGCCCCATAATTGTCTGGCAAATGGTGCCCGAAGACAGGCCACCGCCGATTTTCTATTGCGTGCTTTTTCATCGGCCGTCCATGAACTTACCCGCCGAAATCGCGGCGCCCAAGGTAGCGGTTCATTCCAGCCTGCCCTGCTACCACCCCAAGTGCTGGAAACAAATCTCGTAAGCTTCAGACCCATGGACACGCGCTTGGCGTTTCATATCAGCCTACCCGGCACCACGGACAATCGGATCATGGGCTTTCCTGCCGATCAAATGTTGAGTGCTGAATTACCTGCTATTGCACAAGCCTTGAAACAAGCGGTTGCCGGTAAAGCAAAATTGAAAATCCACGGTGACCGCGTGGAAGACATGCTGATGCTCCAGCAGCAATTGTCGGCTCACGGACTGGTGGCTTTTGTGGCTGACGGCGCTTTGCTGCCGCGACAGTCGGGTGTATCTGGGAGTCCGATGGAAATAGGCGCCAAGAGGTTTAAGACTCCGGAAGATTTGGCCATTTGGATTGACCTGCCGAATGCCGGGCGGATCCGGGGCCTGGGTATCCCACAAGGTGTCAGCGTGATCATTGGTGGTGGATTCCATGGCAAATCCACGCTAATCAATGCTTTGGCCAAAGCAGTCTATCCTCATATCCCGGAAGATGGCCGCGAATGTGTGGCCAGTCATCCCGAAACGGCTTTTGTGTGTACTGAACCGGGGCGGGCTATAAATGGAGTGGATATTTCCGGCTTCATGGCCCCAATGCCCGACCGGCATAAAAACCCCGGTCACTTTTGGACCCAAAACGCCAGCGGCAGCACCTCTCAAGCAGCAGCCATAGCTGAGGCCGTAACAGCCGGCGCCAAGCTGTTGCTCATCGACGAGGATTGCTCAGCCACCAATTTTTTAATCCGTGATCGGCGGATGCGGCAACTTGTACCCGATGATCCCATCACCCCGCTTCTGGACAGGGTCCGGGAGCTCTATCAACAATTCGGAATCAGTACGTTAATGGTAGTGGGCAGCAGCTCCGAATATATAGGGGTGGCCGACCATGTCATTGCCATGCATAACTATCTGCCCCAATCCGTGACGGATCAAGTCCGCCAATTGGCATTAGCGCAACCCACTGCACCGCAAAGAGCACTGACCCTTAGCGATAAACGCCGTTTATCGCCGGACAACTTCGATCCGGCTTTCCAAGCCCACCGATTGGGCAAAACAATGGCCGTACGAATCAAACCCTTGCGATTGCACGAGACCCTCCTGGAGTATGGCAACCAACAATTGGACTTAGCTCACCAGAAAGCGCTTGTGGATGTCCGTCAAGTCCTGGCCATTGGATACGCCTTGTTGCTGGCCCGCATACGTTTCAAGGACCAAGCCCTGTCCCCCACCGATCTGGCAACTGCCCTTGACCACGTCATCGATTCCGAAGGTCTCGATGTGCTGGGTCAAGCGTCATCGCACCCCCTTTTTTTGGCGCGGCCCAGACGCCTGGAGCTCGCTGCGGCCATCAATCGCCTGAGAAATCTGAAGCTTGCTGCTCCATCACACTAGCGTTTAGAGTGGTCATTGGAATTCATCCAAAAAGATTCCGGCGGACAAACAACGGCACGGGTTCAACCCGGTGAGTTGACTTGCCGGAGGCCTTCTGTTATGCCACCGGCAAAAAAATGAAACCTGTTCACAAAAAAAGGAAAACAATCCATGGAAAAAACCTTAGCCATTGTCAAACCTGATGGTGTGTCGCGGGGCCTGGTGGGCGAAGTGATCAAACGCATTGAGGCCAATAACCTGAAAATCATCGCTCTTAAGCTGATCCTGATGACCAAATCTCAGGCCCAGGGCTTTTATGCCGTCCACCGGGAGCGCCCTTTTTTCGAAAGCCTTACTGATTTCATGACCTCCGGTCCAGCAGCCGTAATGATCCTGGAAGGTGAAAACGCCATCTCCCGTTGGCGCGACATGATGGGCGCCACAAACTACAAAGAAGCCGCGGAAGGTACCATCCGCCGCGACTTTGCCACTGACATCGAGAAAAATATTGTCCACGGCTCCGATGCGCCTGAAACGGCTGCTTTTGAGACCAGCTATTTTTTCAACGCCTTTGAAAGGGTATCGGGATGACCTCCCGTATGCGCCCGGAACATGTGGCGGTGGTACTCCATAGGCCAAGGTATCCTGAAAATATCGGGGCCGCCGCCCGTGCCGTGCGCAACATGGGTATGGGGCGTTTGATTGTGGTGGCACCTGAAAACGAAGACCTAAAAAGAATCCACGCGCTGGCTACCCATGCAGCGGCTGATGTGGTGGACAACATGATCCGCCATGACAGCCTCCAGAGCGCGTTGGCCCCATTTCACTATGTGGTCGGCGCCACTGCCCGTTTGGGCGGCCAACGCCACTTGATTTCCTCACCCACTCAAATGGCCCGGCAATTGATCCCTATCAGTCAGGAAAACCAGGTGGCGATGGTGTTTGGACCGGAAGACCGCGGTCTGACCAACGAAGAGCTGCGGTTATGCCATCTGCTGGTCAACATCCCCACAGCCAAGTTCGCATCTTTGAACCTGGCCCAGGCAGTGATGGTGATTAGCTACGAGCTGTTCAAAGCCAGTTTGCCGGCACCTAAAACGCCGGCACCCCGGCTGGCAAGCCGCCACGAGCTGGATGGCATGTATGACCAAATCAAAGAGATTCTGCTCTCCATCCATTATATTTTGCCGGACAACCCTGATTATTGGATGAATAAAATCCGTCATTTTCTTACCCGGCTCCAATTGCGCGCCGGTGAGGTCAGCATCATCCGGGGTATTTGCCGCCAAATGGGATGGTATGCCGGCAAATGCTACCAGGATGGTCGCCTCGGCAACCCCCCGCCACCGCCGTTTGAAAAGGAAAAAAGTACCTGAAGTTACTTTCCAGCCTATCTTTATTTTATCTCAATAAAAATACTAAATATTTCCGTGAATCGTCCGATATCCTTTTTTAAGACATTCATTTTTAATCCGGTGTCTTGGGTCAAAAATTAATGTCATTGGTGCTTTGCAACCCCGCCCCATAAAAGGAGCAATCATGGACAGCGTTCTAATCATCGAAGATGACGAATATGTGCAGCAAATGCTTAAACAAACCTTCGAACGGTCCGGTTACGAAGTGGCCACCGCTTCAAATGGTCGCATAGGCATACAGTTGTTTCAGGGCAAGCCCTTTGATGTGGTCATCACCGATTTGATCATGCCTGAAATGGAGGGCATCGAAACCATCTCCAAACTGCGCAAAGATAACCCGGACGTCAAAATCATCGCCATCTCAGGTGGCGGCCGCAATAATTCGGATGATTATCTCCATCTGGCCGAAAAAATTGGTGCCACGCGCACCTTTGCCAAACCGGTAGACCGTAATGAACTGCTCAAAGCGGTAAAAGAATTGATAACCGCATAGATCCATCTACCGACACCTCGCCCGACAGCAAAATCATCAGCAATAGTATAGACCTGCGTCGTGTCCATTGATCACAGACCCTATCCACCAGAGCAGAAAGGGATTCATCTTAATCTGCTGAATCCAACCTTGTCGATTCTCATACCCAAGCCTTGCCAACTTGCCATGGACATATTATCTTGGATCGAATTGCGCTGGGCAGGCACGGACTGCCGCCATTTCGGGCGCACAAACCAAAATCCATCCAAGGAGGATTTCCATGCGCGGTATTGCGCTTCGCTGGTTAACCCTGACCGGCGCCATTGTGTTGGCAAGCTACCTACTCGAGGGCATTCACATCAGCGGTTTCATGTCGGCCATCGGCGCAGCAGCAATTTTGGGAATTTTAAATGCCTTTTTCAGGCCCATCGCCCTCCTATTAACCCTTCCCATCAACATTTTGAGCCTGGGGTTGTTCACATTCGTGGTTAACGCGGTGATGTTAAAAATGGCCTCGGGCGTTATATCCGGGTTTGACGTCGAGGGCTTTTGGACTTCGGTATTCGGCGCCCTGATTATCAGTTTGGTCAGTTGGGGATTGAACACCTATATCAGCGAAAACGGTCAAGTGAACGTGATTGACTTAAAACACAAAGGCGGCAATCGCTGGGAATGAAGTGGTTTTGGATCATATTGGCACTGGTCTATCTGATCTCGCCTTACGATCTGATACCCGGGTTGCATGGTGTGGGTTGGATTGATGATGGGATTGTACTCGTTTTGCTCTACCGCTATCTGACCCAGCTCAAAAAACAGCGCACTTATACACGGACGGCTTTTGGCAATCAACAGCAGGGTTCCTCCCAAGACCAGCGCAATGATGCTTCTGCCGCTTACCCTAAAACGCCCTATGAGATTCTCGGCGTGTCACCCACGGCCAGCCAGGATGAAATTAAAACAGCCTATCGCCGTCTGGCCGGTCAATACCACCCCGATAAAGTATCCCACCTGGGAAAAGAATTCCAAACGATGGCACACCTTCGTTTTAAAGAGATCCAAGCGGCATATGATAATTTAAAAAAAGATGATTAGGCATATTTTGCCATGTCGGAAGATATTCGAGATAAAATTTGTATCACCCATGAGGACATCGTCGGCCTGAATTTTATCAACACCGACTGCCCATTGGTATTCCGCCGGCATTTCCGACAAGGACTGCGTTCCCATGTCATGGAAGTTTTGTCTGCACACGATATAGCGTTGGAGAAAAACGGCACCCTTGTTAACGGAACCCGGTGGTTTCCAAAAGCTCGACCGCGCAGAATATTCCGGTTGTTCCGAAGCCGCCTGCACCACCTGGATTTAGCTCTCAAAGAAATTGCACGTGTCAAAATGGTGGAAAAGTATCTAGCGCCCAACCATATGGCGCGCTCGGTTGAATTTATTGTGGATTACGCCAGCCCCCAGGGACTGGATCTAATGCTTTGCGGATTTCAAGAATATGTGGAAGGAATGATCATCGATCCCTGGAACATCCTTGACGACCATGCATTTCAGCTGCACTTGTTTGACCGGCTGGCCAAAAACATTACAGGAGAATCCATGCATCAGCCTGAATGGCTTGCGGGGGTGCAGCACAAAACAACGGCTTTTATTGATAAAATCAAAACAATGATATCCGAAACCGGCCACATTCCCGACCTTGCCGGTGTGGGCAACTTAATTATGGACCGCTCGGGTCATATCAAGTTGGTAGACATTAACAATATCTCCCGTGTGTCGTTCGACACCGCAATTACACTGGATGACAGAAATTATCCAGTGTGCGACAAATCCATTGAGGCTTTGGCGCGACTTGAACAAAAAATTTTGGGGCACACCATCGACACCCGCGACCCAATTTATCGCCTTTTCTTGGATCCCCACCGCTTGGCTGCCGTCAATATTCAGGAAAGAATATTTTCAGATGGCCTCTAATCTTGCGGCATCAACTCGGATAGGTTCTCTGAGGTTTTACGAAGATGTGAACTCAAAAGCTGGGCGATGGCCCTTAAAATTTTAACGCCGATCCAGGGGTAATCGAAACATATTTGATTGAATCGATCTCTTGTCAGGGTCAACAAGGTCGCATCCGTTTTAGCTTTGACCGAAGCGGAACGGGGAACCTTGCCGACGACCGCCATCTCTCCGATGGAGTTACCGTTGGCAAGTTTGGCGATCATTTTTTGTGCGCCTTTGTCGTTGGTTTTCACCACATCCAAGGTGCCATCCACCACAAAATAGACCGAGTCCCCGGGATCGCCTTCCTTAAAAACGAAGTTGCCCGGATCTATTCGAGTGAGGTGCATATGGGTCGTGATCAGTGCCAGTTCTGAGGCACCCAAATCCTCGAATATGGGGATACCGCGCAAACACCCTGAGATCGCGTCGTGCAGTAAATTTTTCTTTGCTGAGGTCTTCATGGTTATGGCCCTTTCAAGTAACGCCAAATCCTATTCATATTTTATAACAATGCAACCGAACCGTTACACCACCCCCTGGTCCAGCATCGCTTCGACCACTTTAACAAATCCTGCAATATTGGCCCCGACCACATAATTGCCGGCGGCGCCATATTGAGCGGCGGCATCCAGGCAAGTGCTGTGAATACTTTTCATAATTATCTTTAAACGATCGTCGACCTCCTGGCGCGTCCAAGAAAGTCGCATACTGTTTTGGGTCATTTCCAGACCGGAAACCGATACCCCGCCGGCGTTGGCGGCCTTGCCCGGACCATACAATACGTTGTGCTGCTGAAATATGTCGACGCCCTCAGGGACGGTGGGCATGTTGGCGCCTTCGGAAACCAAAATGATATTATTTTTCACCATGTGCTCGGCATCCAATGCACTGATCTCATTTTGGGTGGCACTGGGAAACGCGCAATCGGCTTTGTGTTGCCATAATGGATTGCTTTCGGCTTGGGGATCCAACGGGGTGTAAACGGCATCGGGATATTGATCCGCATATTCACTTGCCCGACCCCGGCGTATGTTTTTCAGCTCTTTGATGAATTCGAGTTTTGCCTGGTCGATACCGGCGCCATCATAAATATAACCGCTGGAGTCAGAAAAAGTCAGCGGTTTGGCACCCAACTCGATGAGTTTCTCCAGGGTGTGTTGGGCCACATTGCCCGCCCCGGAAACCAAGCAAGTCTTCCCATCAAAAGTTTGGTTTCGTGTGGCCAGCATTTCTGCAGCAAAGTAAACCGAACCGTATCCCGTGGCCTCAGGACGAATCAGGCTGCCGCCCCAATTGAGGCTCTTGCCGGTAAGCACCCCTGTGAACTCGTTGCGCAGCTTCTTATACATACCGAACAGATAGCCGATCTCCCGGGCACCCACACCGATGTCGCCGGCCGGGACATCCGTGTTCGGCCCAATATGGCGCGCCAACTCGGCCATAAAACTTTGGCAAAATCGCATCACTTCCATGTCGGACTTACCCTTGGGGTCGAAGTCCGAGCCTCCTTTGCCACCGCCCATGGGAAGGGTGGTTAAAGCATTTTTAAATACCTGCTCAAAAGCCAGAAATTTTAAAATCCCCAAATTTACGGATGGATGAAACCGCAATCCCCCCTTGTAAGGCCCGATAGCGCTGTTCATCTCGATACGGAAACCGCGATTGACATGCACCCCGCCTTGATCATCCACCCACGGCACCCTGAACATGATAACGCGCTCAGGTTCCACAAGACGCTCTAAAATACAAGCACTGCGATACTCCGGATTTTGGTCGATCACCGGCTGGATGGTTTCAATCACTTCACTGACAGCTTGGTGAAACTCTTTTTCATTGGGATCTTTGTCTTTTACAATCTCGAGGATGGGGAGCATAGGGTTCTCCTTTTTTCAAATGAATGATGCGTTCGGATTAAGCAAATGTAATCGGGATGATGCCTCTGTTTATACTTTACGCTATACGCAATACTCAAGCCTTTTAGTTATCCGCTACGAAAATTACCCCTTGAGAGGTGCGTCCATCTACTTTGACTTGCACGGGTGTGGAGAGTCTGATGTGGGCCACATAATCTGTTTCATTTATCTTGGGTTGAGCCAACAGCCAGGACCAATTCAGTGTGTCGGGCGTGCGGGGGGTAACCCCTAAATAACTGATGCCCAATGCCGCCAAATTGTGAAAGAAATGTGCGCCTTGGGAGGGTTCGGCATTGATCTTTTCCGAGAAGGTCTCCACGATGGCCCCGACATGGGAGATATCTGCCCAGCGTACCGGGATACCCAGCCAGGGATCAGCCGACCCCCAACGCCCAGGCCCGATGAGCAGGTAATTGCGCTGCTGGCCTTCCATCGCGGCATTGAGACGGGCCACCTGGGTGGCTATGGTTCGGGTGCGTGCGGGGTCAAAGGTATCTGGTTTTACAAAAACAATATCGGCCAAAGTTTGCACCCCATTGCCCATGGCGTGCCCGGTGAAGCAAATCGCGTGCTCATGCGCTTCAGCTCCAATGTTCACCTGGGCACCTTGAACCCCTGCAGTCATGGGTCGCAATTGCAATAGATGAAACTGAGCCAGTGGCTGTTTGCCGAAGGCCAAGGAGACCGCAAACTCCATCTCGACAGGTACCCCCAAAGCAGTCTGACCCAGAATCAAAAAATCATTCAGCAGGCCTGCCAACGGAAATTGTTGGTATTTCAATACACCGGCAAAGGTAAGCACCTTTGGACCGGCCATCTGTACACTGTCACGAATGCGATGTTCAGCCAACACATAGGTTCCGGCAATGGCCGTAAGGGGCAGCTCATCGATGGCGCTGCTGATCTCCCGGCGAATCAGGTTGGCGCTATCCTCAATCTCCAAAGGGGTGTCCTGTCCCATGGGAAGGGCGTAGAAACGCCGCTGGGCATGGGCCATTACATCTTCAACCGTACTGTATTGCGGCAGCCGTTGCGGGTGCCTGGGCGAAAAGCGCAAGGCCCGCCCTCCTGAGACCACTTGTTTGCCCAGCCCCAGAGCGATGGTCGCCAGTCCATCTTCCGATGGGATGCCCGTCATGGGGTAATGGTTTCTGGATTGGGCCACCCCGGAAATATCGGGATAGCAGCACTGGCCGCGCAGTACGCCGGCCAACTGCTGCACAATAACAGCCATGCGATCCTGGCGGATGTCGTGGCCAACGCGTGCTGCATAGGCCTGTGGCCCTTTAAAAAAAGTTGACGCATAAATCAGCTTTACAGCCTGCAGTAAGCGCCCCAACCGCCGCTCCACGTCGGGTTGATCATTGGAAAGCATGTAGGTGCTATAAAGTCCGGCATAGGCATGGTACTTGGCATCTTCCATTAGCCCGGAAGAGCGAACGGCCAAGGGGTAAGCGGCGTTGGTTAAAAATTGCCTCAGGGATTGCTCAACATCGGCGGATATCCGACCCGCGAGAAATTGCTGTGCCAGGGCGTCATCAGATAGCGGTTTATGCCGCACAACCTCCAGCTGATTTTCGTTTATAAAAGCTTCGAAAACATCGCTGGCGAGAACCAAAGTGGGGGGAATGGCAATCTGCACTTCAGGGTAAGCTTCAGACAGCTGGGAGTTGCAGCGCAACAGATCGGCTAAAAACATCAGCCCGCTGGCTTTACCACCCAAAGATCCGGTGCCAATGGTATAAAAACCGCTATCTGAATCACGGTCCAATTTGAAAGCATCTTTGGCCAAAATTCACGTTCCTGCATGCTGATGGCATCCGATACCAGACGCTACCCCAGTTACTGGTGCCACGGAAAAACTTGACATATACGCGTATCATGAGACTATATCACTGTCGCAGTTGGATTTAAAGATCAAAAGATCGCACAAGATTCGGGAATGGTTCTGTATAATCAACGGTTCATCTCCAAAGATGTTTATCGTGATACGTAAGGGCCGACTATCCTCGTGGATGCGATTCTCCCATTCCATCTTTTAACCATGGCATTGTAATGAAAGTGGGGGACTGACAATGGGTATCGGATTTATTGGTGCCGGCAAGGTCGGCACCGTGTATGGCCGCCATCTGCAAACCCGCGGCATTACAATCAGCGGCTATTATGATCGCCACGACGAAAAAGTCGCCCACGCCAGTCAAGCCACCCACAGCACGGCTTGGCAAAGCGCTGGCGAAGCCGCCGAAAAAAGCGAAATTTTGCTCATCACCACACGGGATGACCAGATTGCCGGTGTTTGTCAATCCCTATGCCGGCAGAAAAAGATTGGCCCGCATCACCTGGTGGGCCACATGAGCGGCGCCCACTCATCGCTGATACTCGCGGACGCCGCCAAGCGAGGTGCCGCAGTTTTCAGCCTCCACCCTTTGCAAGCATTTGCCGATGAACAAAAGGCGCTAAAGGACCTGCCCAACACCTATTTCAGCTTAGAGGGAGATGACCCGCGACTGGGGGCGGTGGAGGCACTATTAAAACAAAGTGACAGTCCCTACTTTCGCATCCACCCGTCCCATAAACCCCTATACCATTTGGCGGCCTGCATCCTATCCAACTATTTGGTCACCTTGATCGCCGCAGGTTTGACCGCCTTAGAAGCAAGCGGTATTGACGCCCGGCAAGGTTTGAGGGCCATGCATCCCTTAATCGAGGGGACCTTGGCCAATATTGTTGATTCCGGTCCTGCCCGGGCCTTGACTGGTCCCATTGCGCGCGGTGATGCGGGCACCATAGCCACTCACTTGGCAGCCCTCAAAGAACACGGATTGGCCGACTTGAGACAAAGCTATGAATTCTTAGGATTAAAAACACTTGAACTTGCCACCCAGGCCGTGCTTAAAGATCCTGATAAAGCGGAAGCAGTGAAAAAGATACTACAAGACAAAGGGTGAATGGAAACCCGATTTTTATAATAGGCCGCATATCTTTCCCAAGCATGAACCGGAAATCACAAACCGTAAATCTTGAACCGGGTCCAAAACCCCGAGGGAGTGTACGCCATGGCAGACAAAAAAATTACCGTTCAATCGTTGAAGCGCGCCAAAGCCGAAGGCAAACGCATCAGTATGCTGACCGCATATGATTACACCACAGCCACGTTATTGGAAGAAGCGGGCGTAGATTGCATCCTCGTGGGTGACTCGCTGGGCATGGTGATGTTGGGCTACAATGACACCTTAAAAGTCACCATGGAGGATATGATTCATCACACCAAGGCAGTGGCCAGAGGCACCCGCCATGGTTTGCTCATCGGCGATATGCCGTTTCTCTCGTACCATGTGAGCACCGAAGCGGCCGTGCGCAATGCGGGCCGCTTCGTCCAGGAGGGCGGCGCCCAGGCGGTTAAGCTCGAAGGTGGACCGGCCATCATCGACAAAGTGCGCGCGATCATCAAAGCGCAGATACCCGTACTCGGCCATTTGGGATTGACCCCCCAATCTGTCAATGTCTTTGGTGGTTTCAAACGACAGGGACAGGACATCGAAGCCGCCCGCCAAATGATCGATGATGCCTTGTTGCTTCAAGATGCCGGTGCATTTGGTCTGGTTCTTGAAGCTGTACCCGATGGTCTGGCCAAAGTGATCACGCAAAAATTAGAGATCCCCACCATCGGCATCGGCGCAGGCGTTCACTGTGACGGCCAGGTGCTGGTCATTCATGATCTAATGGGAATGTTTCGCAAAATGCGCCCCAAATTTGTCAAAACTTACGCCTCCGGCGGCGACACCTTTGTTGCTGCGGTGAAACAGTATATCGAGGAAGTCAAAAGCGGCGAGTTTCCCACCGCTGAACACAGTTTTCCCATGGACGAGAGTTTATTAGAGAAATTAAGATAAATCGATAGAATACATCAACTTAAAACTTGACCCTTAACACTTAAAGCTATTTTATTCATGCGAATCATCGAAACCAAAGCCGCCCTGCGCCAAGCAATTAAGGAAGCACGCCACAGCCGCCAATCGATCGGCTTTGTTCCCACCATGGGATTCCTGCATGAAGGGCATCTGTCGCTGATGCGTCGGGCCCGTCAAGAGAACGACGTGGTGGTGGTCAGCGTTTTTATCAACCCGATCCAATTTGGTCCCAACGAGGATCTGACGGCCTATCCCCGTGATGCCCAGCGCGATCAAAAGCTGATGCAGGCCGAAAATGTGGACCTGGCCTTTTTTCCGGATACCGAGCAACTCTATCCAAAGGGTTTTACCACCCAAGTGGCGGTTCAGGGCCCTATGGCAGAGGTGATGTGTGGGGCTTCGCGGCCCACTCACTTTCAAGGCGTCACCACGGTGGTGGCAAAACTGTTCAATCTGGTGACCCCCGACAGGGCCTATTTCGGTCAGAAAGATGCCCAGCAAGTGGCCGTCATCGAGCAAATGTCGCGTGATCTGGACTTCGGTCTGCAAGTCGTGGCATGCCCCACCGTTCGCGAACCCGACGGATTGGCCATGAGCTCGCGAAACAGCTATCTGTCACCTGCTCAGCGGGCGAATGCGGTGATGCTGTCCCAGGCGCTTTTTCGGGCCCGGGAGATGATCGGCAAGGGTGAACGGCAAGGGGCTGCCATTGTCCAAATGATTCAAACCCACCTGCAGGCAGTGGAAGAGGCGACCATCGATTATGTCACTGTGGTGGATGCCCACACGTTGGTCGAATTGGAATTTTTGGCCGGTGACGTTCTCATTGCAGCGGCCGTTAACTTCGGCGCGACACGACTCATCGATAATGTTCGGGTTTATTTAGATCAAATTGGGGAGAGATCAGAAAGATAACTCCGATGAACCTGTGTAGGAGATTGTGTTCCCAAACACCATGCCGTGGCGCTGGATGTCTCTGATGAACAACGGGACCAGATCAGAGGAAAAGTAAGTCCCCGCAAACTCGTGCAAAACCTCGAAAGCCATTTGACGACTCTTACGGCTTTGATAGGGCCTGTCAGTGGTGATGGCGTCAAAACAATCGGCGATACTGACAATTCTGGCGCTCAGCGGAATAGCGTCTCCTTCAAGGCCGAAAGGATAGCCGCTCCCATCGATGCGTTCATGGTGAAAAAGCACCGCTTCGGCAATAATGCTCGGGCAGTGGGCCTTTTTAAGCATGGCAGCACCGATCAAAGTGTGGTTGCGAACCTCTGACATCATCTCTTCGGACAGCGCCGTTTCCCGGTGACTGAAAATGGCGTCACTCAACGCCAGTTTACCCACATCGTGGAGCATCCCCCCCATGGCGATCTGTAAAACAATGTCCGTGGGCATTTCTAGACATAGCGCAAGACGCTTGGCATAAGCAGCAACCCGATGGGCATGGCCGTGGGTATAACGGTCCTTGAGCCCTAGCGCAGAAGCCAATAACAATAAGGTCCTGGTGTCTTGAGTCCTAAAGTCGGCGGGTATCGTATGGGTCTCAGCAGCCCGTGCCACAACAGCATCCTCTCGCGCTTCAATTGAACCGATCCGCAATCGAACAGGAGCAAAACATATAACCGATTGCAACGATTATTTTTTATAAGCAATATCCATAGATGTGTCAAATCGAAAATCATGGATACCCAAATCAACAGATCATAGGGTAGCCCATCACGAGCGTCATCGCCATGGATGGGACGGATCATTTGTTGTCGTTGAAGGTAAGTAAAATTCTTACAACAGAATCAGAAATCGACCAATTGACGCTCTTGCCTCAATAGAATAGACAAACAAAGGTCATGGAGAAGGTTCAACTGCACGGGCAACATTTTCAGGAAGCTTAACTGCAAATCAAGGAGAGGGATCATGCATATACGTTAATTCAGCCAAACTCTCAGAGAGGAGGTGGTTTTCGATATCCACAGTCACCTAAGTTAGATTGCTTTTCATTATTCCCAGAACATCAAAGGATCGCCCACTGTCAACAAGATAAGGAGGATTTTCCATGAAACGTACATTTAAAATTGCACTTATTGCGCTTTTCGCCGTTGCTTTGGCGTTTACCGTCACTCCCAGCGCCTTCGCTAAAAAGCGCATCATCTTCGGCGGCGGCCCTGCCGGCGGCACCTTCCAAGTCGTGGCCAATGGTATTCAAACATATAAACCGGTTAAGGCCATCAAAGATTTCACTGTAAAAGCGCAGACTTCTGCCGGATCGGTTGAAAACCTGAGAAAAACCGATGCCGGTAAGCAACAGTTCAGCACCGTTTATTCCGGCCATGTATTCCTGGGCCGCAACGGTATGATGAAAAACGACTCCAAGAAATATGAAAACGTCATGGCTGTCGCCTGGTTGTATGGTGCGCCAGCCCAATTGGTGGTGCGTAAAGGCTCCGGCATAAAAAGCACCAAAGACCTGGTCGGCAAGAAAGTGGGCGTCGGCAACGCCGGTTCCGGTGCTTTCGCCAACTGCGAGCTGTTCTTCACCCACATGGGTGTTTGGGACAAAATCGAACGCAACGCCATGGGATACAACGACGCCGCAGCAGCTTTCGGAAATAAGCAATTGGATGCTTTCTGGCTGTTTACCGCTTTCCCCAGCGGTGCCGTCATCATGGCCGCCCAGACCAACGATATCGACATGGTGGATCTGGCCGCCGATGCCAAAGCGTCAGGCTTTTTTGCTAAATATCCCTATTTCGGCAAATTGTCTGTTCCCGCAGGCACCTATCGCGGCGTCGACAGAGATGTGCCCTCTTTCCAGGACAGCGCCCTGTGGGTCGCCAACAACAAAGTGTCCGATGACGTGGTTTATAAGCTGCTCTCTCTGATTTACACGGATGAGGGTCTGGCCCATATGAAGGAGCAGAAAAAAACCTTTAAAAATATGAGCCTTAACACCGGCACCCAAGGTGTTGTTACGCCATGGCATCCCGGCGCCATCAAGTTCTGGAAAGAAAAAGGGATGATGAAATAAAAGCAGCAACCAATTGATTGCAGCCGTCAAGGAGAACGGCCCGATCCAGGATCGGCGCTGTTCTCCTTAATCCTGCATTCATGTATCGCGTTTGATTTGCATCATGATGCGCCACCCTTATGGCATTTGGATCATGGATCTGCTATTATTGTACAAAATTGAACGATAGATGGAACGGATGAAACATCCTCCCCCAGAATACAGGCAGGTAAAACGTGTACGAGAAACTCAACAAATACGAAAAAATTATCTTTGATGTGCTGGCCTGCGCCTTGGTGCTTTTCTATTCCTACGCTGCCGTGGTCAAACCAATGGCCACCCAGTATCATCGCGGGATCTATGTGATCATCACCTATATCCTTGTGTTTCTGGCTTATCGATCCGGAAGCAAAATTATGCGGGTGGTGGACTACGTCCTGATTGTGTTGTCCATTTTCTCGGTGGGGTATTGGATCGTCAATTTTGAAGCCATCAACTACCGTACCGGTGCCGAGACCCTGTTTGACCAATATGTGGCCATTATCGGTGTACTCATCGGTATTGAAGTGGCCCGCCGTGTCGTGGGCCAGATTTTCGTGTTCATCGGCATCCTGATGATCCTCTACGGCGTTTTCGGCGCTTATATGCCGGATCTTATTTCCCATGCCGGGGACACCCTGCCCCAGGTGTGCACCTCCATCTTTTACAAAAGCGACGGCGTCTTCGGAATTATGGCCAACGTGCTGGCTACCTATGTCATCCTGTTCGTGCTCTTCGGCGCCTTTTTGGAATCATCGGGAGCCCAGAAGTTCTTCATCGATTTTCCCCTGGCCGCCGTGGGGCATCGGGTCGGCGGACCGGCCAAGGTATCAGTCATCGCCTCGGGTTTGTTCGGCTCCATCTCCGGCAGTGCCATTGCCAATACGGTTTCCACCGGCACCTTTACCATTCCCATGATGAAAAAGGCCGGATTCCGGCCCCACGTGGCCGGCGGCATTGAACCGGCGGCTTCCATCTCCGGCATGTTCATGCCCCCCATCATGGGAGCCGGCGGATTTATCATGGCCGAACTTACCGGTCTGCCCTATTCGCGTATCATGCTGATCGCCATCTTTCCCGCGCTGATGTATGTCTTCAGCGTATTCACCATGGTTCATTACGAAGCCAAAATCCACGGCATCAAAGGTGAAAAAAGCAAAGAAAGCGCCTGGAAAATATTAAAGCAAGAGTGGCTGTATGCCTTACCGTTAGTGGTCATTACCTATTTTATGCTTACCGGCTATTCACCGGCCTATTCCGCCATCATCGGCCTGGCCACCTGTGTCGCCATCAGTCACAAGACCATGGATACCAAAATCGATCTGACCATTGTCTGGATCATGCTCATGGTTTTAATTGCAGAAAGACTGCTGTCGCTGGGGGGCATGGTGGCCAGCGATGCCGCCATTACCTCCATCAGAAAAATCCTCTCCCCGAATGTCTTGATGCTGGCAGGTATCGTTGTCGGGGCGATTATTGCCTGGCAACGGCGCGCCAAAGGCGCCGATATTCCCATGGAGTTGAAGCGCTTTGTGTATGCGTCGCGCAAGGGGGCCGAAAGCAGCCTCAAGATCGGCGCCACCGTGGGTGTCATCGGCATCATCATCGGCGTGCTCACTTACAGCGGCCTGGTGCTGACATTTGCCGACATCGTGATTGAACTGGCCGGCGGGTCCCTGGTGCTCACTATTTTGTTGATCGCTATAGCCTCACTGGTGCTGGGCATGGGCGTTCCGGTGACAGCGGCCTACCTGATTACCGCCGTGGTAGCCGTGCCGGCCCTGACCCATCTGGGGGTCAATGAAGTTGCCGCCCATATGATCGTCTACTGGCTCTCCCAGGACTCCAATATCACGCCACCGGTGTGCATCGCCGCCTTTGCCGGCGCCACCATCGCCAAGGCCAATATGTGGCGCACGGCGTTTTCAAGCTTCAAGTTCGCCAAGTTTCTCTACCTCGGCCCGTTCCTGTTCGGTTATGTGCCCGGCTTCTCCTTGAATGGGTCCAACTGGGATATCTTCAAAGCCTTCGTGTATATCGCCATCGGCACCTATGCCTTCTCTTACTTGCTGAGTTTGCACTGGCTCTATTTTTTCAATGGCAGTCTGGAGAAAAAACGCGCCAAGCAAGCCATGCTGTTGGCCGACCAAAAAACGACGGAATCTTCCGCCTAGCGGCAGATCAAGAATCTGATCCAAACCAACCGACCGCCCATCTGCAACCTGCAGGTGGGCGGTTTTTTCTGTTATGACCGAGGTGTGCCGCCAGTCCACGCTAGGGTGATTTATTAACGGCGGGCGCTCCTGCAGTGCGGGCATACCAGGTTTGGGGATGGTTCATGCGGTGCAGGGACCAGAAGGCGCGCAGGGCATTTAAATACCTGTCGTCGTTGCCTTCACCCGGGATAGGTGCTGGATCCGCCCGGCGGACGGCCAGTGCGGCAGTTTCGGGAGTCTCGTTCGGATGGTTCAGGAGCCAGCGGGCTGCCGCCACCGCGCGCCGGGGATGGAGGATACCGCCGGATCGCACGGGAAAAGGATAATCCAGATCCGGTATGTACGCAGTTTTCATCAGGATCTGCTTGATGGCGTAAATATCCAGGTCGGTGTTGGCCTCTGCCACCGCCAGGACGCCGTGGTTGAGCACGTAGGGCGTAGCAAATGAAGTGCCATCCTCGCAAATGGTACCGCCTCCATCCTTAGCGCCGCAGACCTGAGTGCCGGGCGCCAGGATATCAACGGATATTTCACCCACGTTGCTGAAAGGGGCCACTTTATAAGTGGGATAATCCGCTAGCTCGAGATGATCGGTATCCAGGGCACCGACCACCAGAATGTTGTCCTGGGGCAACATGACGGGGACCAGATCGCCGGTCCTGCGGAGCCGGTCGACATTGAATCCCCTGCCGTTCATGGGCGAACCATTGCCGGCCGCAACCACATGCAGGGTTTCAGGGGTGTTTTCGATCAATTGCCGGATTTGGTAGGGGCGCTCGGCCCTGAAATCGAAAGAGAGTAGCTGTTTGTCGAAAACAAAGCTCATATTGGTGTATCGAACCCCATGGCTCTGAATCAGGCGCTCAATCTTGGGCAACAACCCTGATGAGTTGACGATGGTCACCTCCGATGCCGCCATGAGGGCGATATCCTCTCTGCCCGCCACAGCGATGGATGCCACCAGGGTGCCATGGGAAAAGGCAGGCAGGCCGAAACGCGGCAGGCGCAAGTCATGAACCGGTTGCCGTAATCGCGGATTATCGGTAACACCGTAAATGTCATCGATTAATCCGTTGCCGTCATCATCCTTCCCATCGGGTAATTCGCTGGGGTTGCGCCAAAGTTTATAGGCCAGATCCGGATGGCCGATATCGATGCCGCCATCCATGATCAGGACCGGGATTCGGGAGGCCGACTTGAAAATCGAAACCCGCCGGCCGATCTCCTTTTCGGACAGCCCCTTCCCGGCATACAATGATTGCAGATCGACCGTGGTTCTTTCGCGATAATCCGAGACGACGCTACCCTCGTCGTCAATCAGCGTCATGCGTGTAACCGTATGTATTTCTTCATTTTCATCCGGTTCAGGAGAGCCGGCACCCGGGACATACTCAAACAGGGCCCTGGCTTTGAGGCCCCCGGTTTCGTCGAACACCTGCCGTTCTCTGACCAGGTGCGTCTCCGGCCAATAGGTATCCATTTGCCGCAGAGAGTTGGTCCGGTCTTTGTCAAAATGATAGTACCAGGTTTCAATAATCCGATCCTGGTGGTTGTCTGCGCCGGAAGTATGAAACAGATCTTTACGAACCAGGGATATTTTTTGATCATGATACACCATGGATTGAACGCTGTAGAGGGAAAGCTCATCCATGTATTCAAACAAGGTGCGTTCCCAGGGCTGGTTGTTCCAGAACACCAGTTTCCCGGTCATGCGGCCGTCCCGGTAGAAAATTCGTTCCTTTAAAAACGGGGCGGTTCCGCTGTTTTTTTGAAAAACCCGTGCAGGGTACCCGTGCACGGATCTGCGCCGCGAGGACGCTGCATGCCCGGCCATCATCAATACACCGGCTGAGGTGCATACAATAAGCAGGCATGCGGCTATCATACTGATCAAGATGTTTTTGCTGCGGTCCATATTATAGCTTCCGTCTTCATATCAGACTTCAGCTATACTATCGGCCAAGGTGAGCCTTGACTTTACCCTGTGATCTGACGGGTGTCTTGACCGGCTATCACTGCGGCCCCACCCATCACCGTTGACCCATAAGCGTTTTTTGAGATAGCTTCTCATTATTTACATATGGGGCAAATACTATGCAACGACCAGATTCTGCAAACCATCCACCCATCGAATATCCCACCGGCGCGGCCCGTACCTGGATTGTCGGCGCGACGCTGGTGTCGCTATTTCTCGGCGCTGTAGACGCGCTGGTGATGTCTGCGGCCATGCCCACCATCGTGGCAGAATTGGGAGGACTGGCTTATTATAGTTGGGTCTATTCAGCCTATTTTCTGTCAAGGGCGGTTTTTCTGCCGATTTTCGGCAAGCTGACCGATGTCTATCCCAGCCGTCCGATTTTTTTATTTACCATTGCCATATTCTGCGGCGCTTCGCTTGCGGCCGGGCTGGCGCCCACCATGGGCTGGCTGGTTATCTGGCGGACTTTTCAAGGGGTGGGCGCCGGCGGCATTTTTGCCCTCAGCTACATCTGCCTGGCCGACATTTCGCCACCCCACCGGCGCGGCAAAACCATGTCGCTGGCAAGCGCCGTCTGGGGTCTGGCCAGTGTGGTGGGTCCGACGCTTGGAGCTGCCATGGTGACCTACCTCAACTGGCGCTGGATCTTTTTTATGAACCTGCCTCTCGGGATGCTGTCGATGTGGGGTATCGGATGTTTTTTAAAGGAGGTGCGTCCTAAGCGCGGCAGGGTGCGGCTGGATTGGGCAGGGTTGGTATCCATGACCGTCTGCATTCTGGCGTTGATGCTGGCCTTTTTATTGGCGGGAAGATCCTATGGTTGGTTTTCGCAGCAGGTAGCCGGGCTGTTGGCGCTTTCTGCAGTGGGGGCGGCCGCCTTTTATTGGGCCGAGAAACGGGCGCTGGATCCGGTACTGCCGCTCAAGCGCCTGATGCAAAGGGATTTCGGTTTGAGCAATCTTGCCGTATTTTGTTCCAGCTTCACCATCTTTTCCCTGTTTGCCTATGCACCGCTGTTTATCCAGGCCGGCCAGGGCCGCACTGCCATGCAGGTGGGTATGGCCATGCTGGCGCTGAGTTTCGGCTGGTCCATGGGGTCCTTGTTTTTAGGCCGTTTTGTAGACCGCAGCGGCAAACGGGCCACCTCCCTGGTTGGAGGCGTGTTGCTGGTTGCAGGCAGCGTGGGTACGCTGCTGATGTCGGCCCAGACCGGCATGCTGACTCAGGCCCTGCTCTTTTTACTGGTGGGCGCTGGAATGGGATTTGTTACGCTCTCCACCCTCCTTGTGGTTCAGGAGAGCGTGCCGCCGGCCGACCTGGGCATGGCCACCGGAACGCATCAGTACGCCCGCACCCTGGGTGGCACGGTGGGGGTGGGTGTCTGCGGCGGGCTGGTCACCGGCCGGATCGCTGCAACGGTGGCCCGGGTGGCCCATGGCGGGGTGGGTGATGCCGGCCAGGGTCAATTGTTGCAACAAATTGCCGACCATCCGGAAGTGCTGCTAAAACCGGACATCGGGCAAATGTTGCCGGAAACGACGCTGACAGCGCTTCGTGAAGCAGTGATCGGAGGGGTGAACAGTGTATTTATGGCCGCATGCATTGGCGCGCTGGCATGCATGCTGGTCGTGACGCTTCTACCTGGTGTTGTGTCCCGAAAGTAAGGTGTAAAATGGGTTTGGCGGTTGTTAGCAACATTATCTGCATACCTGCGATATGTTTGCGATGTGACAGCTTATGAATCGGCCGCCAACAACACCTTTAAACTTTAACCTTTATTCTTAAATCTTTGTGGCTTGAGCCAAAACAGAATTTAAACCGGGAGATGCATGACCGAATCTTTATTGTGCACCCATTTCATTCCGGATCATGTGGGGATTATATTAAGTTCCTTTAATTCATTAATAAAATGAGTCATTTCTATTGGCTTGACGAAGTATGCACAAGCGCCGCCTTTAAATAAAGCTTCGGCTGCTTCGCTGGTCCTGCTCAAGGCTGTGGTCATGATCACTTTGACCTCATCGGTGGTAGAAATTCCGACCTGTTTTTCTACTTCGCGGATCTGGCGCAGGGCCGCCTGTCCGCCGAGTACGGGCATTCTGATATCCATGCAAATCAGATTATAATGGTTGGCCTCATTTAATGAGCGCCGAAATGCGTTCACCGCCTCCTTGCCGTTGGCAGCAGTGTCGCAATGGCCATAAGCCGATAATACCCGGTGCAACAATTTGCTGCATATCGGATCGTCCTCTACAATGAGTGCACGCATTGGTTTTCTCCAAAAACAATTTTGTTATATCCGATTTCGGATCTTTTGGGGAAAACTTTAGAGCATCAGGTGCCGCACATCGACCAAAAGCCAAACTGAACCAATGCGCCTGGAAGGTGTTGCGTACCTATTTTTCGATGAGGGGCCTAGGTTTCTCTTATCCTCAACACAGTGGTTATTTATCTGGCGAACTGAAACCTTCCGGTGTTTTCATGCCGGCAGAGCTTCGACCGGGGCAACCATCCGGGGAATGCGCCGTCTATCCTTCCCTTTGCTGCAGACTCGCTCCTTCGGAAAGGAAATCGTCACCGTAGTGCCTGTCCAGCGTTTGCTCTCCAGCGTAAATAGGCCGCCATGCTTCCAGGCGATGGCGTATACCTGAAGCAGATCGGCGTAATCGCTCTCTCCAACCCGGGACCATGCATCGTCAAGGGCATCGTCCTTGGTATCCAGGATGGCTTCCACCTTGGCTCCGGACATACCGATACCGTTGTCCTTTACTGCGACGGTTACGCCGCCATGCTCGTCCTGCCCGGCCGAAAGAGTGATCCGACCTTCCTGGGGCGTAAACTCCAGCGCATTTGACAACAGCCCGTAGACGGCCAGGGCGACCTGCTTGGTGTCGATGCTCAACAAGGGGATGGTAGCTGCCATCTCGGTACTGACGGTGACATTTCCCGAACGCGCGATTTCGGCAAGATCGGTGACGCATTTGTGAATGATCTCTTTAATATCGCTGTCGGCTTCGTGCATCATGATTTGCATATTTTTCTGTCGCCGGAGCCGGTACGGAACCACCGCCCCGATAAAACTTCCCAGCAGGACCGCAGCAGGCAGCGTGAAATACATTCTGGGGATCAGTTCTGCCATCGTCACAATGCCGGCATTGATGAGCAGGGCCAATATGGTGCCTAGCAGCGCGGCCAACGCTGTGGTTGCAATCTCAATGGCAATCGTGGTCCTGCCCATGTATCGCTTGCGGTCTAGATGATACCCCAAGATAAAGGCAACGCAAATGGGAACCAGACCCCACGGCAGGATGCGCATAAGAGTCTGAACAAATTTTCCCGCTTCTTTTTCCGGGCTAAATAGATTCAGCAGCATGATTGCAAAACAGCCGGCAATTCCGGCAAACAGTCCGGATACCAGGTAAGAACACCATGGCCGACCCCGCCGGGGTTTGATCCATCGCCAGAAGCGCCCATCGGAATGCGCCATGCGTTGTTTGACCATAATGGGAATGGCCACGCTGGCCAACCCCACGAAAAGGGCCATGGCTGACCAGACCACGTAAGTCGCGGATTGGGTCGCAGCCGGGTGCTGGGCTCCTGCCAGCCTGGCGAAAACCGCCGCCAGAGGGGTCACGAATATCAAGAAAATGGCGAGAATGGTCATGTCGTTGGGATCAACGCTTTGGGGATCTTCGGTTTCTTTGCCGGAGATTTCAAATCCGAATGATTGCAGCAGCTTGATACGTTTCTTGACAGTAAGTCCCTTGTTATGCACGGCACAGGCGATGAATATGTATATATTGTCCAATATGTTTTTCAGGTCGTCTTTCAGGTCTTTGCGCAACTCTGTCAACAGCTTCGGATAGGCCGCCCCAAACCGCGACCGAGCCTGCCCCTTACCTGGATGGGCGTGCAAATCGGCGTCGGTATGAAAATTCTGTTTCCACTGGTAGTAGCGCCTGGCATTGCGGTCAATCTTGGCATAGCGGGTTTTAATGTTCTCGAAAGCCTGATGATAGGCTGACTGGAAAGGATAGAACTCCGAACTGATGCTATTCCACCCCTTGACCTGGTGAAAGAGGTGACAGGCTCTCAGATAGAGGTGTTCCAGAGATTTAGAATTTTTTATGACCACCGGTTGAATGATCTCCTCTTTCATCTCCGCGGTCAAACGGTCGATACAGATGTCGGCAAGACCGTCGATCTCGACCCTCTTCATCTGGCGGATGGTGACCGAAATGGCTCTGGGAATCGACCCCAATTGCTGAAAATAGTAGCGCAGCTTGCGGTCCACAGCGGAGGTCCGACGATATTTTTCGGCGCCCAGGATAAGAAGCAGGAGGGCCAGAATGGGAATAAAAAGTTTGATATCCTGGCCCAGCTCAGCGAGTGCCTGGCCGGCCGGATTCTCCCGGCCCACCCAGTCGATAGCGGCATTGATGAGCACCGGATGGCGATGAAGCAATTGATACAGGACTGCGAATGCAACAGCATACATGCATGCATAGATGGCGGCGGCCGTATGATAGCGCAGCCAGGTTGTCCATGGGCGTGCGGTCCCTGGGGCATCGTAGGCCCCGTAATTGATGATGAGTGTATTGAACCGTTTATAGGCCGTTAAGAATACCAGCCCATAGCATAGGAAGGCGACAAACTGGTATCCGGGATCTGGGAAAAATATGGACTTGAATTCAAACATGATGCACCTCGCTTGATAATGGCACCGAAAGATCTGCACTCTACAGGCCGTAGCAGGGAACGCTCTGCAGTAAAGTCTGCTCAAGCATTGTTTTGCACATATCCAGGCGCCGTATGACGGATCGATGAATTTGCCAAATAGACTGGAACAGTTGGGTAAGTGGTGCATGCCGCAGCGGAAAAGTACATGAAAAGCGTCACGGAACCATCGGGAGAGGAAGGGAACCAGCCTGGCAAATCGAGTTGACTGCATCGTTATATTCCGTCATCAAAGATTCAATGTCTGTGATATAGCTCACAAAAATAAAAAATAACGAGCATGCCGAATTCAGCGAAAGGCGCAATCGCCATGAAGGCGAACCTGAACCGTTAACAAACATCAATAGGATAAAGGGCGAGGATAGGCACAATAGATGGAAAATGAAAAAAATAGGACAGTTAGCATTTTATTTTATCGGTTAACCTTCAGCGGCCCGCCGGCGAAGATTCTGATAGACGGCCAGAGTCTGTTTCTCGGTATACGCCAAATCGCCACTGTTATCGATAACGATAGAGGCCCGACGACGTTTTTCCTCAATGGGCATCTGGGCTTTAATGCGCACTTGGGCCGCCTCACGGTTCAAACCGTCGCGTTGCATCAGGCGCTGCAATTGAACCGCCTCAGGCGCATAGACCACTATGATTTCGGCCAAACCCTGGGTCATCATATGCGCCTCCAGCAATAAAGGGATATCCAGGATCACAACGGCATGGGGTACCGTTCGTGTCGTGCGCTTGATTTCGGCGGCCATCTGCTCCCTGACGTGGGGATGAACGATGGCCTCTAATTTCCTCCGTAACGCAATGTCATTAAACACTTTTTCTCCCAACATGCCGCGGTCTATGGCCCCGTCCCGCAATAGCACATCATCTCCGAACTCAGCCTTTATAGCTTGCCAGGCGGGTAAACCGGGCATGACCACTTGCCGGGCAATCTGATCCGCATCGATCACCCGAGCACCGGCACGTCTCAAGATGCCAGAAACTGTTGATTTCCCCGATGCGATACCACCTGTCAAACCGGCGCTAATCAATTCATATTCCTTTGCAAAAAAAGTTGGGTCAAAAGCATATCCCGGAAAGGCGGATTCGTGTCTATTTTGATCTAAAATGCTCCCTAATGCAATATGGGGTTAAGTTTTGTTCCGATGATACCGATAAGCAAAACTGAAAAGTCTTATACCAAGTGGATATGGGCAATATGCCCTTAGCACGGGAAAAAATATGAACACCCAATTCTTGCATTTGCCGGGTTCGGGATATATGTAGACAGAGTATCGTTTTGTTTTCTCAACCGCATCTGGCCTCCCATTGACTGAATTGCTCCCCAACGTTTATCACATGGCAGATTACCAAATCAGCAGCGTACTGGATCCAAGGCCCGGTTTAAGCGAGTGTGGCATATTAAGGTCAACCCAAGTCAGCCAATGAAAGTTTATTAAAATGAGCCAAACCATTCTTTTCGTTGATGAAGAACGTTTTGTTCACAAAGCGCTAAAACGCAGCTTCCGGAGTATGCGCGAAGAGTGGGATATGCGTTTTGCCAATAACCCCCAGGAGGCCTTGCAAGACCTGAACGCAAAGCCGGCCGATGTGGTGGTGACGGAAACGGTATTTACGGACCATAACGGCCTTGATTTTATAAAAACGGTCAAAGAGCAACACCCCCAGGTCGTCAGGATTATTCTATCCGGGTATTCCGATCGCGACGTGATTCTCAAATCAGTGGATCTGGCCCACCAATATCTGGCCAAACCTTGCGAAGATGAAACCCTTAAGGCAACCATTTCACGCGCATTTTTAATGAAGGCGCTGCTGGCGCAGGGCCCCCTCAAAAAAGTCGTTTCCCAGATCGATTCACTTCCCAGCTTGCCCGCCCTGTACGTGGAATTGATGGAAGAGCTCAAGTCGGAAGAAGCCTCCATCCAAAAGGTGGGGGATATCATTGCAAAAGATATTGCCTTTAGCGTCAAAATTCTAAAGCTGGTCAACTCGGCCTTCTTTGGATTACCCCAACACATCTCTAATCCGGCCAAGGCTGTCAGCATGCTGGGCATTGATATCATCCAGGCCCTTGTGTTGACCTCAGGCACCTTTGACAAATTCAAACATGTTAAAATTCCTGGTTTTTCACTTGAAGATTTGTGGCAGCACGGCATGACCGTGGCCACATTTGCCAAAATTATCGCCCTAAAGACCGGAATGGATCACAAAACGGCGGAAACAGCATTTATAGCAGGATTGCTGCACGACATCGGCACCTTGCTATTGGCCTCTCATTTGCCCAAGGAATTTGCCCAAATCCTAAAAATGAGGACTGAGGCATCTGTTTCAATCTCTGAGGCCGAATTGGCGATGCTGGGTACGACGCATGCCGGTGTAGGGGCCTACTTGTTAGGATTGTGGGGCTTACCCGATGCCATCATCGATAGCGCCGCTTTTCACCACGCCCCATCCGAAAGGCCCTTTAACAATCTTTCTCCCCTGATCATTACCCACGTGGCCAATGCCTTGGCAAATACCGGCCCCCAACTGGACGAGCCCAACTCAGTTGTGGCCGGGCTGGATTATGAATTATTGAAAAACGCCAACTTGCTGGACGATATCAAGGAATGGAAACATGCTTGTGTCGCTCATCTGGCGGGCATGGCCTCTTAATTCACTTCAACATCGCAAACGCTTCGACGATTATGGATTGGATACTCTCAACCTGTTAACCACAGCGATTTTCCACATGCATGCCAGCGATGCAGAACGGTTCATGAGCTTTAACAAATTTGTATTTACAACTTGCGGTATTTCCTTTATAAACGGGCGTTGTATCTAGAATAATCAATCACCTGCAAAATTCGACGCTACCGGGATCGTATTCTGATACCATTGCATAATGAATGCTTTAGACCTCTGGATCCCCAACCCTGGTGCTGAGGGAACCACAGGGCGGTTTGAAAATTTTTGGTTATCTGCAAAAGTATCGAGGTCGGTATGAACGCCCGCACCATCCTAGTCCTGGCCACCCACAACAAGGGTAAAACCGCAGAGATAAAGTCACTGTTGAAAGACTATCCCATCGATATCCGTAATCTGGATGATTTCGGGCCCATCCCACCCATCGTGGAAGACGGAGCCACATTTGAAGAAAATGCCTATAAAAAAGCAAGTTTAACTGCACGCTACTTGGGTTTTACGGCCTTGTCCGATGATTCGGGTCTGGTGGTTGGCGCGCTGAACGGCGCACCGGGCGTCCACTCGGCCCGCTACGCGGGCGAAGATGCCACCGATGCCCAGCGTTGCGCCAAATTGTTAAAAGCAATGGGCAATCAAGACCAGCGTCAAGCTTATTTTGCGTGTGTTATCTCTGTTGCGGTACCCTCGGGTGCTGCACTGACCTACGAAGGCCGTTGCGATGGACTGATCACCGAAGCACCCGTCGGAGAGAACGGTTTCGGATATGATCCCATTTTTCTTTGCCCTGAATTGGGCAAAACATTTGCCCAGATGAGCATGGAGGAAAAAAGCCGCTTCAGCCATCGGGGAAACGCCCTGCATGAACTGGGCAATGAAATGGACAAAGTGCTGATCTGGATCAGGCAACACATGCCGCCTCAGGAGACGATCGGCTGCATGGGAGCACCAAAATGATTGCCGAACTCATCAGAGCCAACCGCAGTTGCCGACGATTCGACGAACAACATCGCATCCAAATCGAGACACTGACAGCATTGGTGGATTTGGCGCGCATGTCGGCATCCGCTGCCAATTTACAGCCATTAAAGTATGTTTTATCGTGTCACCCTGATACCAATACCCAAATTTTCGATTGCTTAAAATGGGCAGGCTATCTAAAATTATGGGATGGCCCCGACGCAGGTGAACGACCCGGCGGATACATTGTCGTACTCAACGATACACGCATCAGCAGAAAAGTGGATTGCGATCACGGCATCGCCAGCCAAAGCATTCTGTTGGGAGCCCGCGAAATCGGATTGGCCGGATGCATACTCGCTGCAGTGAATCGGCCCAAGTTGAGCAGCGCACTTGATATTCCCGCTTATCTGGATATCCTTTTGGTCTTGGCCATCGGCAAACCCATCGAGCAAGCGGTAATCGACCCGGTGGATCCACAGGGTGACATCCGCTACTGGCGAGATGTCGACCGGATCCACCACGTGCCCAAGCGCGCGTTGCAGGAGATCATTATCAAACCCTACTCAGGATAAATGGAAGGACACAAGGAGTCGTAGATGAAATTCAATCAAGGATTTGAAATCGTTGTCGAGATTGGCAAAGTCACCACGCTGGATGCTGCACACCAAATTCTTCAAGAAAACCTGGATGCCGAGCACTACCAGCGCGTTTCAAATTTTAAGAACCCCAGCATTTTGAAAATCATTGCCAATGCCATTGTCATGTGCCAACCCGATTCGGTCTTTATCAATACCGGCTCCACGCAAGATCAACAGTTTATCCGTGATTTGGCTTTGAAAAAGGGCGAAGAGGCGCCGCTGGCCATGCCGGACCACACCATCCATTTTGACTTGAAAGAGGAGCAAGGCCGCATCATCGACCGCACTTACTACATTGCCAACGATGATGAACTGGTCAGCTCCCTGGGCCTGCGCTTGTCCCGCCAGGAAGCCTTGGAGACGATTCGCACGGGCATGGTGGGCATCATGAAAGGCCTCACCATGATCGTGGGCTTTTTCTCGCGTGGACCGGTGGGTGCCCAGGTGACCAACCCCGCCATAGAGATCACCAGCTCAGCCTATGTGTGCCACAGTGCCGAGCTGCTCTACCGCAATATTTACAATGATTTTGAAAAAGAGATGGATCGCGCCGGCCATTGCTACACGAACATACATAGCGAAGGCCTGAATCGTCCCGAAGATTTACCCCATGCCAGGGTTTTGATGGATCGCAGCTTCCGCACCACCTATAGTTTCAACTGCACCTATGCCGGCAACACCCTGCTGATGAAAAAAGGCAACCACCGCTTCAGCGTGGACCGCTCGGTCTACGAAAAACGTGCCTTGGAGTTGTCCGAGCACATGTTCATCACCGGCATTGACGGCCCAGGCGACCGGGTAACCTGGGTCACCGGCGCGGCGCCCAGTGGCTGCGGCAAAACCACCACCGCCATGGCCGGCAACCATTTCGTGGGCGATGACCTGGCCCAGATGTGGATCGCCGATGACGGTACGATTCGATCGATCAATCCGGAAAACGGCATCTTCGGCATCGTGGAAGACGTGAACCAAGAGGGCGATCCCCTGCTGATGAAATGCCTGCGTACGCCGGGTACCGAGGTCATCTGGTCCAACGTATTAATCGATGATCAGAAGGTACCCCATTGGGTGGGCAATGGCGAGTCGCATCCGGACAAAGGGTTCAATTTTCAAGGCCCCTGGCGCAAAGGCATGACCGATGCCAACGGCAAGGCCGTGCCGCTGTCCCATCCCAATGCCCGTTGCACCCTGGCCTCGTCGGCCTTGGGCAACTACTCCAAAGCGGCTGAAAACCCGGCCGGCGTTGAGACACGAGTGGTTACCTACTCCGGCCGCGACAGCGATACCATGCCGCCGGTGTGGGCTGCAAAAAACCCCGACCAAGGGGTGGTGATCGGAGCCTGTATTGTATCGGCCGCCACAGCAACCGAAGTGGGCGCCACCGGCGTTAAACGCGCCCCTTGGGCCAACGCGCCTTTTATCCCCGGCGCTCTGGGCGATTACATGGATGCCCAATTCAAATTCTTCGGAAGCCCTAAGATCGCCCCGGATAAAAGACCCGTAATGGCGGGGCTCAATTACTTTCTGACCCATCAAGCCCGCGGCGGTGAAGGGACCCGGCTGCTGGGCGAAAAACGCGACGTCAAAGCCTGGCTGTCCTGGCTGGAGCGCCGCGCTCACAACGAGGTGGATGCCATCGACACCCCCATCGGTTACCTTCCCAAATACCCGGATCTTAAAACGCTTTTCAAAGAGTGCATCGACAAAGACTACACAGAAGCATTGTACATCAAACAGTTCTCCCTTTACATCGACAACATTGTTTCGCGTATCGATTTACAGTTGGAGGCCTACGGCAAGGAAGAAAACCTGCCGCCCCAACTGTTTGAAGTGCTGAAAAAACAGCGCGAAGGCTTGATGGCCCTGAAAGAAAAATACGGTGCCATTGTCACCCCGGCCCAGTTGGAGAAAGCTGCTGCTGGCAACTAAATCTCAATTGCCCCTACTGAAAATCTTTTTCAGCCGCAGAATGCTGGTGGCTTTTATCATGGGCTATGCCTGCGGCTTACCGTTGGATATCACGCGAACGGTTTTAAAAGCCTGGATGGCTGACGAGGGTGTCAATTTGGCCGTCATCGGCCTCTTTACTTTGGTGGGGCTGCCCTATGCCCTCAAATTCATCTGGTCGCCTCTTGTGGATCGCTTCGTATTTAAGCTTCTGGGCAGACGCCGGGGATGGCTGTTGCTGTTTCAACTCATCCTGATGGTTACCATAGTGGGATTGGGTTCCGCCAGCCCTTCGACAAATCCGTGGATGGTCGCCGTGGCGGCTCTCTTGGTTACCTTTTTCAGTGCCTCACAGGACATTGTCGTCGATGCCTATCGTCGGGAAGATCTGGCCGATCAAGAATTGGGCTTGGGTTCGTCCCTGTACTTCTATGGCTATCGCATTGGTATGCTGGTTGCCGGAAGTGGCGGTTTAATCATGGCCGATCATCTATCCTATTTTGCCGTCCATTGCATTCTGGCAGCTTGTTTGTTACCCGGCGTAATTACCACATTGCTAACACCGGAACCCCCCACGCCCTTTGGTACCCCTACCAATTACAAAGAAGCGGTCATCGACCCCTTTGTGGAGTATTTTCAACGTAGTGGGGCCATCTGGATGCTGGTTTTTATTTTGCTCTACAAATTAGGTGACAATATTGCAGCGGCAATCGCAACGCCATTTTATCTCGACATCGGTTTTACCAAAACCCAAATCGGCGCTGTGGTAAAACTCGTTGGTTTCTGGGCCATCAGTGCCGGCGGTTTGGCGGGTGGCCTGATCATGCTCAAACTGGGCATTAATCGCAGTTTGTGGATTTTCGGTGTTTTGCAGGCCATTTCTACTGCAGGTTTTGCCGTTTTGGCCCATGTGGGCAATATTCTACCGGCTCTGGCGGGGGTGATTGCATTTGAAAATTTCAGCGCCGGCATGGGCACCGCAGCCTTTCTGGCTTTTATGGCCAGCATCACCCATCAGAAATTCACAGCCACTCAATATGCCCTTCTCACCAGCTTAATGCGGGTCCCAGATGTGGTGATCGCCTCATCTTCGGGGATTTTGGCCCAACAGATGGGCTGGACCCTGTTTTTTATCTTCTGCGCTCTCATCGCTATCCCTGGAATGCTGATGCTACTCAAATTTGCGCCTTGGAACGGCAAACTGAATGGCTAGCTTAAGACGTCACCATGTGGCTTGATCAAATTACATATCGTTGTTAATTTCTGACCTGGAAGGTAAGGTGATAAATCAACATCTGATCTCGCCGATAATAGACTGGATGCCTTCGCCAAACACTAAACACTAAATACCAAACACTGAAAAAGTAACCCTTATGCCCAAACCCACCTCTCCAAAAAAATTAAAAAACGAGCGGGAAAAACAATTGGCGTTAGAGCGTCAGCAAATCCTATCCATGACCCCGGAGAAGGCTTTAGCGGCCATTGCCGAGCACCCCCTGCCGGTCACCCTGGTCCAATCCATGGCCGAGGAAGATTTCTACTTGTTGGTGCATGCTGTAGGTCCGGACGATGCCCTGCCCGTCTTGGCTTTGGCCTCCAACCAGCAGTGGGAGTATCTTTTGGACATGGAGACATGGATAAAAGACCGCATGGATACCCACGCGTTGACCCTGTGGATCAAACGCCTGCTCAAGGCTGACGCAGACCGTTTGACCCATTGGATCACTCACGAAAAACAGGACGAGTTGATCCTTTACCTGTTCCGTAACATCGAAACGCATGTCAGAGAATATGACGAAGATCCCTCGGAGGTCGGCGACGGTTTTTTTACCGAAGACCAGACCTACTACATTCGATTGCGCCCATACCCCGAATCATATCAAAAACCGCAAAAGGAACGGGACGCACTGATCACGGACCTGCTCAACCGGTTGTCGGTTTATGACCCCATCGGTTACCGGGATATGCTGCTGAACGTTTCAAGCGTCATTCCGGCTGAAGCGGAAGAAGAGCTTTACCGATTGCATAAAATCCGACTGGCCGAAAAGGGTTTTTTACCTTTTGAAGAAGCGGTTGGCGTCTATCAACCCCTTACCGTGCCGGAATTGCGCAAACGTGCCCCTAAGCCCCGCGCCGTAGGCGGCCGGACCGTGGACAGTTATCCATTGCCGGTTGATCCAACACAAAGGCAAGATGCCGCCAACCTGTTCACCCGGACCTTGGCGCAGATCAAAGACCATGATGTCTTGCAGCGTCTCCAAGGCGAGTTTGCCGGTCTTTGCAATCAGGTGATTGCTGCTGATCAGCGCCAGATTCGAGAAAAAGTGGCCCTTTCCCAAGTGGTGTCCAAAGTCAGCGACACCATCAGCATCGGTATCGAAAAAGCCGCAGCAAAAGCGCAACCCACCGCTTACGGCCACGCCACCTTGTTGCAGGCTTGTTTTTTGGGTGATTTGTTTCGGGTGGGTTACGGCTGCGCGCTGGCACTCAAGTGGAGGGCCGAACAATGGCATCGCACCAGTTGGTTTGCCGGCGCAGGGCTGCCGCTGAACTTCTGGGGAGAAGCGTGGTTAGGCGTACTGGGTGGTTTGCTGATTAAAAAACCGCTTTTTTATGACAACTATGCCCATGGGGCGCTGTATCGCGAATTTGCCAAACTGTCGGACATCCGGCATACCGAGTCCGTTCTGGCACAGATCATCGCTTTTGATGATCTGCTCTCATTAATGTCCCTCGACATCAACGTTTCACGACTGCCCTCCTTTTTAACCTATCAAAACCTGCTGCTTACGCTGTGGGCCAACCACACTTTGGCGATGTCTGCCGGGGTTCAAGCGCCAATACCTCTGAATGCCGACCAATTCTATCCTTTTTTCCAATCGTTGTGGGAATTGGACGCACCGCCGCGCCGCATCAGTAACGATATACGCGAACGCTTTTTAAACTGGCTGGCACAATCCAGCGGTTTGGCGACATATGAAATCACTGAGCGCATGGGAGGTGCACTGGAAAACTTGTTCAACCAATTGGAAAATGAGCTGGGTCGCCTTGAAGCCAAGGATATCGACCCACGTTTCATTCAACTTTTTTTATTTCGGAATGAATGACAGATGCCGATGCATATCCTCCAACGTTTAGGTCTAAGGATGGGGTTGGGTATGCTAATGGCCTTGATCTTCCTGAGTCTGACGACAAGCTCTTGTTATGCTGGCAAAAAGCAGACAGATGCCGACAAAAAAAATACCATCACCAACATGTATATCAACTACAAGAAAAAATATTTTCCCAACGTCGTGGATATCACCCCCCAAGAGGCAATGGCCCTTGCGAATCAAGGCCGGGTCGTGTTTGTGGATATACGCAAACCAATGGAAATCAAAGTATCGAAACTGAAGGGTGCCATCAGTCAGGAGGATTTTCTAGCAGACCCGTCTAAGTATGAGGGCAAAACCATTGTGGGGTATTGTACCATCAGTTTTCGTAGCGGCCGGCTTGCCAAGGAACAGTCCCGCAAGGGTATCGCCATGCTGAATCTGAAAGGCGGCATACTGGCCTGGGTACACGAGGGCGGCAAAGTGTATGACCGCAAGGGTGAAACACACCGTCTGCATGTTTACAGCAAACGCTGGGATTTAGCGCCCGAAGGGTATGAAACTGTAAAATTCAGCTGGCGTGACAAATTGTTTTAAAAATCAAGTCAACGACGTGGCCATGGCGGCGGATAGCTGCCTTACGGTGCCGGCAATGTCCTTGGCGCCCACAATTTCAGTGACCAGGCAGATGGTGCGGGCCCCATGCCGGATGACCTGGTCCAGATTGTGTGCCTTGATCCCGCCGATGGCCACAAAGGGGATGGCCACATTTTCAACAACATCTTCTAAATATCCAAGCCCCACGGGTGCACAGACATCCGCTTTGGTTTGTGTGCTGAATAGGGGACCGACGCCGATATAATCAGCGCCAAGGGCCAATGCCCGGCGGGCCTGCGCCGGCGAATGGGTGGACAACCCGATCACTTTGTGGTCTCCCAAAAGTTGGCGTACCGCTTCCACCGGCAGGTCATCTTGGCCCACATGGACACCGTCAGCGTCACTGAGCAAAGCAATATCCACATAATCGTTAACGATAAACATCACACCCTGGCGCCGGGTCATTTCTCGAATTTGACAACACTCTTGTAACATGGCGGCAAAACTTTTATGGGGGCGCTTTTCGCGATACTGAATGGTGGTTACACCGCCGGCAATCATTTGCCGAACCACTTCCAGATTGGATCGGCCGCAGGAGAACCGTTCGGCGGTGATGCCATATATTCCGTGGGGCAGCGCCGGTTTATCGATTTTCATTGAATCATATCCCAGTCTTTGTAAACCGGCTGATAACCCTGTTCTTTGATGGCCTGCACCACCTGGGCCACATTGCGCTGGTCGGTGATCTCGAACTGGGGGGTGTCGCCGGTGTTGTTGGCCTGTGCATAGCCTCCCACCCCAGTGCAGGAGCCGGCCGAAAAGCGCGTGGCTCCCAACCGAATCAGATGGTCTCTAAAAACAGCTGACTCGCGGGTAGACACCGTGATGCCGACCCGCGGTAGAAAGCAGCGCAGGGCGGTGATGAACTGAACATAGGTGGCATTGTCCGCCGCGAACTCCGGGGTATAGTCGCCTTCGGCAGGGTTAAAACGAGGCAAAGAGAGCCCGATCTCCGTTTGCAAATACTTGTCTTCCAAATACTTGGCGTGCAGGCCGCTGAAAAAAGCCTCTTGACGCACCTTGCCCAATCCAATCAACGCGCCGATATTGACCATACGGAAACCGGCCTGGGCGCCCCGTTCCGGCGCGTCCAGGCGGTAGTGGTAATCGGTTTTTTTGCCGGCCGTATGCAGCACCCCATAGCGCTGCTGATCGTAGACCTCCTGATAGAGCGTCAAACCGTCTGCACCGGCTTGATGCATCCTTTGGTACTCGTCGATTTGCATGGGAAACATCTCAATGGCCACCGAAGCGAAATAGCGCTTGAGCAGACGTACGGCATCTTCCAGATAGGCCATGGGAGTGATGTGGCGGGCCTCACCGGTGAGCAACAGCAGGTGCTGCAAGCCTTCAGCGGCAATGGCCTGGGCTTCGGCTTCTATTTGGGCCAGGCTGAGCATGCGACGCGCGATACGATGCCGCCGATTGAACCCGCAATAGCAACATTCGTTGGTGCAGTGATTGGAGATATACAGGGGAATAAACAATTGGATGGTGCGTCCAAAATACTGCAGGGTCAATTGGTGCGCCTTTTGGGCCAGCGCTTCCAGATGGGCCTGCGCCTGGGGACTCAAAAGGGTCAGAAAATCAAGGGGAGATAACTTCTCTTTTTCGAGCACTCGCAGAATATCATCCGCTTGAACCTGGGCAAAAAAGTCATCAAAATCAAATTTGTGGTATGCCTCTATAATGTGATAAAAAGACACGCGATGTCCTTGCCGTTTTGTGAAAAGCTAAATTGCAGTCTAGTGCATCACCTTTAGGGTTCGCGCAAAAATAAATTTACATTTTTAGGTGTTGAGGCGCCTGCCTGGCAAGGCGCCGAAGCGCTGGAATATCGAGATATTTCTGCGCTTGGGCAACGCCGCCAGACAGGATGCATCGGCGCATAAAAATGTGAAGTTATTTTTGCGCGAGCCCTTAGGCTTGCAAAAATCCGGTCAGCGGCGAAGAGGCCTGGGCCGTGATGTGCTCTGCCGCCATGCGGGCCAAATAGGCCATGCGGCCGGCTTTAACGCCCATGTCAAATGCCTTTCCCATGGTTTCAGGGTCCTGGGCTGTGGCAATCGCCGTGTTGACCAGCACCGCATCCGCACCCATCTCCATGGCCGCCGCTGCATGAGACGGCCTGCCGATGCCCGCATCCACAATGACCGGCACAGTACAATTTTCAATCAACAGTGCGATGAGTTCAGCGGTTTTAAGGCCCCGGTTCGAGCCGATGGGTGATCCCAATGGCATGACGGCAGCCGCCCCGGCAGCCTCGAGTTGTTTGGCAACGATCAAATCCGGCAGCACGTAAGGCAACACCACAAATTCCTCCCGGGCCAAAACCTCGGTGGCTTTCAAGGTTTCATAGTTGTCGGGCATCAAATATTTCATGTCGGCGATGACTTCAATCTTGACAAAACGGCCGCATCCCGCCTCACGGGCAATGCGGGCGATGCGTATCGCTTCCTGGGCATTTCGCGCCCCCGAGGTGTTGGGCAGCAGGGTGACCCCTTGGGGAATAAAATCAAGAATGTTTTCGTCGGCGGCACCGCTGTCCATACGCCGCAGGGCTACTGTGATCATCTGCGAACCACTGGCCGCCAGCATTTTGGGTATCAGCGCCTTGGAGGCGAATTTACCGGTGCCCGTAAATAATCGATTGGTAAATGTTTGGTCGCCGATTCGAAAACCGTCTTCCCTCATGGCATCAACCTCCTCCCACAAAACTAAGCAGCTCCACGCGGTCGTTTTCTTGGAGTGTAATGTCGCCCCAGCGTGCCTGCTTTACGATTTGCTGATTGTATTCAATTACTAGGACATCAGCGTTTACCCCTCTATCTTTTACCAAATCCGCCAAACTACAGGGTTGGATGGTCTCGGGTCTACCATTAACGAAAATATTCATGCCGCGTCCTTATTAATTTCCACACCACTGGGTTGCATTTATTCAGCGCGTTGCATAAAAAAACCGCCTGCCCGGTTAGGGAAAGCGGCGGATAGACCTGAAAATAAAACAAGTCAGATCTTGGCACTTTTTTTGCGGCGCCGCTTCCCTTCGCCGGAATTATCCGGATCAGGTTCTAAGGGTTGGATCACATCCTCTCAGCGTCAACTGCACCCCTAGCGTTTAGTGACCTTTGTTAATGGACCGGTTTGGTTTTGTCAATGCTTGAACCACCGTTGATACGGCGCGATCAATTTCCTCGGCAAAGGTCATGCGGCCCACCGAAAAGCGCACGGTGCCCTTGGCCCATTCCATGGGCACCTGCATGGCGGTCAATACGTGCGAGATACGAACTCCCTTTGAATGGCAGGCCGCACCCGGTGAGGCGGCAACGCGGTCACTGATGGCATCCAATATACGGTTGGCTTCCCATCCTTTGAAAGCCAGACTCAGGGTGTTGGGCAAGCGCCTATCCGGATGGCCGTTCAGTCGAACCGCCGCAACTTGATCCATAATGCCGCGGTGCAACCGGTCCCGCATGGCATATAAATGGCCGGCATGGCCCTCGAGATCGCGACCGGCAATCTCACACGCTTTTCCCAGACCGACAATCTCCAGTATGTTTTCCGTACCCGCACGCCAGCCACCCTCTTGGCCGGCGCCATGGCAGAATTTTTGCGGTGTTGTCCCTTTGCGAACATAGAGCGCACCAATGCCTTTGGGCGCGTATAGCTTATGCCCAGCCACGGATAGCAAATCAGGGCCGAGTTTTTGTACGTCGGTGGGGATCTTGCCCAGAGACTGGGCGGCATCGGTATGCACGGCAATCCCCTTGGCGCGGGCGATTTTTGTGATTTCTGCGATGGGCTGGATCGTGCCCACTTCATTATTGGCATGCATGATAGTAATTAGGATGGTATCGTCGCGTATGGCGTGCTGCACGTCCGCCGGGTCCACCCAACCCAAACGATCCACCGGCACATAGCTGGTTTCAAAGCCTTCGGTTTTCAGATGGCGACACACCTCCAACACCGCCGGGTGCTCGA
>JBNLFN010000005.1:0-32058 GCA_050305555.1 Desulfobacteraceae bacterium | reverse complement strand
TCCCGCCTGGGCCACTATTCACTGCGCAAGGCCGCCGGCGTGCTGGGCATCGGCAACCGCAATATCATCGCAGTGGATGTGGACCATCGCAACCGGATGGATTTAAAAGCCCTGGCCAGGATCCATTCCGACATCCAGGCGACCAGGGGCCGCACGCGCATCATGGCCGTGGTGGGCATCGCCGGCACCACGGAGACCGGCACGGTGGACCCGTTGCCCGAACTGGCTGAGATGTGCGCCCGACACGACCTCTTTTTCCATGTGGACGCGGCCTGGGGCGGCCCCACCCTGATGAGCGAAAAATATGGTCATTATCTAGAGGGCATCGGAGGTGCGGACAGCGTGACCATCGACGGCCACAAACAGCTGTACATGCCCATGGGCTGCGGCATGGTGTATTTCAAGGACCCCTGCATTCTCGATCACATCGCCTATCACGCCCGCTACATCGCCCGACCGGGCAGTGTGGACCTGGGTATTAAATCCATCGCCGGTTCACGGGCAGCCAACTCGCTGGTTCTGGCCGGCGCGCTCCAAATCATGGGCTCACGGGGCTACGCCCTGTTGATCGAACACGGCATCGAAACGGCCCTGGCCTTTGCAGATGCCATCCGGCAAAGGGGGTTGTTCGAACTGGTCACCCCACCCCGGCTCAACATCTTGACCTACCGGGTCTGCCCCCCCCCATTCAAGGCGCGGCTCAATACCGCCGGCCCGGCTGAAAGACGGCGGATCAACGCCCGCTTGAACACCATGAACCGCAAAATACAGGTCCTTCAACGCGAAGCCGGCAGCAGCTTTGTCTCCCGCACAACGCTGTACGAAGACAATTCGGAAGAAGACCCCCTGGTCGTGCTGCGCGCCGTAATCATGAATCCCATGACCAACCGGCAGATTCTGAACGCCATCCTGGATGAACAGGAAGCGATCTATCGACAGAACTTCAGAAACCGCTCAAAAGACCCCTCGGAATCGATGTCTTCTGTCGAATCGTAGTGGAAAAACTGCGTCCGCCGAAATGTTGATCCCCCTAATGCAATTGATATCCGCAAAGATCATCAGATCTTGAACCGGCTAACGATTTCGTTCAGCGTGGCCGACATCTTCTGCAGATCAACGGCGCTGATTTCAACCTGCTGCGAACTGAACGTCATCTCCACGGTGTTTTGATTGACCTCGGCGATGGTCCGGGAGATCTCTTTGGAAGCAGTGGAGCTCTGGTTGACGTTCTCATTATTGCTGAAGACGGCACTTATTTTAAGTCAAAGCGAGCCCAGGCGCATTGCCCCATCGCCCACTCAAGCGCTTGTCAAGGGTCTTAGGCTGAAAACAACAGAGGCGGGGAAACCCAATTCCCCGCCTCATTTCCGGATTTCAATTCATGTGGGCTTAAACCCATGTCAGCCGCAATTGGCTAATCCATCAAGGATTGAATAAAGCAGCCGCCACCGCCGCCGCCGCCACCGCCGCCACTGCCGCCACCGCTGGAAGAGCCATAAGAGGCACCCCAGTTGATCAGGTTCTCAACCATCTGAATCAGGTCGCCGGACCAATATGTGTCCTCAGGGTATACGTTGATGGCGGCGACAGGCACACTATCGGCATAGGCGCCGAGCAGGTAGCCGGTATCATAAGTTCCCAGCGAATGTCCGCCGCCTTGGAGCGTTGTTACATGAACCAGAACAGTGGTAGCCAGGACGGTAACCCCATCCGTAATGTCATGGCTTTCAATAGTGGTCGCTGTTGAGGCAGTATTACTATAGTCCTCCTGCACTATCGGTAAATAATCTGGTCCAACAATCCGACCACCAAGGCCATATCCACCAGGTGTAATCAACGTTCCTATAAAAAGGCCCAATCCGCCACCGGCGTCCACATAGTCGGCCAAATTATCTCCCAGCTGAACCGGGTCTGCAAACGATAAATTAGAAGCGACAAGTACCACATCGAAATTTTCCATGTAGGTAGTTAAAGGGGTGATATTAAAAGCTTTTACCACGCTAAAACCATCAATATCCAGGGTTTCAAGGCCGGTGACAAAATCACTGTCTGAAATTTGTGTATTAATATACAACACGGACAGAGCCCCCTGGGCCGGCACACTGGCCAGGCCGGTTACCTGGATGCCGGTCGCACCGACGGGGAAGGCTGTACCCGCTGTCATATCGATCTGGTACAGATCTGTGGCGCTGCCGCTTGAGGCGTAGAGCTGGCCGCTGTTTTCATCATAATCGAGCCCAATATAGATTCCGGGGGTCAATCCATGGGCACCGAGCACCGTGGCTTCACCGGTGGTCCGATTGATGGTGTAAATATTGGTGCCATCAATGCCATAAAGGGTGTCATTGGCTGGACAGTAGGCCAAACCTTGTATATCACTAACGGCATTTACATAACTCCCAATGGCCGTGGACTCTCCTGTGGATCGATTGATGGAGGCCAAACCATCACTAACGACATCCGAGCCATAGAGGACATCGTTGCGCGAGTCATAGGCCAGCCCATGAATATCACTTGAGTTGACATGGTCGCCGATAACGGTAACTGCACCGGTGGTCAAATCTATGCTGCCAAGACCCCATTGACCACCGCCAAGAGTAACATCTGACACATACATCGTCCCGGTGGAGGTGTCATAGGCCAATCCGCCTAAACTCACATTTTCAACAAGACTCCCCACCAGGGTCGCCGCGCCGGTGGCCGTATCAATCTTATAAAAATTGTCTGAAACTTCGTCGATGGCATAGAGCCCCCTGTTTGCCGACAGGGCTGCAAATGCCCCCGAAGCCAGGCTCAAGCCACAAACCGCTACCACCATCACCCATAGGATAACCTTGCCCCATTTCATGAACCACCTCCGCTTTGAGTTGAGTTGTAGCTTGTACGGGAAATCCAATAAAAACAAGTGTTCGTCCGCTTCGCATCGGGAAAACATTATTCGCTTTCTTAAAGTACTAAGTGGCTGTTATATATATAGACATCTGATTTTTTACGCAGTTTATCATGCCAGACCCATCCGAGAGTGTCAACAGCGGCATCCTTACCGAATGTTGCAGGGATCAAACCCATTTGACATTGCCCGCGTGCCTAACTATTGTTCCTCAATAAAATGACATTGCGTCTATCGATAAGATAACCTCAGTCTTCAGGAAAAAGCACATGCCCAATGGCCCGGATCTAACCCATCCGAAACTGTCACTTCAGCAGTTGTCCCGAATGCGAGCGGATGCCGAAACCATATTTCGGGCTGGGCTCAAGGCAGCTGACCCGGTCAATGCCATCCGGCAGCATTGCCGGAAAAAGGGGCAGCACCTGCATGTCGGTCCGCACACCTATGATTTGAACCGTACGGATCGAATTTTCGTTGTGGGGGCTGGAAAAGCCACGGCGGCCATGGCGCTGGCTGTGGAAGAAATCTTGGGCAAACGCATCAGCGATGGTTTGATCAGCGTGAAATACGATCATGGCGCCACCTTGCGATATGTGCGTACCATTGAAGCCGGCCATCCCATCCCCGATGCCAATGGCAGGAGAGCGGCCCAAAAGATGCTGGAGATGGTGCGCAGCGCGGGTGCCAATGACCTTGTCCTGGTACTGATATCCGGCGGCGGCAGCGCACTGATGCCGCTGCCGGCCGGCAGGATCAGCCTGGAGGAGAAAAAAAACGCTTCCGATGCATTGATCCGATGCGGTGCCGGCATTCATGAAATCAACACCATTCGCAAACATATTTCCAGTATAAAAGGGGGACGCTTGGCCCAGGCGGCAGCGCCGGCACAGGTGGCCGGCATGATTTTATCGGATGTGGTGGGCGACGATCTGGATGTCATTGCCTCAGGATCCACCGTGCCCGATGCGTCGACCTACGGTGATTGCATGGCCATAGTTGAGCGTTATGGATTGGCAGACAAGCTGCCCGCGGCCGTCAGCAGCTACCTGGCCCAAGGGCAAATGGGGCGGATTGAAGAAACGCCCAAAAAAGAGACCCACTCTTGGCGGCATGTGAACAACCTGATTGTCGGCAGCAACGCAGCCGCCATTCGAGCGGCCCAAAAAGCAGCCCAAGAGATGGGGTACCACACCCTGATTCTTTCATCGTTTTTGGAGGGTGAAACCCGTCATGTGGCCAAAGTCCATGCCGCCATTGCCCGTGAGATTATAGCCAATAGGCATCCGGTTGCCCCGCCGGCCTGCATCCTGGCCGGTGGGGAGACAACGGTGACCCTGCGCGGTAATGGAAAGGGCGGACGCAACCAGGAATTTGCCCTGGCGGCCGCGCTGGCCATAGACGGGATTGGGCCCGTCACCGTGCTCAGCGCCGGCACGGACGGCACGGACGGCCCCACGGATGCCGCCGGTGCCATTGTGGACCATACCACCGTCGCGCGTGCGCATCTGGCCGGTCTGAATGCGGCTCAGCATTTGGCGAACAACGATGCCTATCCTTTTTTTAAGCAACTGGGTGAGCTGCTGATCACCGGCCCTACCCGAACCAATGTAATGGACTTGCACATTGTGCTGGTGCCAAGTACAAATGATGCCGAAACGATAGCCCAAAGGACCCCTCATGCCGATTCATTTTGAACCCATCGACCTGCCGCGTCAAAAAGCGTATCACCAACTCCTGAGCCAATGCAGCCAGGTGGCCTCGGATTACAGTTTTGTCAACCTTTGGGGGTGGGCCGATGAATACCAGCTGGAGTGGGCCTGGCACCAAAACCTGGTTTGGATCAAACAACAGCTTCCCCAAGAGGTCCTATGGGCGCCGGTGGGTGCATGGGATTCGATAGATTGGGAGGCCGCGTTGGCCCTTGCCCGGCAGGAATGCACCCGCATCATCCGTGTACCGGAATCTCTTTACAACCTCTGGCAAGACAAGGGTGTGGCCATTCGTAACGCCCAGGAGAGTCGTGAACATTGGGACTATCTTTATGCCATCCAGGATTTGAGCCGGTTAAGTGGCAACCGATTTCATAAAAAGAAAAATCTAGTCAACCAGTTCCAAAAAAAGTATCATTACAGCTACTTGTCGTATAGTCCGGAAATGGTGACCCAGGCTTTGGCCATGCAAACCGACTGGTGCGCCTGGCGTGATTGTGAAAGTCAAGAGACCTTGGCTGCCGAAAATCGCGTGATCGCCAAAGTGCTCCAGAACTACCAAACATTTAGCCGCCTCACCGGCGGCGCCCTGAAGGTGGAGGACACACTGGTCGCCTACACCATTGCTGAATACATGCCTGACAATACGCTGCTGATCCATTTTGAAAAAGGGGATCCGGAATATAAAGGCTGCTATCAGGCCATCAACCAGATCTTTCTGAAGAGCATCCCGGAAGGGACCGAGCGGGTCAATCGGGAACAGGATCTGGGCAACCCGGGCTTGCGCAAGGCCAAACTTTCCTACAATCCTGTGGATTTCGTGCGCAAATTCGAAGTGCGTATATAGTCAGTGTCCGCATGACGGCCAGTCCGGCGGCACTTTTACCGCGACAACTTTCCCGTGCGCATGCTCAGCATCTTCGGCAAGCAAGGTGCAGCCCAAGGTGATCTTCTTTTCCGAGATGTCGACGATATCCGCCAGCAAAACCACCTCGGATTGAATCGATACCGGCCGTTTGTAGGCAATTTCCATCGTACCGGTGACATACCAAATACGTTCGCCTTCTCCGATGGCCCGCCCGGCCAGTTGGTAACCCATGGCGATGGCCGTACAGACACAATGACAATCAATCAGGGTCGCGATAATGCCGCCATTAAGATAGCCGGCCGGTCCGGCGCAATGGTGCGCTGCGGGTTTGAAATTGCAGATTGAGCGGTCTTGCTCCAACCACCGGCTTTTGACCCTTAATCCCCATTCATTGTGAGGACCGCAGCCAAAGCAATGGTTGTCGGGAATCAAATCCTGAAAAGCTTTTGCTTCCATAGGATCTCCTGATGGCGCATGTTAGTCCATTGATGCAACTGTGGGGGTATAAGGGGCTTGGCTTTAGTCGTGCATGAGTTCAGAAAAGACTACGACCCTCAACAATCGCAGCCGCAATCAACAAGGGGATGACCAACACGAAAAAAGATTTGTTGACCCGCTTGAATCTTGCACCGTAGCCCTCACGAATGGGGGCCCAGCGATATCCCAAACCTTTCCATATGCCAACGCCCCAACCCATCATCATGGCCGGCCACTCGAATATCCCATGGGGCACCAATGCCAAGGGATTGACATCGCCAATATTCAGGCTCACCGAAGCCTGGGCGATGACCCACCCGACGACCACGCCATTGAGCGTGGCTGACAACAGCGGCAATAGACCAAAGATGGAAACCAGACACATGGTGATATAAACGGCCACCGCATTGTTGGAAAATATTTTTATAATAAAACCGAGGGCTTCAAGATCTGAAAATTGCGCCGTAAACTCCACGATCGGGGTTTGCAGCCAAGAAAAAAAGCCCGCATATCGCCATCCAATGGCAACGGCGGCACAATAAACGAGGCTCGCAACGAGTATACAGTATTTGGCATCGATTACCGTTTCAAGCGCTTCCCAAAGGTATCTTGTCAGCATGTGTGATCCAATGCACGGAATGAGTGAAATTTGCCCTTATCTTTGCCACCAGAGCATTCGAAAAAAATAACGCCTTTAAAGTAAGGCAAAATCAAGTGCATCATTGACCGTATCTTTTACCGTTTTCAATGCCGAGTTGATCGCTTTTTCAACAACAATGAGACCCATCCCCTCAAGGGTGAGGAGCACAATTTTGGCCGTGTTCTTTTTCATCTTGATCAAGGCTTTGGCCTGCTTCTGGCTGATTTTGCCCTGCAGTCGCAGCCGCTCGACCAGTGCGATGCCTTCTGCAATCCCTTTGAATTCGGTTTCGGCATGTTCTTTGACCACCGGCCAGTTGCTATCGAAGACTTGCCTGGCCCCTTCGAGCATATCCTTGAGCAGATTGTTGACATCGATGTTCATGACCAACCTCCTAACCTCGTTTTTTGGCAAGTTCAAGTTTTAAAATATTGGTCAGCGCTGTGTTAAAATCTTTTCTGGGAATCTCCAGGATTTCAATGGCCGCAATGCCCTCTTTGTGAACTTCCTCCAACAATTTGATATTTTCCTCAAGCAGTGTGACTTGCTCAATGGTGATATCGTTTTGAGCAATCGCGCTGGCCCTCAATTTGATCGCGCTGATATCGACCCGGATCGCTTTATAAAAATCGCTGTGGTTTGAATAGCGGGCTGCATCCGTACCGATCTGACTCTCCAGGTTAACAAAGAACGTCTCAAATTTGCGTTGCAGCTCCGTTATCGATTTGTCGGTTTGTTCATCGTAATCTGCAATCAGTTTGATGGTGCAGCCGCCGAGCGCGATGGCCAGACACACCGCGATCCAGGCGACAGCCACTGCCAGAGGCACTTTTTTGCGACTCAACATAACGCTCTCCTCTCTATGGATAAAAACCTAATCCGGATCCACAAGCTTTCCCGTGCGGTAGGCAACGCTTTTCATCGTGGCAATCAAAGTTCTATCTTCCGCCACATCCATGTATACGTTAAAAAGATAGGATGCCGTTCGCCGGGTCATCGACAAAGTCCGCCCTTTTACCACAAGGATGGTTTGCGGGTCAGGGCTGGCATGGTAAGTAATTGAGCAATCCAAGGCCACCGAAAGGTTGTTGCCGTTATTTGCCAGTACGGAGAAGGCTGCGTCTGCCAGCGCGTAAATCGCACCGCCATGGGGCCGTCCAAACAGATTGTGCATATCCTCGCGCAATGGCATATGCATCTGAATGCTATCTTCGGTCAGGGCATCCAACACGATGCCCATGTGCCGGGCAAAGCCATCCTTTTCAAATCGTTTTTTGACCATTTCAAGGTGCACCGGCATAGGCAGTCAATCCCTCTTGCGGCCTGCGGGTTGCCATCAAAAGCGACCAGGGCAAATCGTGCTTCATACGCATCAACAACTTGACCAGAAATGTCAAGTGAATAGATATTTGCTTAATAAACAAATTATTAGGTCCCGTCAATGAACTTTTCCGTTTCTTGACAATCCGAAGCGCACAGCATAAAAGAGGCTTTTGCCGGATAGAAAGCCATAGGCCCCATGATCCATCGACCCAGAGCCCCATCAGGAGTTTTTGTATATGTCCCCAACCCATAGCGAGACCATTCGCCAGGAAATGAATATCGGCATCGGCCAAATCCAGGCGGTTGCGCAATTGCTGGCCGAAGATGCCACCGTCCCCTTTATCGCCCGTTACCGCAAAGAGGTCACCGGCAGTTTAGATGAGATCCAGATTACCGTTATCCGTGATCGTTTGGCCCAATTGGCGGAACTGGACAAGCGCCGGGAAGCCATATTATCCAGTATGGCCAAACACGGGCATCTTACCGATGAACTTGAGCAGAAGGTGATGTCTGCAGAAACGATGGCGGTGTTGGAGGACATCTATCTGCCGTTTCGACCCAAGCGCCGCACCAAAGGCACCCTTGCCAAAGAACGCGGGCTCGAACCCTTGGCCCGGATGCTTTTTGAACAATCCGGCGTCGATCCCGAACAAGCCGCCGGCCCTTTTGTCGATGCCGCAAAACAGGTCCCGACAACGGCCGAGGCCTTGTCAGGTGCCCGCCATATCATTGCGGAGATGATCAACGAGGATGAAACTGCGAGGGCAAAATTGCGGACCCTTTTTACCCGCAAGGCCATCATCAGCAGCAAAGTCATTGAGGGCAAAGCGGAAGCCGGCACCAAGTTCAAAGACTATTTCGACTGGCAGGAGCCAGCGGCACGCACGCCCTCCCACCGCATTTTAGCCATGCGGCGGGGGGAGCGGGAAGAGGTCCTGGCACTGGAGATGCGCCCGCCAGAAAAGGATGCCCTCGAAATTTTAGAAAAACTTTTCGTACACGGTGCGGGTGCCGATGCCGCGCAAGTGGCCCTGGCCGTCAAAGACAGCTACAAGCGGTTGTTGGCGCGGGCTTTGGAAACCGAGCTGCGCCTGGCGACCAAAGAACGCGCGGATGCCGAAGCCATTCGGGTATTTGCAGCAAATTTAAGAGAACTATTGCTCGCCCCGCCGCTTGGGGCCAAGCGCGTCATGGGCATTGATCCGGGCTTTCGAACCGGCTGTAAGGTGGTCTGCCTGGACCGTCAAGGCAAGTTGCTGCACAACACAACCATCTATCCGCATACAGGGGCCGGCCAGGCCGACAAAGCCAAGGCCACCGTGCTCAAATTATGCAGCCAATATCAAATCGAGGCGATTGCCATCGGTAACGGCACGGCGGGGCGTGAAACCGAAACCATGGTTCGCGCATTGGAATTGCCGGCGTCCACGCTGATCCTGCTGGTCAACGAGAGTGGTGCGTCGGTGTACTCGGCATCCGAGGTGGCGCGTCAGGAATTCCCCGATCACGATCTGACGGTGCGCGGTGCCGTCTCCATCGGCCGTCGGTTGATGGACCCGCTGGCCGAACTGGTTAAAATCGATCCGAAATCCATCGGCGTGGGACAATACCAACACGATGTGGACCAAAACAGTCTCAAAGCCAGCCTGGATGATGTGGTCGTCAGTTGTGTCAACGCTGTGGGTGTGGACCTCAACCGGGCCAGCGCCCAACTCCTGTCCTACGTCTCCGGTCTGGGGGCGCAACTGGCCGGTAATATCGTGGCCCATCGCGATTCCCAAGGCCCCTACCCCAACCGCCAAGCCCTTAAAAAGGTAACCCGACTGGGACCCAAAGCATTCGAACAGGCCGCTGGTTTTTTGCGCGTATTTGATGGCGACCAGCCCATGGATGCCAGTGCAGTGCACCCGGAAAGCTACGCCATCGTGCAAGCCATGGCGGATGACGCGGGTTGCACCATCGCCGATCTGATGCAGAACGAGGTCCTGCGCCAACAAATTGAGATAAAGCGCTACGTTTCGGACAAGGTGGGGCTACCCACCCTTACGGACATTATGGCCGAACTGGCCAAACCGGGTCGAGATCCCCGGGATACCTTCGAAGCGTTTGCCTTTGATGACAATGTTTCTGAGCTAAAGGATTTGGAACCGGGGATGCAACTTCCCGGCATCGTTACCAATGTCACGCGCTTTGGCGCGTTCGTGGACATCGGCGTGCATCAGGATGGTCTGGTGCACATCAGCGAAATGGCCGACCGCTTCATCAAGGACCCGGCTGAAGTGGTAAAGGTTCAGCAAAAAGTGAGGGTATCGGTTTTGGAAGTGGACAAAGAGCGCAAACGCATCGCATTATCCATGCGCGATCCCGACAAACCCAAGACTGTGCGCAAACCCAAAAAGGTCACCCCACCTAAAACAAGAACCCAAAAACAAAACATGAAACTGAAGCCAAAGGAGAAAATACCTTTCAACAATCCCATGGCCGATGCGTTGAATAAGCTTAAGTAAACACCAAACACTAAACACCAACATCTTTGAAAATATTATGAAAGCTGTTATCCAACGTGTATCTGAAAGCACAGTTCATGTGAGCGATCGAAAGATCGGAACCATCGGCAATGGCCTGATGGTTCTGCTGGGGGTGGCCAAAGGAGATACAGAAAAAGAGGCCGCCTGGCTGGCTGACAAAATCATCAATTTGAGGGTTTTTGAAGATGACCACCATAAAATGAACCGTTCACTGTTGGATACCGACGGTCAGATGCTGGTGGTTTCGCAATTCACCCTCTACGGTGACTGCCGCAAAGGCAGGCGCCCCTCTTTTGTGAAAGCCGCTGATCCAAAGCTGGCTGAAGCGCTCTACTGCAGCTTTGTCGAAAAGGTGAAAAGTTCCGGCATTCAAGTAGCCACCGGCCAATTCCGCGCCATGATGCAAGTGTCCCTTATCAACAATGGGCCGGTGACGCTGATTGTCGAAACACCCTGAAACCAGTTTCTATTGCAAATGGTATTTGTTCAGTTTCCTGTAGAGGGTGGCTTCACCGATGCCCAGCATGGTGGCTGCCTTTTTTCGGTGGCCGTCGCACTTGACCAGGGCGTTTTGAATGGCTGCCAATTCATAAGCCATAAGGCTATCGGCACTCAAGACGCTACCATCTGCTATGGCCATCGCGTGGTTGTGATTGAGGTGTTCCGGCAGGTCTTCCGGTAAAATTTCTTCGCCCCCCCCCATGGCCACGGCCCGGCGGATGACATTTTCCAACTCGCGCACATTTCCGGGCCAATCGTGCTTGCTCAGACAAGCCATGGCGTCGGATGATATTTTATCCACTTTGCTGGCTGGTGTGATAAACTGTTTCACAAAATAACGCCCCAACAGCGGCAGGTCATCCAAACGCTCTCGCAAAGGCGGCACGTTGAGTACGACAACATTGAGTCGATAGTAAAGATCGCGACGGAATCGGCCCTGGGCGACCTCTTCTTCCAGATTGCGGTTGGTGGCGGCCAAAAATCTCACATCCACCGGGTAGCTACGGCTATCCCCAACAGGCCGCACCTCTTTTTCTTGAATCGCGCGTAACAACTTAACCTGCATGGACACAGACAATTCGCCGACTTCATCCAAAAACAGGGTGCCTTTGTCTGCCGAACGGACCAGCCCCTTGGTGGCTTCGTGGGCACCTGTAAAAGCACCTTTGACATGCCCGAAAAGCTCGCTGCCCATAACCGTTTCGCTGATGCCGCCGCAATCCACCGGCACAAACGGGTGCGATTTTCGCAAGCTGTGAAAATGAATGGCACGGGCCACCAATTCTTTGCCGGTACCGGTCTCGCCCTGTACCAAAATAGAGGCGTCCGAATCAGCCACTTGCAAAATCATCTTCTTCAAATTCAAGATGCCCGCAGAATTACCAATAAATTGATCATATCCGAATTGGAATTCAACTTGCTTTTTGAGGCGCTGATTTTCCTGTTCCAATGCCCAAATATGATAAAGTTGATTGATGCGTGCATCTAACCTTTCCGGTTCAAAGGGCTTTTCTAAAAAATCCGAAGCTCCCAACTGGATGGCTTCAACAGCCTCTTGCACGCCGCCGCTGCCGGTGAGGATGACCACACGCACATGGGGCCATTGATCACGCATTTTAGCCAATAACGTCATGCCGTCCATCTGAGGCATTTGCAAATCCACCAGGGCCGCATCGACAGGGGTCTGTTCGAGCAGGTCCATGGCGACCTCACCATTTTCAGCGGTATGGATTGTATAGGGAGCCTTGCGAAAAACGCGTTGAAGGGCGCCCAAGATCGCCGGCTCGTCGTCCACAAGCAACAAAGAAAATTGACGCTTATGCTCGTTTTGCATCACTATGTAAATCCTCACCTTATGATGGCTATTTTAGGCGCACTGCTTTTGCAGTGTTATCCTTATTATCGGACACTGCGGGGCAAGCTTGATAATTAATCGCAATCATGTCACAAAAAGAGGTACTTTTTTCCATAGGTTAGTCATAATGATAGATTGCAAGTGATAAACAAGCAGAGCGTACAGCAAAGTGGGGACAAAGCTGACACATAACATGGCAGTAATCCGGCGGCGATTAGGAATGATTTGCCTGATTGGCATGGCAACAATCTTAACAACCGTTCCGGGGACTGCCGCTAGAACCGACGCCGATGTTATTGCCGATAAACTCACTAAAGCGCTGGCCACTTTAGTAGGTCCCCAGGATGCAGTCCTGGTCACCGATCCGGATGGCCGCACCCTAGTGGCCTTGAACAGTGAGAGCGAACTGATCCCGGCCTCCATTCTCAAAATCCTTACGGCCCTGGCAGCCCTGGAAACACTGGGATCCGACTACCGATTTTATACTGATTTTTATTTGGATCATGAGAACAATTTGATCATCAAAGGGTATGGCGATCCCTTGTTGATATCAGAGCGTCTGGCCGCCATTGGCAACCACTTGTCCCAAAAAACGGCATCAATTCAAGATCTCATCCTGGATGATACCTTCTTTGATCAACCACTGGTGATCCCCGGGCGCGGGACTTCGGATGAGCCTTACGATGCGCCCAATGGGGCACTGTGTGTCAATTTCAATACGGTGGCCTTTAAACGTGAAAAAGGGCACTGGGTCACGGATGAACCCCAAACGCCTTTGCTGCCCTCTGTGATACCCAAAATCAAGGCCTCCCGACTGAGTCGGGGCCGCATCACCTTGGCCGCTGATAGTGCGCAAGCGTTGAACTATACCGGAGAAATATTGAGTTATTTTTTAAATCGGGCCGGTATCCGCATCCATGGTGCGGTTCGTGGCGGCAGGCTTGATCCGGACACCTCCCGTTTGCTATGGCGCTATTATTCAACCACTGATCTGAGCCAAGCCGTGGCCAAGCTTTTGGAGTTTTCCAATAATTTCATAGCCAACCAGGTCTTGCTGGTCATGGGTGCCCACCAAAACGGCCCACCCGCCACCATGGACAAGGGACTCAGCGTTTTACGGCAATACTATGAAACCCACTTGGGCATCCGAACCGGAAAGATTGTGGAAGCCTCGGGTATCTCCCGGCAAAACCGCATAACGGCCCAGGCCATGTTGAGAATTCTGAATCGCTTTGCGCCCTTTTATCAACTGATGCGCGGCAAAGGCCGCCAATTTTATAAAACCGGCCACCTCAAAGGCATTCGCACGAGAGCCGGTTACCTGACGCGGGCCAAAGGGGGATTGTACCGTTTCGTCGTGATGGTCAACACACCGGGAAAATCCACACCCATCATCATGCAGATCTTGGAAGAGAATATAAAATAGAAAAGGGTTCTAGGTTTTAGGAAATGAATTCTGTCGATTTTTTCTTTTCGGAGTGCAATTTGTTATTAATCGGCAGGACTTATTTCCAAATTTTAGTGAATTGTGTTCAAAAAAAGGCAGCATGCATCAACTTAAAACCTAAAACTTATAACTTAATACTTTCTTCAATTACAGGAGCATCCTCATGATGGAAAAGCGTCTATTTCACACCCTTTTGGTGGTATTGATTTTATGGATCATCCCCGTCATGTCATGTACCCGAGCTCTAAAAGAACAGACCTTCCAAACGCCTCAGGCACAAACGAATTTGCTGATTGCGGGTGATGCCAGTGAATATAAAGACTTGCTTCGAAGCACCATTATTCAAACCTATCAGACCAAAGCCAACATTCAAGTGGTGAACATCGACAAGTTGAGTCAAATATCGCCGCAAGACTACGATGCCATTTTGATCATCGACACCTGTCTGGCCTGGACCCGGTTCAATCCCAGTGTGCGATCATTTTTAGAGCGCCCGGCAGTCAAAGAACGCGTGGTATGGTTCATGACCGTCGACGATACCGAAGAGCGCTACCAACACCATGGCGTGGATGCCATTACAGCAGCATCCGTAACGACCCACCAGCAAGAGGTGGCCACACGCTTGACCCGGCAACTTGATGCGATTCTTTCAAAACAGGAGTAGTCAATATCCGGGCTCAAAGAACCGGGCGTTGGAGCAACCCCTTGATGGAAATGCGTTCCAACAACGTTTTCGCCCAGGCATAGCCTCATTGTGCTATGCTGATTTTGGTGTTCCAACAGGACGGCTCAGAGGCCGTCCCTATGCTTGAAGCACCGCTGGTAGGGATCAATGACCTTCGTTGGGTCGGGCGCTGTCCCAACCTTTTTTGGCAACGATGGTCCGCAAATATCATAATCGAAAGGCGAACCCATGCTAACTGTCAATAACACTGTTTTGCTGGTCATCGACGTACAAGGCAAACTGGCCCAATTGATGCAGCAAAGGGAAATTCTGTTTGCCAACCTGGAGTGTATCATCCAAGGGGCCAAAGTGCTGGAACTGCCCATCATCTGGACCGAACAGGTACCGGATAAACTGGGTGCCACCATCCCGGCCATCGCTGAACTGATGCTGGATGTGGCCCGCCCCATCAGCAAAGCCACTTTTAGCTGCTGCGGAGTAGCCCCGTTTAACGAGCAGTTAGCCGCCACTGGCTGCAAGCAACTTCTGGTTACCGGCATCGAGACCCATATTTGCGTGTATCAAACCTGCGTGGATTTGCTGGCGCAGGGTTACGAGGTGCATTTGGTAACGGATGCCGTCTCTTCCCGCATTGCCGAAAACAGGCAGTTGGGTATCGAACGCATCAAAGCGGCCGGCGCTACACTCACCAGCACTGAAATGGCGCTGTTCGAACTGCTCAAGATCGCCGAAGGACCCCGGTTCAAGGAAATTGCAAAGATCGTTAAGTGAGATGGCTTCTAATCTTTTTTCCCGATCATGACGCCGCCGATTCTCTCAACAAATGACATGCCCGCTGCGTTCATCCATGATTTGACTTCCGACTCGGTAAATGTGTCGCCACCGGGAGTATTCACCAGCATGTTCAACGCAAAAATAGCGCCAAAAGTCGGACGGGTGCGGTCGTCATCCATAATAAAATCCGAAACGACAATTTTCCCACCGGGATTTAACGCGGCGTTTATTTTAGTAAACAGCGTCTGGTTCTGCTTCGCGGAATTACTGTGAATAATGGCAGAAAGAAAGGTCAGATCGTATCCTTGGGGCAATTCATCCTTATTATAATCACCGGCAACGGTGTCGATTCGATGACCCAGGCCTTCCTTTTCAACATATCCCTGGGTAAGTGAAACGACAGTCGGCAAGTCGAAAACCGTTGCCCGAATGGATTCACTGGCCCTTACAAAGGCCATCGAAAAGGCACCGGAACCGCCCCCCACATCCAATACCCGGGATACCCCGGAAAGGTCCAGTGTGCTGATAAGTTCGGGGGCTTGTTTTGCAGCCCGGCCGTGCATGGCGGCGATAAACCCGGCAAACCATGCATCATCTCTTTCCTCCACCGGTCTTTGCCTGACCAATCCGCCGTTTCGAACCGCATCGGTCAATGTATCCCATGAGTTCCAGAGATGCACCGTATGCATCAGGCCGGCCTGAAAGCCAGGTTTTCCTTTGACCAAAAATTGGGCCGCCACAGGGGAATTTTTAAACCTATCGCCGGACTTCATCAGAAACTTCAAGGCGCAAAGGGCGTTAAGCAGACGATCCGTACCCCGATGATCTGCATCAATGGCATCGGAAATTTCTTTGGAAGATTTCTCTTCGTCTCCCAATATGGTAAATACATCCAGTTCATAGGCCGTAAGAAAGATTCGGCTTTTCTGAAATGCCCGGGACAATTCTAACATTCCGTCCAAGGATGTACCCTCCAGCTGTACGTTTGTTTCATCGTTCATCGGGTTCTCCATTACGCATCAATTCGCAATAATTGCATGAAACCGGAGCCAACCTGCTTAGGGTCTAACTCCTTTTTGGCCTAACCGTTCTTCCACTTTTCATCAATCATGGGACCGACACGCACCCTGAAACTTTTCTCCTCTTCGATACGGCCTTGTTCATCCGACCCGGCGCTGGGAATCAAACAAAGCCATGTTGCTTTCCAACATGCGGCCCATCATCAGATCGTCCATGGCCTGGTGAAAGTGGATGCTCTCCAGACCCGGCACCAGGCGGTGTTTGTCTATCCAGGCCAATACCACGACATTTTGCATACGGGCCTCTTCCAGCGCCGGTTCATAAACCTTTATCATGCGCACGTTTAGTGCTTTGCAGCGTGCCGCCAATTGGGTTTCGGTCACCTCGTCGGCCTCACCGCAACGCACACTCAAGGGTTGCCATATGGTGTCGTAGTAAATCAATGTGGCCCCCGGCTTGGCGTGGGTATCCAAAGCGCGCAAGGCTTCATGGCGCTCCAGGGCCACCACCACATCCGCCTCGTGAAGGGGAATCAGGGGCGTATGCACCTTCTTGCCCATACGCAGCTGCGAGACCACGATGCCGCCGCGCTGGGCCAAACCATGAGTATCCACCGCTTTAACGGTATAGCCGGCATGATCCGCGGCTCTGAGTAGTATCTCGCTGAGCATGCCGATACCCTGTCCCCCGACACCGGCCATATAGATATTGAACGCTTGCATCGTTTTTCTCGCTTTCCTATTTGGGTGCCGCTATCTTTGGTGAGGTGACGGCCTGGGTCGGACAAGTTTGGAGGCATGAGCCATCGCCGATGCACAAATCTTTATTGATTTCGATGCGACCGTCTGCTTGCCGCGTAAAGGTCGGGCAACCAAATCCAGCGATACAGGTGTGAATCTGCCGGCATGTGGCCTGATCAATATCCACTTGGCGCAATTGGTACCCCGGTTTGCGGCGTGCCTGCCGCGTAAATTTGAGCATACACGGATGTCGTGCGATCACCACGCTTAGGCCGTCCACTTCCATGGCCGCTTTGACCTGCTCGGTCAACTGTGCTTGCTGGTAGGTATCGGTCTCAAAAATCTCCTCAACTCCCAGGCCTTCCAACAGCCTCCGAATGGGAATTTTATCGGTGGGGCCGTTGAAGTTACTCCCGCTGGCCGCATGGTCCTGATGGCCGGTCATGGCCGTGGTGCCGTTTTCCATGATGATCAGCGTGATGTTGTGGCGGTTGAACAACGCATTGATCAAGCCGGGCAAGCCGGCATGAAAAAAGGTGGAATCACCCAGAAAGGCGACCACCTTGCGCGAGGTGTTGAACAGCGACAAACCTGCCCCCATGCCTGTGGAGGCACCCATGCACATCAGCAATTGCCCGACATGGTAAGGGGGTAAAAAGCCCAGGGTGTGACAGCCGATATCGGCCACTGAAATATCGTTGTCGGTCAAAGCGGCCTTGATGGCATGAAAAGCGCTGCGGTGGCCGCAACCCGGACACATTTGGGCGGGGCGATGGGGGACTGTTGCCCCGGCGGTGGGAACCTGTTTTACCGGCAATAGATCGGGCCAACATTTTTGCAGCACGGTATATACCTTTTCGGGCGTGTATTCACCCATCCAATCTTGGGCATCCATTTTGCCCATAATTTTGGTATCAATGCCCTCATCATAGGCCATGGCCTTGATCTCTTTCTCCAGCAGGTCGTCCAACTCTTCCATGACTTTGACCTGTTGATGAGAACGCAAAAAATCGCAAATCATCGTGCGCGGCAAGGGATAGACGATGCCCAGTTTGAGGATATCCGGCCTGGACGGGCACGCGTCGATCACATCCAAAAGGGACAAAAATGGCAGCCCCATGGTGATAACCCCCCGCTGGGGATTGCCATGGTCAATGCGGCGGTTCAGGGGCGAACTTTCTGCATAGGTGCGTACATCGTCCAAATTGGCCAGCGCCCTGCGCTTCATGGGAACGGTCAATTCGGTGATGGGAATGTACGGCCCATGGTTGACGTCAAAACGCGGCGTGGGATCAAGGGGTGGGGCGGACCAGGCGTTGAAGGCCACTCTGGATTTGGCGTGGCACACATGGGTGGTTAAACGTAAAATCACCGGCATGTGTTTGGCCTGGCTTAATTGCGCGGCGGCTATGTAAAAATGGTACACCTCATCGGGATCGGCAGGTTCAAAAACAGGTACGTAGCCCAATTGCGCCAAATGGCGATTGTCCTGTTCATTTTGGGAGGAGTTGACGCCGGGATCATCCCCCAACACCACCACCATCCCCCCAATGATGTTCATCAGGCTCAATTGTACGAAGGTATCCGCCGCTACATTCAAGCCGACACTTTTGAAAAAGACAGTGGAGAGGTGACCATTGATCGCCGCCCCGTAGGCGACTTCAGTGGCCACCTTTTCATTGGTTGAAAATTCAAAATAAAACGGACGTTGATCAAGGGTCAGGGTACCGATGGCGGTGGCGATTTCCGGTGTCGGTGATCCGGGATAGGAAGTCACGACCCGGGTGCCGGCTTCCACCATGGCGCGCACCAAGGCCGTGTTGCCCATGACGATTTCGGAAAAAGGTTCATGGGACAGCAACATATCAGCCATCGATTTCATAATCGGCCTCCGGTCAGGTTGGTCCGGTCGCCATGGTGTGATGCCAAGCTCAAATCAACAGCTACCAGTGCGGGCCGGATATGGACATTGAACAAGGGGCGTGTGTTATAAATTACATTAGCACGAAAAATTACCGAGTCAAGCCACCCCCAAGGGATGCGTCAAAGGACCAGGGCACAGGTTTCATTTATTTGACATCTTGATTATCTCTGATGTTGACATGCCGAGGATGAATGGAATGGATTGGATTTGTATCACGATGTGCTTGCACACCGGTGGCTTTGCCGTCAGATGGCTTTTTTACGCTGATGCGCTGCATCCATTTTTAAAGCTCTACCAGGTATAATACTACACAGATTCCATACCCGCGCCTGAAGGTGATGACACGTAGACAGGCTCTACGCCTTGCAGCCATTGTCGGGCAATATCAGAGGTGCGAAAAACTTTGACCTCGATGGGAAGATTTGCAATCTCTGCAAATGTGCCGAACATGCGCGCCAAACCGTAATCCACACCGGCCAAGGCCACAATCGCCGCCTTGCCACCTGGACCGCTTTTCAATTTTTGACCGATGATTTCCAAGATGCTTTCAATCTCTTGGGAAGTCAGATCGGATACAGTGCCACGGGTTAAATCACATAGCACCCTGGCAATGGTGTTTTTGCTTGAAAAACTGAGAATCTCGGCGCAAATTTCGGGAAAAGTTAGCCGGCCCATGGCCTGGTATGTCACTGTACAACACTTGTGGTCATGAACGCTTTTAATCATGAAGTCCCTCCGATAAGCGTATAGCCAATCCGGACTCAATTCAAAGCCTAATTTAAAAAAACCGTATGAGGTCAGTGGGTGTGTGAGGCAGCTGCGCTGTTATTTGGGATATGGTGGGAAGCAGTTGTATCTATAGAAGGTTGCGTCCGGTTTGTCAAACAGCAAAATAAGTGGTGTTTTTTTAGATCGCTTCTAATGCTATTTGGACCGGACCAGACGCAAACTATTGGACACCACCGTGACACTGCTGAAGGACATGGCCAAAGCGGCAAGTATGGGATGCAACTGGCGCATCATCAGGGGCAATTGGTCAAATGGATTCAATACACCGGCGGCCAGCGGAATCAAGACCACATTGTAAGCAAACGCCCAGAAAAGATTCTGGCGAATGGTACGCATGGTGCTACGGCTGATTTTGATGGCCCGTGCGACGCCTTTTAGGCTGCTGCCGGATAGGATCACGTCGGCGGTCTCGATGGCCACGTCCGTACCGGAGCCGATGGCCATCCCCACATCCGCTTGGGCCAATGCCGGCGCATCATTGATGCCATCGCCCACCATGGCTACCCGATCTCCCCTATCTTGCAGGGTTTTGACCCTTGCCGCCTTGTCCTCCGGGTGCACCTGGGCCAAAACCTGGTCGATATCCACTTGTCTGGCAATGGCGTGGGCCGCGGATTCATTATCGCCGGTGATCATGGCCACATTCAATCCCATGGCATGCATTTGGCCCACCGCTTCCATGGAGTCTCGCCTGAGGGTATCGGCCACTGCGATCACCCCTTGAGGTGCTTGGCCTGCAAACACCACCATGGCTGTCTTGCCTTGCTGTTGCAGGCGACGGATATCATGTACCACCGCCTCTAACGACCATCCCATTTGCTCAAACCAGGCGGGCTGCCCGACACGCCAGTTTTGGTCTTTGTGACGCGCTTCAACGCCCATTCCCCCATGGGCTTTAAAGTCATACAATTTGCCCAATGCCAATTGACGTTCCCGCGCAGCCAAAACAATGGCTCTGCCCAGAGGATGCTCCGACCCCTGCTCTACAGTGGCCGCTGCCTGTAACAAATCTGATGGTGCCATCACCGCAGGATCCAAGGCGACCAAGTCGGTGACCTGGGGCTCGCCCTGGGTAAGTGTTCCTGTCTTATCCAGCACTACCATGTCAACGGCTGCTGTGTTTTGCAGGGCTTCGCTGTTTTTAAACAAAACGCCGTGCTGGGCGCCTTTGCCGGTGCCGGCCATAATGGCCGTGGGCGTCGCCAGTCCCAAAGCGCAGGGACAGGCGATCACCAAGACAGCCACTAAGCGGATCAAGGCGTTCACTGCATCGCCGCCCACTGACCACCAGATAACAAAAGTAATCAGTGCGATCACAATAACCACCGGCACAAATACCGCTGCCACTCTATCCGCCAATGCCTGGATCGGGGCTTTGCTGCCTTGGGCCTCTTGCACCAGGCGCACAATCTGGGCCAGGGCTGTCTGCTGGCCTACCCGTGTGGCCACAAAACGAATTTGTCCAAACTGATTAAGTGTGCCGCCGGTGACCGCATCACCCGGCGCTTTATCCACAGGCAGCGATTCTCCGGTGAGCATGGATTCGTCCACCGTCGATTGCCCGCCGGTGACTTGTCCGTCCACCGGTATGCTTTGACCCGGACGCACCACCACAAGGTCCCCCTTGATGACCTGGGCCAATGGAATCTGTTGTTCCCGGTCATCGCGAAGCACCACAGCTGTCTTGGGGCTCAAGTCCATTAATTTGCGGATGGCCACACCGGTGCGCCCTTTGTTAACGGCTTCCAACATCTTGCCCAACTTGATCAAGGTGATAATCAGGGCCGAGGTCTCAAAATAGACATGCCCCCCCGCAGCCGGCAGGATCAGAACTGCCATGGAGTAGACATAGGCCACAGTGGATCCCATGACCACCAATACGTCCATATTGGCGGTTAAATTTCGAAGGCTCTTGAATGCACCCCTGTAAAAATCAGCACCCGTATAAAACTGAACCGGTGTCGCCAGGGCGAAGAAGAGCCAATTCACCCATCCGGCATGGCTCCAAGCACCTATCAGGTTGAAATCACGACCCATGCTCAAAAAAAACAGGGGTGCCGAAAGGAGCAGGCCGACCCAAAATTTACGCCTTTGGGACAGAATGTCGCGTCGACGCAAGGCCGCCTCACTATCGATGGTCATTTCATCGGCATCTGCCGGGATGGCCTTAAAACCGGCTTTTTCAACGGCCGCCACCATCGCATCGACAGTGGCGGGCGGGCCTAGATAAGAGACACTGGCGCGCTCAGAAGCAAAGTTCACCGATGCATTGATCACGCCGGGAACTTTTTTCTTAAGGACGCGCTCAATGGTGCCGGCGCAATTGGCGCAGCTCATGCCGCTGAGGGTGAGCTCAACGCTGGAGCTCGGCACGCTGAAGCCGCTTTTGATGATGCGAGCGACAATATCCTGGGGTCCCAACCGGCTGGGGTCGTATGAAACGGCGACCTGTTCGGTGGCAAAATTCACATTGGCATCGCTGACGCCATCCAGTTTTTTTACGCCGCGCTCAATGTTCATAGCACAATTGGCGCATGTCATGCCGCCTACCGGCATTTGAATGTGCTGTAGGGTCATGGTATTATCCTTGCTCGTCTACGGTGCCGCCGGATAATTGATCTCCTGGAGGGTGGCAACAATCTTATCCAGTGTGGCCGGCGCTTGCCATTGCACGGTCACCGACTTTTCGGCCACATTGCTCTTTACTTCGGCAATACCTTCCATCTCTTTAAGTTCGTTTTCAATGGTCATGGTACAATGCCCGCAGGAAATAGTGGGAATGTTGAAGGTTTGTTCTTCCATGGATGCTCCTTTCATAGTCTTAAGCGACGCGATAAATGTCTACGATCCTTTTAATTCGTGCTGCTTGTAGGACCGGCGGCACCCTGCCGCACAGCACCGTATTCAGATAAAATACGCTATATTAACAGCTCTGCAAGTACTTTCTGTGCAAAAAAGGTTAAGCACTGACGCTAAACATGTCCACTCGAAACGCACAGATTACACCAAATTATAACAATGGGGTGCAATCCAATTGTCAACCCATATCAAATTTGATAACTTTAGGCAGTCTTAATTTGAGATTGATCGCATATTCCTTGGAACCCTTGCCGCAGGTCAAAGATGAAGATTCAAGATATGGGTGGTGAATTTGCCCTCATCAATCGATTGACCCAGATTGCCGCTGCCAATGACCCCGATTTGATCCAAGGGGTGGGTGACGATGCCGCTGTGATTAAAATAGCGCAACACCCCGAATCCTATCTTCTGGTCACTACGGACATTCTAGTGGATGCGCGCCACTTTAACACCCAATGGGCTGCCCCTGAACAGATCGGCATCAAAGCCGCCGAATGCAATGTCAGCGACATCGCCGCCATGGGGGGTTCACCCCGTTGGATGTTTGTCTCGTTGGTATTGACCGAAGATACGCCGGTGGCGTGGGCCGAAGGCCTATACAGGGGCATGGCGCAATCTTGTCAGCAGTACGGAATCGCGGTAGGCGGTGGCGACACCACCCAGGGAAAGACGAATACCATCAATATCACCTTGCTGGGATGGGTAAGCAAAGAAAATTTGTGCCTGCGCAGCCAGGCCCGCCCCCATGACTTGCTGATGGTGACCGGCCCCTTGGGGGGGTCTGCGGCAGGGCTGGCATTGCTGATCGCTGAACAGCAACCTTCGGCTTACCTGCGCCAAAAGCACTTGGCGCCCACCTGCCGATTGGATGCCTCCAAACAGATTGCATCCCACGCTAACGCCATGATCGATATCAGCGACGGCCTAGGCTCGGAAGTTCACCATATTTGTGAGCAAAGCAATGTGGGGGCTTTGATTGAGATCGATAAGATCCCTTTGCATGATGATGTCAAAGCGGCGGGTAGCACTTTGGGCGTGGACCCCCACCATTTCGCCTTAAGCGGTGGCGAGGACTTTGAACTGCTATTTTCCATCTCACCAGAACGTGCAAACCAACTCGCCGATACAGGCTTGAAATTGCACCAAGTGGGAAAGATCACCCCCAAAGAAAATGGTCCGGTATTGATTCAGTCTGATGGAAGCCACATCCCCCTTCCGGGTGGGTATGATCATTTCAAATAAGATCAAAGTTAAAAGTAACTCAAAAATCTGTCACATCGTTATGGGACACCATACTAGGTTTTGGCCTTGGTGGGACTGCGCCGGCTTTGGGGCTTGTGTCTGCTTTGGGGGCGCCCTCCGCGATGTTGGCGGGGCTTGCCCTTTCTGCGCATGGCTTTCTGACGCGCTTTGGGTTTCGGGCGCTTGGGCATGGGCGGCAGCGGCGCCAGCCACTCTTCTTCGGGGTGGATACAGGGCAGTTCATGACCGATCAGAACCTCTATGGCCGGGATGTAAAAACTGTCCTCCTCATCAGCAAAACTGATGGAGGTGCCCGCTGACCCGGCTCGCCCTGTGCGGCCAATGCGATGCACGTAATCCTCCGGGTCACGCGGCAAGGTATAATTGATGACATGATCCATGCCTTCGATGTGAATACCCCGACCGGCCACATCGGTGGCCACCAGCACCCGGATCTTGCCGGATTTAAAATTGTCCAATGTGCGTATGCGCTGGTGCTGGCGCACATCTCCTGAAAGAATGGCACAATTGATGTCATGGCCTTCCAATAGTTCGGCCAAGCGCCGGGTTTCATCTTTGCGGTTGCAGAACACAATCACCCGCTCAAGCTTCTGCCGGGTAACAATGTTGTACAGCAGGGCATGTTTCTCTTCATTGGTGACAATGTATACCAATTGCAGAACCGAATCCACAGCCACCTGTTCCGGTTCAATTTCAACTTTGACCGGATGGCGGGTCCACTGCTCTGTCAAGCGGGTCACTTCAGGCGTTAACGTGGCGCTGAACAACAGGGTCTGGCGCTTGCTTTTGTGGGGTGTGCTAAAGATGATCTTGCGCACATCCGGGATAAAACCCATGTCCAGCATGCGATCCGCCTCGTCGAGAATCATCACTTCCACCTGGCTTAAATCGATATCTTTGCGGCGTTTAAAATCCAACAAGCGTCCCGGGGTCGCCACCACAATATCGGTTCGCCGGTTGTTGAGCCGACGACGCTGCTTTTCATAATCCATCCCGCCAAAAACACTGGTGGTGGTCAAGCCAGCGTATTTGCACAACAGCAGCGCCTCATCCGCTATCTGGAGCACCAACTCACGGGTGGGCGCAATAACCAGCACCCTTGGGGTACCTGGTTTGCGCTTGGCGCTGACCGGTTTGCGCAACATGTGCGTAATCACGGTTATAAGGAAAGCCGCCGTTTTACCTGTCCCGGTTTGCGCACGTCCGGTGGCATCTTTGCCCACCAAAGTGCTTGGCAGAATTTCAGCTTGAATGGGTGTGCAATATTGAAATCCAAGATCGGCGATGGCGCGCATGACACGATCGGGCAGTCCTAAATCGTGAAAACGGGTTTTACCCTCAACCACAGGCACGGCAAAGCTTTGGGGGTCCCACTTTGGGGGGGCCGGCCGACTACCGGCGACTCTTTTTTTAGGAGGTTTGGGCTTTTGGAATTCTCTGCCGGGTTTGACTTTGAGGGTCGGGACTTTGGCCTTTTCTTTGGTTTTATCGGTGCCCGAAATGCCGGGGCCGGTGACTTTTTTCCATAGTTTTTTCAGTGGTTTTAGCAATACGTCTCTTTTCGTTAATTTTACCTGTTAGCGTGCCTATGGGAATCATGGACGTCTGTCGGTAGAATCCAAAGGTATGCACTGGGGCAGGCATCATTGGGCCGTCGTGAACGACAGCGACCGTCCCTTATTAGTCGCGTTTGAATCCCCTTGTCAAGCAGGCTTCAGTTATCCAGGTGTTGCGCCATCACCTTTTGGGTGCATCGAGTTGACGCAGATAGGGCACAAACAAATGTTTAATTTCAATTAATGCTTCGTCGATGGCGTCCGGCATTGATTTAGCAACCATATCCAGCAAGATAATGCCGTTGACCATCCCATCACAAAGACAAACTTTGCGCAGGCGTTTGGCAAAGGCCCTGTTCACGTTTTGAATTTCTTCGTAGATACGGCTCAACCCCGCCAAGCGGGTGTCGGCAACACCGCCATCCTGTGTGTGATAGTACTGTGCCAACAAATAGGTAGAGATAGCCCGCCAGATCGTCTCTTCGATGCTGGCAAACGGCCAGTGAAACCTGGCCATGGGTTTGAAAAATACGGTGTTGGGGCAGCCGCTGGCCGCCATCAACAAGCCCATGATAGAACTGACCGCACGCTGCCCAGTGGTTTTGGTATGAATGGTGCGCCCATCAGCCTTAACCATGACTGAAGTCCGGTCATGGGAAAGCAACGCATCAAAACGCCGTACAAGGTGCACCATGTTTAACGCGGGTGGACAATGGGGGGACTGCTCCGGCGTCAACGTGCAATTCGGGCATTGGTGAACGCTTAACTGTGTCCATTCCGGAAAAGGTTTGCGGGCTGCCGGGATCACCTCCATCCGCCCAGGATCCATCTGGATTTTAAATTGCTCAAGTTGACCATCTTCAGTTTGAAAATGGTATTGGATTTGAATTGGCGTCATTGATTGCTTTTTTTATCGGCTCATCAGCCTTATGGATTCTATCGCTTGCATTTACAACACACGTCTCGCCGTCCAATAGCTGTTTCGCCAGTATTTCTCATCAAGTCGTGAAATAATCACACCGCGGCGGGTAGACGCATGAAAAAACTCTCCTTTGCCCAGATAAATCCCCACATGCCGCACTTTATGAGGTGGTCTAAAAAAAATAAGATCTCCGGCTTTCAATTGGTTTTGAGCCACCCCCACGCCAGACTTGACCTGCTGACGCGTGGTACGGGGCAAAAGGAGATCGAAAAGGTCCCGGTATACAACGGTGACCAATCCCGAGCAATCAATGCCGTCTTGACTGGTCCCACCCATTCGATGGGGGGTGCCAATCCATTGGTGCACGGCCCGTCGCAATTGCTGCTCGGTGGCGGGATCTTGCCGCGAGGTTTTGCCCTGAACAGACGGCGCGCCACAGCCAACGCTCCCAAACGTCATTAGAACCACAATGAACAGGAAGCTGATTTGCAGGCGTCGATGGGATAAAATACAGCGGGTTACGATTCTAGTCGTCATACCGCCCCACAAATACTGGCTCCAGTCCACCCAAACTATAGTCGATCTCCATAGAAAGAAACTGAGAAAGAGAATGCAGAGTGATAATGGCGTTTTTATCTGCATCCTCACTGCTCACAGCGTTAATACGCCCCAGAAGCCCCTCATTGACGAATTGCACCCGGGCATAGTGACGCTCCAGGGTTTTGAAATCGAACCGCATGTCCGGTTGGTCCTTATGCTTAAAATACTGTGCCAAAAGATACATGGAGGCAGTTCGTACTGTGGTTTCTTCAATGGTCGCAAAAGGCAGATGAAATCTGGCCATTGGTTTTAAAAACTCCATCACAGGACAATCGCTGGTGGCCATAATTACACCAAATATGGCGGACAGCCCCTCCATTACGGACGTCTTTTTAGAGTAGGTTCTTTCGGCGGTTTCACAGATCACTTTACAATCATGATAGGAAAAAACACTCTTGAACGTATCCACCAACTCCATGATATTTACAGCAATGGGGCAATACGGGTGCGTGTCCCGGGTCAACGGACAACATTTGCACTGTTCAAAATCGAGTCGCGTCCAATCAGGCAACTCTGAATCACCGTCGTCACGAATCAAGGCCAAAGTCTCCGGGTCCAGGCAGATCTCGTAATCGGTCATGCTGCCATCAGAAAAACTGAAACTATAATAAAATTTGATGGGACTGCGTTTTATCATTTTTACCTTCCTATACCCAAATCGCTTTGACCTGCAACTCAGCTGGTTAACCGCGGTATGTTTTCACCCAATATCCGATACTGACCACCAAGAAATAAATTCCCACCGCTTCACTCAACACCATCACCAGATAATACCACAGCCGATTGAGCAAGCCAAACGCCAGCAAGGGACCGATGGCCACAAGGAATAGAAACAACAGGGAATAATAAGTATAGTAGTAGCCGAATTTGGTGACCAGTTCCGTTAGAAAAAAAAGGCTGATATTTAAAACAATCAATAGGTTATTGACACGCGAAAGGTGAGCCCAATGACTTTCAGCGTAAGCGGCAAAGCGATTTTCCAATCGTTGATAGGTTGTATGGTGGTCCCGTTTCATCGCATCTCTGTTCCGCTGGACTGGTCGCTTTCTCATGGTGCGTTCAGCCAGGGGTTATTTGTGTATATCGATCAAAATAATAAAGACTTGAATGTTGCATTCGCTAAGCGCGCACATCCGAAGGATTTGGGCAAAAGCATCATCAATGTTCTCCCCGTTCCCGCTTCAAAGCCATCATCAACTTGTTTACCGTCTCCTTTAATTCAATATTCTGCTGTTTAAGGGTTTTCACACGGCTATCATAGCCCATATGGGCCTCTTTGATTTGACGATTGAGCCCCTTCTCTTTTTGCGTATATGCCTTTTTTAATTTCTGCTCCATCTGGTCAAGGGCTTGTTTTTGCTGGTTTGCTTTGGCTTCAGCCTCGGCCAGGACCGCATTGGCACGGCGGTATTTTTGAGAGGCATCCACCTGGTGCTTGTAACCCATGCTCATAAAAAATGCGATCAGCAGCCCCAATAAGCTGACCAATTTTAAATAGAGGCCGAGATCCAGATGACCGAACAGGGACTTACCGACCGGCAAGTCGGCGAGAACGGCAAACCCAATCAGCAGGATTAAAATTGCGATCAATATAATTTTTATTATGTTACGCAGATTTCACCTCCGGTATCAGCCGCAATCAGCCTCTTATCCGAACCGAATGCCGTCCACTGGGTTTCTTTTCGCTGCTTGTTGGGCTGGATAGTAGGAGGCCACCAAGCAGATAACCAAAGTTCCCAAAACAATTACAGCCATATCCATGAGGTTGATCTTCACCGGCAAAGTGGTTAAAAAGTAGACGTCGCCTGGCAGTTCGATGAATGGGTATTGGGCCAGCAACAAACACACTAAAAGACCGCCAACCAGACCTATAAAGATACCCACCACGCCGATAATGATGCCTTTACCGAGGAAAATTTTTTGCAATGACCGGTTGGTGGCCCCCATGGTTTTCAAAATGGCAATATCCCGTGTTTTATCTTTAACCATCATGATCAAGGCGCTTGCAATATTAAAGGCCGCCACGACAATAATAAGGGTCAAAATCACATACATCATCACCTTTTGAAGCGCCAGCATGGAAAACAGGTTGCGGTGCATCTGTTTCCAATGGCTGACCCAGAATTCAATACCCAAAATGTTTCTTATCTTTTCGGCAACGGAAACCACCGCATCCGGGTCCTGGACACGGATCTCAATGCCACTGGCCAAATCTCCCACACCCAGTAGATTCTGTAGTTTATGCATTGTTACAAATCCGAGGCTGCCATCATATTGATGCATACCGGTATCGAAAAGCCCCACGATTTTCAGTTGGTGCATTTGGGGCAGCCGGTTGGCATCATCGCGTCTGGGCCCTATCAGCATCAGGATGGCAGTGTCTCCCGGTTTCAAGCTCAGTTTTTCAGCAAGCACCGATCCCAATACCACACCGGTTTCGGTGTTTTGCATCTCTGCGGACAGAACTTCAGTCATGGTGGATCCATCTGTGGTGGCCACTTGAACCGCGGTGTGCATCGGATCGATGCCCCGGAGCACTAACCCGGATACGCCTTTGGCCGAACGCAGCATGCCCTGGGCGTTCACATACGGTGTGGCCGACTGGACCACATCAAGGTTTTCAATCGGTCCGGTAACCTGCTGATAGTCTCGGATCCAGCCACTGTAACGCATGACCATTATATGGGCCTCGATACCCAAAATGCGCCGTTTGAGCTCAGATTGAAATCCGGTCATAACAGCGATGACCACCACCAGTACCATAACGCCGACAGCCACACCGATAGTGGCCAACACCGTGATCAAAGGCACCAGTTTGCGCTGATGTTTAACCCTAAGATAGCGGCGAGACACAAAATATTCAAAAGACATGGTTGATCAACTCCAAAGGATAACAATCTAAATGCATGAATTCAATTAAACATATTGATTATCAACAGTTGCGTTTCAGAACAAGAGAATATTAAAAGCACATGGGCGAAATTTGCCATAAAAGGTCTCTCGTTCATCGTGGCTTCCGCTGCACTTTAACGTAACCCAGCCCATTATGAGATGCAAGCAGGCCCGGGCCGGCGATGTCCCATCCCGTCCGCCTTGACCAGTCGCGATGGCAAGGCGTGCAAACCATTGCCAGGCTTCATCTTGCGGCAAAAAGGGGTTTACAAAGCACAGGTGATCCTCTATATTTTATCTTTACGGCTATTTGTGGGAAGGCAAACCAAAAGGCGACACAAAGGGGAAATCAATGGGCAAAGACAGTTTGATCAAATCCACTGCTGATAAAAAGACCAAAACCAAAGTAAAGCCAAAAAAAGCCACCTCTGCAAAAAAGCCCATCCAAGCAGCAAAAAAGACGGCCACCAAGAAGACCCCAGTAAAAAAAGCCGCCCCAAAGAAAAAAAGCGCCGCGACAAAAACAAAATCCACCGCCAAACCGAAATCCAAAACAACCATCAAGGCGAAAACCAAGGTGACTAACAAACCGAAAAACAAATCCGTCTCAAAAAAGAGAGGCCAGAAAATAGCGCTAAAAGGACTGCTGTTCAAATCTTTCGACCCCATTTCAAAAATAGCCAAGCCTGCTGCGTTGAGCGAACCTAACAAAGAGATACCTTCAGCGCCGCCATGGGTCAGCCCCTCCGATCCCAAAAGAGCAGCGCGTATCCGAAAGCTGTTGCTTCAATCCCACAGCCTGTTGGACCGCCCTTCCGCCAAAAAGGCGCCGGAGACCGGGAAACCCGCTGTTGCCGAGCAACCCGGCCAACTGGCAACAACACGCCGTACTGTCACAAAAAAAATTACCCCTGTCGCGCCACCCCCATCAGAAGGGGCTTCTACGGGTTTTAAAAATGCCCCGAGCCAACAAGACGCTGATCCGGTATCCAAAGCTGTAAAATTGATAGTCGTGGGTATGGTCATTGTCGTCTCGTTGATCTTGATGACCAGTTATAGCAACAGTTCAAAGTACTTCATTAAACCCAAAGATAACGCCATCGAAATCTGGAAAGGCCGCTTCTCGCCAAAAGACAACAGATTTTTTATGGTACTGCACGGCACCCAGTATTCCGGTAAAATCAAAACTGTCTATTCCCGCGATGAAGTCTATCCACTGATCTTTAACTATTACCTGGAAAAAGCCGATACCCTGCTGGAGGTGCCTGGTTTGCCTGATTTTGACGGCATTAAGCTCTACCTGAATGACGCCCGCAAATTCGCCATCAATACAAATATGCGCAATACTGTCAGCCTTCGGGTCAACTCCATTGAACGTATGATCTTGCTCTACAAAGCCGACGTGGCCATCAGCAAGGGCACCGTCAAATCCATTGATGCGGCCATCAAGCATCTGACATCCGCCCAGAAACTAATTGCAAACCCGACCCAGGGAGAGGAGATCCAGCAAAAATTAAACCTTGCCACCAGCCTCAAAGCTGCCCTTGAGGCCAAAGGGTCCAAGAAAGGAAAATAGCCCCCTTTTTCCGTAGCGGTTTATCCCTTATTGTCTGTAATGGAAAACCTTTTTTTTACGGGCTTGCCGGCCAATATAGGCCTCAATTCAAACATCACCAAACCCGAAGCTGTCTATGACTATTAGACGATTTCTCATCATCGCACCGTCAGTTGTAACCGTTGTGCTATTGCTTTCTTACTTTTGGGTGCCAACCTATGAGGAACAGACCAAAGGCAATCCCGATCGCCTGATACAATATATAACAGCCTCCATTGGCGATGCGACTGTTCTGAACCCGATCCTGTCTGCCGAATCTGCCAGCAGTCAGATTGAAGCCAAGGTGTTTGAAGGGCTCATTGATCGGGATGAAAACCTCCAGTTTCGTGGCCGAGTGGCCCAGAGCTGGAAGATATACGAACACGCATATTTTTATATCAATGCCAAAGCCACGACAGCCAGATGGGGGAAAATTGATCCCGCCACACTGGCCTTGAATCTTCGAAACGCATTGGATCCGAGCTCAAAGCAATGGCAGCATGTCAAAGCTGTGGATTTGTTGCCTGCTGAAACCATTACCCGCTCTTTTTCCATTAAAACCGAACCGGAAACCGACTCCGTGGCTTTGAGCGCCATAGCACCCCAACGGATCCGCATCGTGCTCGATCGAGTGGATCAAATGTTATTCGAACACCTGGCCAACCTGCTGGGCAATGACTATTTTGATGGTTTTGATCCCACC
>JBNLFN010000004.1:0-12196 GCA_050305555.1 Desulfobacteraceae bacterium | reverse complement strand
GGAACATGGGTGGTTACTCTGTGAATAACCTTTGCGACAACTCGCCGGGCTCAAGTCAGATCCGAAGCAAGTTAAGAGAGCCTGTATTTGAGGAACTGCGTCAACTGGTGGTGAAATACTTAGAAGCTCCCCATATTATATTCCGTTTGGCCACAGTTGCAACCAGCAATTGTGGATCGCTACTATCTGTTTTTGGGTGCTGATTATTAAGTTAGCAATAAACGTGCCTCCTCTTCAGAGATGGCCGCACAAGTGTTTGACGAATTGATCTTCTGTTCTTATTTTTAAAATATAACAGGTAGATAGAAAATTATAGGGCTTCGCTGTGCAACGGGATAGGGATGGATGTAGAGTGCACACCTTTATGGCGGCGTTTCTCACAGGAGACAAACGCCCATAAAGCCGCCAAATTATTGACTGAAAATTATGGTTTTGGTTTTTAAGGCGCCTTGGATTTTAGCACATTCAATAAATGGTTACCGAAGGCTTTCGCCTGCCATTTATGAATGCCCTCGACTTGTTCCAAATTTACATAATTGGACGGGTTTTCCACTGCAATGGCTTTAATGACGGCACGGTTGAGTACCAGGCCTGGATCGAGCCTGAGCGTTCTGGCCATTTGATCCCGCCAGACGCGCAATCGGTTGACCCGTTCCGGTACCTGGGGCGAAAGACGCGGTGATTTTCGACGCGGATAGACAGGCAGCGCTGCTTTGGGCAGTTGCCGGGCTTGTTTGAGAGCGGTCATTACCGGTTTTGCGTACATTTCCATTTGGCGCAGGCTCAATGCCCCGGTTGCGTTCAATTTTTTTTGCGTTGTGGGCATGGCCATTGCAATTTTTTTCAAGGCGGCGTTGCTGATCACCTTGAACAGAGGCCTGTCTTTTTGCCGGGCAATGGTATTGCGCATTTGCAGCAACGCTTCCAGTGCTGCCAGTTGGCGGGGCTCCAAGCGGCCGGCGCCTTTGAATTTCAAAAACAACGGGTCATGGTTGGTTTCGGGTGCGCGCACCCCGCTGAGCAGACGACATTCCTCTTCAACCCACGCCAGGCGCCCCTTTTTATTAAGCTCGCGGGTGAGTGCTTGGGCCAAAGGGATCAGATAGGCCACATCCGAAGCCGCGTATTGCACCATCCCAGACGGCAACGGTCGCTTGGACCAATCTTTCTTTTGGTACTTTTTGTTAAGCGTTACACCGAAACGGCTACCCACCACGGCCTCCAGACCGGTTTCCTTGTAGCCCAGGTACATGCACGCCAGCTGTGTGTCAAACAGATTGGTGATGGAAATGCCGAAATCGCGAAACAAAGAGCGCACATCATAATCGGCGCCATGCAACACCTTGCAAATGGTTGCTTTGTTAAACAGGTTTTTCAACACAGATAAATCCCCAATGGCCAGTGGATCGATAACCGCCGTATGGCCGTTAGCCGCCATTTGCAGCAGGCACACCTTTTCTTGATAATGAAACATCGAATCGGCTTCCAGATCCACGGCAACCACGTCGGCTTTTGCCGCTTGGCGCGCAAAGGCGGCCAGCGCTTTGGGCGTTTTAATAAAATCGTACTCAAAGGTTTCTGTATTGGCTTTATTTTTTGCTTGACCCACTGGGGTATTTCTCCTACTTCAATGTAACCTTTCGGTATTTAGTGAAATACCGAGCATGACCTTTAAACAAGAAGGCGTAATTAAGATGATCACTATATCACTTCCCGATGGAAGCTCAAAGGAGTTTAACACACCACCCACCGGCTTGGATATCGCCCTGGGGATTTCAGAAGGTTTGGCCCGCAATTGTGTGGCGGTGGATTTGAACGGCCGGTACCAGGATCTGAATCAACCCATAGAGACCGATGCTGCTGTGCGCCTGTTAACCACCAAGGATAAAGAGGCTTTAGAGATCATGCGCCACAGCGCCGCCCATGTGATGGCCCAGGCCATATTGCGCCTCTATCCTGAGGCCAAACTTACCATTGGGCCGGTGGTGGAAGAGGGCTTTTATTACGATATCGATATGGAGCCCATCTCCGAAGAGGCTTTTGACCGCATCGAAGCGGAAATGAAAAAAATTGTCAAAGCAAAATTGCCCATTGAACGTCGCCTGGTCTCCAAAGCCGAAGCACTCGAATTGTACCGGAATGAGACGTATAAGCTTGAAATGATACATGATTTGGATGATGGTAGCATTTCATTATACCAGCAGGGGGAATTTGTCGATTTGTGTCGGGGTCCCCATGTGCCCCACACCGGTATGGTCAAATCCTTTAAGTTGATGAAAGTCTCGGGTGCCTACTGGCGGGCCGACCAGACCAAGGCCCAGTTGCAGCGCATATACGGTACTGCTTATTTTGATAAAAAGGAGCTCAAAAAACACCTGCACTTTTTAGAAGAGGCCCGCAAGCGCAACCACCGGCGTTTGGGAACGGCGCTGGACTTGTTCAGCTTTCATGATGAGGCGCCCGGTATGCCCTTTTTTCACCCCAAGGGTATGGCGGTCTGGAATGAGCTATTAGCCTATTGGCGTGCTGTACACCAAGATGCCGGGTATGTGGAGACCAAAACCCCCATCATGATGCAGCGCTTTTTATGGGAGCGCAGCGGCCACTGGGAAAATTACCGTGAGAACATGTATACCTCCAGTATTGATGATGCCGATTACGCCATCAAGCCCATGAATTGTCCCGGCGGCATGTTGCTGTTTGGGCGCAAACACCACTCCTACCGAGATTTGCCCATCCGGGCGGCGGAAGTCGGTTTGGTGCATCGTCACGAGCTCAGCGGTGTACTCAATGGTTTGTTTCGTGTGCGTGCTTTTCACCAGGACGACGCCCATATTTTTATGACTCCGGACCAGATTCAGGATGAAATATTAGGGGTGCTGCAATTGGTGGATCGTGTCTACAGCGCTTTTGGTTTGGGGTTTCACCTGGAACTGTCCACTCGACCTGAAAAATCCATAGGTACCGACGAACAATGGCTAATGGCCACCGAGGGTTTGGAGTCCGCGCTTAAAGCCTATGGCCAGGAATACAAAATCAACGAAGGCGATGGTGCCTTTTATGGCCCTAAGATCGATGTGCACATCAAGGACGCTTTGGGGCGCACCTGGCAGTGTGGCACCATCCAATTGGATATGTCCCTGCCCGAGCGCTTTGACCTCTCCTACATCGGCCAGGACAATGAGCGTCACCGGCCGATCATGATCCATCGCGTGGTGTACGGTTCTATAGAGCGCTTTTTCGGTATATTGATTGAGCACTTTGCCGGCAAATTCCCCTTGTGGTTGGCCCCCGTGCAGGCCATCTTGCTTCCCATCAACGATGATTTAACCGCATTTGCCCGTTCCCAGGCCGGTGTGCTTCAAAAGGCCGGCCTGCGCACCGAGGTTGATCATCGCTCAGAGAGTCTCAAAAAGAAGGTGCGTGACGCACAATTGCAGCAAATACCGCTGATTTTAACCTGTGGTGCCAAAGAAAAAGATGAGGGTACGGTTTCGGTGCGCACATTGGATGGCAAGGTGCGCCAGGGCGTCCCTTCGGCCCGATTTATAGAACAGGTTTCGGTCCACGTGGCTGAGCGTCGATTGGAATTGGATTTGTTTGAATAAGGGGTTGCCTGTGACCGCGACCAGCAAATTTATTCGCTTCTGGCTGCCTGTGTGGGTGTGGTGCGGCGTTATTTTTATCCAGTCGGCTTTTCCTTCGCCCGAGAGCGTTCCGCGTTTCCCTTTTTCCGATAAACTGCTGCATATGCTGGCTTATGGCCTCTTGGGCTTTTTGATATGCCGGGCCGTTAATGTAATGGAGCAATGGCAGCTAAGTGGGTCCCGCCTTTTTTGGATAGGTGTGATCAGCAGCAGTTTATATGGTCTGAGCGATGAGTGGCACCAATCCTTTGTGGTGGGTCGCACTGCCGAGGCTGCTGATTTTTTGGCGGATTTCGTAGGCAGCGTGGTCGGCAGTGCAGCATATTCGGCCGTGCGCCGCTACCGGCGGATTGATTGACAAATAGACGCGCTTCCGATAAATAAAGAGCCTTTTAAGACCACCCTCTAATTGAGGCTTTTATATCAGAATAAGGAGTGATCCCCCAGCATGAGCACACCCCAAACCCTTTTCATTAACGGAAATGAACTGAGTTTCGAGGCCAATGAGACGGTATTGGCCGTCGCGCGACGCAACCATATTGAGATACCCACCCTGTGCCACCTCAAGGGTACCACACCCACGGGCGCTTGTCGCATTTGTGTAGTGGAAGTTGAAAAAGCGCGGACCTTATTGGCCGCGTGCGCTACGCCGGCTGCCCCCGGTATGGTGGTGCAAACTGAATCGCCCAAAGTCGTGGCGGCGCGCAAGCAGATCATTCAATTGATGCTCAGCTCGGGCAACCATAATTGCGCCGTACGCGGAAGCGACGACGCCGAGTGGACCACATTTCAACTGAAAGTTCAGACCGAGGACAATAGCGACGCTTTATGCCCGGTATGGGGTGATTGCCGACTTCAAGATCTGGCCTATCGCTATCAGGTGTCGGGTGAGGGGTTCCCCGCCACACCCACGCAGTATCCCATGGAGACGGTCAATCCGTTTATTGTACGCGACTTTTCTCGCTGTATCTCCTGCGGGCGGTGCGTCCAGGCGTGCAACGAAGTTCAGGTCAACAACGCCATCAGCTTCGGTTACCGGGGGCCCCATTCCAAAATCATTGCAGCAGGTGATCGCCCTTTGAAAGATTCGGACTGCGTTTTTTGCGGGGAATGTGTGCAAGTATGTCCGGTGGGCGCCTTGGTGGAAAAAAGTGTGCGTTACAACGTCAGGCAATGGGAAACCCAAACCACCCGTACCACCTGCAGCTATTGCGGGGTGGGATGCCAGATCGACTTGCACGTGAAAGACAACCGCGTCGTCAAGGTGACCGGAGTGGATGCCGCACCGAATCACGGCAGCCTGTGTGTCAAAGGCCGATTCGGCTACGATTTTATTGGTTCTGATAAACGCTTGACCACCCCGTTGATTAAAGAGAATGGAAAACATCGCGAAGCCACCTGGGACGAAGCGCTGGATCGGGTGGCGGGTAAACTCAAAGATATCCAGGACACCCACGGTGGTGATGCCATTGGTGTGCTCACTTCGGCCCGCATCACCAATGAAGAGAACTATATTGCCCAGAAATTTGCCCGCGCGGTACTCAAGACCAACAATGTCGATCATTGCGCCCGGCTCTGACATAGCTCCACCGTGGCCGGTCTGGCCGCAGCATTCGGTTCCGGTGCAATGACCAACACCATTGCCGACATTGAAACCGCTGACGTGATATTAATCACCGGGTCCAACACCAGCGAGAACCACCCGGTGCTCTCTGCCTTTGTCAAGCGGGCCGTCAAATTTAATGGCGCCAAAGTGATCGTCGTGGATCCGCGTCGCATCAAAATGACCGAGTTTGCCGACCTCTGGCTGCGCCCCAATCTGGGCACCGATGTGGCCTGGCTCAACGGCATGATGCACGTGATCATCAAAGAGAATCTGCACGATACGGATTTTATTCAAAGCCGCACTGAAGCATTTGAAGACCTGCGCCAAGCGGTGGAAAAGTATACCCCGGAATTTGTAGAGGGCATCACCGGTATCCCGGCTGAAAACCTCGTTGCGGCTGCAAAGCTCTATGCCGGTGCCAAAACCGGCAGTATCCTATACTGCATGGGCATTACCCAGCATATCTCGGGCACGGACAACGTGAAATCTTTGGCCAACCTGGCCATGCTTTGCGGCAACCTGGGCATGCCCGGGGGCGGGGTGAACCCCCTGCGTGGTCAGAACAACGTCCAGGGTGCCTGCGACATGGGTGGACTACCCAATGTCTACACCGGCTACCAAACCGTGGCCGATCTGGCCAATGCTAAAAAAATGGAGGCGGCTTGGGGTGTCTCCGGATTATCGACGACGATAGGTCTGAAAGTGACTGAAATGATCCCCAAGGCCCACGCCGGCGAGCTCAAAGCACTCTATATCATCGGTGAAAATCCCCTGGTATCAGACCCCGACTTGAACCATGCCCGGAAAAGTATGGCCAATCTTGACCTGTTGGTGGTTCAAGATATCTTCATGACTGAAACCGCTCAGATGGCTGACGTGGTGCTGCCGAGCGCTTGCTTTGCTGAGAAGGAGGGTACCTTTTCCAATACCGAGCGCAGGGTGCAGCGCGTGCGCAAAGCTGTGGATGCACCGGGCGAAGCCAAAAATGACTGGTGGATCACCTGTCAATTGGCCGCCCGCATGGGATATGACATGGGCTATACGGACAGTTCGGCCATCTTCAACGAGCTGGCCGGCGTGACGCCCTCTTACGCCGGATTGAGCTATGACCGCATTGAAGACGAAGGCATTCACTGGCCCTGTCCCACTGCGGATCATCCCGGTACGCCCATACTGCATGGCCAGCAATTTACTCGCGGCAAGGGGATGTTCCATGCCATTGAGTGGATCCCGCCGGACGAGCAGGTGGATGACGACTATCCTCTCTACATGACCACCGGCCGGGTGCTCTATCAGTACCATACCGGCACCATGACCATGAAGAGCGATGGCTTGAATGAACGCGCACCCGAATCTTTTGTGGAGATCGCCAAAGCCGACGCCACCCAATATGGGTTGCAGGAAGGGGATATGGCCACCGTTTTTTCGCGGCGCGGATCGGTGACCGCTCGGGTCAAAATCTCGACCAAGGCAGTGGCCGGGACCGTCTTTATGCCCTTTCACTATTTCCAAGGCGCAGCCAACATGCTCACCAATGCCGCCCTGGATCCGGTGTCCGGCATTCCCGAGTATAAGGTGTGTGCCGTCAATATCGCCAAAGCCGCCTGAACCGACGGTTATTGAAAACCAAGGCCGGTCCCTCAAACGGGGCCGGCCTTTTTTGTTATCTGTCCACTTTTACCACTTTATAACCTTGCCGCTTCAACCGGGCGACGACGCCTTCAGGTCCCACCAGATGGGCGACGCCCACCAGGATAAATTCTTTTGGGGGGGTCGTGATATAGGATTTGATCTGAGGCATCCAATCCGCATTGCGGTCAATCACCAATTTTTTATACAGCTTGGGAAAATCGTTGATCATATCCTTTAGAAAAAACTGTTGGAGTTTAGTTTCATCGCCTGTTTTCCACGTGGTGATTAACTCTTCTATGAGTTGGTTGACCCGTTGGAGATCTTTAAGGCCGTGGATGATGAAGCGGTCTTCAATACCATCCGCCATGGTGGTGATAAAGTTCATTTGAGCCTCCACCGATTCCAGCCCCTGGGTGGGTTTGCCGTCGGTGGTGGCTTTTGCGTGGTAGAATGCATCCACACCGGACTGGGGGTTTACGCCCATTTTTTGTAATTCCAGACCCAGAAGCGTAAGATAGACCATAAAGGGTTTGAAATTTTTGAGCTGGGCCAGGGGGATACCGGCTTTGGCGCAAGCTGCGTTTAACTGGTTATATGTGGCTGCCGATAGCACCTTGTCTAAAGTGGTGCCATCCGTGTACATGGCGCGCTGCATGAGCAACTGCTGAAATTGGGGGGCTTGCAGTTGGTCCAGATCGGTTTCAAAGACCAGCACATCGGCGTCCTGGTAGGCCAAAGCGTAACCTTTGGGCAATGGGTGATCGCTTTGACGCAGCAAGTGACATGTGCCCCCCAGGTAGGTCACAGACCCGTTGGCTCCTGTAACCACCCAGACCGACGAGCCGGCCACGGCGGAGATGGCTGAGCCCATGACAAGCAATAATGCCCAGATCAATTTTTTCATGGTTGAAATTCCTTTTGTTTTGAAAGCTTGCGACATAAAATCTGATTATCAAAAGCATGTATGCTGTGTCGCTGGTTTCCAATCTCTTAAATATAAGAGTCACGGTGGGATGTAAATATCTAAGCCTTTTGCTCGCTCCCGCCGGCCGACTTGAAGGGGTGCCCCATCAAGAGCCTGTTTTTGGGTGTGATGGTTTCGGGGATGGTGCGAGTCAACACCGTGTAGCCGGCAGCACGCAGCCGGATGGCCCGGGTGGCATCCACCGCCAGGGGGCCATCCACCCAGCCCTCGAGGCCGCCGCTATCGCATCGCTCCAAATCGTGACAGCAGGGCAGCACTGCAACCTTGGCCCGCGCCTGTTTGGCTCGCTCCAAAACTGTGTCAGTGAGCGTGCCGCAACCATGCACCGAGAGCACGACATCGTCGGAATGTAGCTGGATCGCCTCAATGGAAGCCCTGAAATATTGAATCCTTCCCTGAAGCCGCGGCCAGGTTTCCAAGATAGTTTCGGAGAGGGTTTTGGCATTGGCCGGGATGGCGGCATCCACGCAGATGGCCTGGGCGGAGCTATCATCCAGCAACAACATGATGTGGCCCAAAAGCCCATGGCCGCAGGCCAGATCTACGATGCGCCCGCCTCTATATTTTCGCCGCACCCGTCGGGCCACTTCCCATGCCTCGTACAATTCTTTAGCCGGCAGGGTACCCGCCCTGCAGACCGCCCGGGCAATTTTGTCGAAAAGGGTATCTCTGGGAAATTCAGATATCTGTTTGACGGTCAGACGGCTTTTGGAGGATTTATTCATGGTTGAAATAATAGTATAGAGTTTTAGGTTAATGCATTTTATAGTTTCCGCCAATCCAGCCAATGGCGGGGTTGCCGCTGGATCATGATCTGGAGCCCTCCAATAAATAAATCGGCAGCCGGAGGGCCTTAAAGCCAAGGCGTCCGGAGATGAAGCCGTAGTAGCACTACTGCGAATCTTCGGCAACGCAGGATTTAAAGTCCTCCAATAAATGAATCGGCAGCCGGAGGGCCTTAAAGCCAAGGCGTCCGGAGATGAAGCCGTAGTAACACTACTGCGAATCTTCGGCAACGCGGGATTTAAGGTCCTCCGGCTGCCGATACTATTGGATGATGACTTCTATCAATACATCCCCCCGGTTGCCATCGCGATTTGCACGACCCTGGCCTTTCAAGCGTAAGAGTTTACCGGCCTTGATACCCGGTGGGACATTGACGCGATAAACTCGGCGGTGCAAACCATGGGGGATGGTGACCACCTTGCGCGTGCCCACCAATGCTTCATACGGTGTTACAAAAATACCGGCATAGATGTCGTTGCTGCTACCGGGCGGCCGGGGTTTGAGTACCTGAAAGCGGTGGCTCTTTTTACGTGTGGTGGCTTTTCGCAGTGCCGGCGTTACCCCGGTTGACGGCAGTCGGTCCAGCGCTTTGAGAAGCAGCATACCCCCCATAAACCCGCCGACATGGGCCCACCACGCAATGCCACTGGCTGTGCCATAGCTGGCCCCGGCGTTGAACAGTTGGAGTAAAAACCAGACGCCTAGAAAAACAAAGGCCGGAATCTCGACAAACCAGGGGATGATAATAATGGGGATCAGGGTGAGGATTTTAGAAGTGGGGTGTAATAAAAAGTAGGCCCCCATAACCCCGGCTACGGCGCCGCTGGCACCGATGGTTGGCGCCGTCGATTGGGCATTGAGTGCCAGATGCGTTAAACCGGAAAGGATGCCGCAAAGAAAGTAAAATAGAATATAACGCAGTGGTCCGAGTCGGTCTTCAACATTATCGCCAAAAATGTAAAGGGTCCACATATTACCCAGCAGATGCAAAAACCCGCCGTGTAAAAACATAAAAGAGACGAAGGTCAGGCTTTTGGGCATTATGGAAAGGCTGGGATCCCAACCCGGCAGGGTAAAACGGGCCGGTACCAGCCCATAGTTAAAAATCAAGCGTTGCAGTTCAGTTCCAGAGCCGTGCAGCAGCTGCAATAAAAAGACCGCCACATTGATGCCGATCAAGACGTTGTTGATAACAGGGACATGCTGGGTCGGTGTGGTGTCGCGGATAGGGATCATAGAGATTTCTGCCCTCTGGGCAAAATGGTTTTAGGTTTTAAGTGAAGGCATATTGTCGGACTTTGAGAGGCGTTGGTGCATCTGCCAATGGATCGAAATAGACTACCATCCTTCGCTTAAAACTTGTCTTGAGTACCTCTGTTCCGGTCCTTAGGACGCTATCAATGCGCACTGATCTTCATGCTCAGATCCACCGCTTTTGCCGAGTGTGTCAGTGCGCCGGACGATATCAGGTCGACACCTGTGGCGGCCAGATCGGCCAACTGCGGCAGGGTCACTCCGCCCGAAACTTCCAGTTTGGCGCGTTTGTTGACCAACACCACTGCAGATTTGATCTGATCCAGATCCATGTTGTCCAACATGATAATGTGGGCGCCAGCATCCAGCGCTTCTTGTACTTCTGTCAAATTGGTGGTCTCCACTTCAATGGTCATGGCGGAATCGATCCGCGATTTAATGTGTTTTACCGCTTGGGTGATGCCGCCACTGGCTGCGATATGATTGTCTTTGATCAGCACGGCATCGTACAACCCCATCCGGTGGTTGGTGCCGCCGCCGATGCGTACTGCATACTTTTCCAGCGCACGCCAGCCGGGGGTGGTTTTGCGGGTGTCCAACAGCTGCACCTGTTGGCCCATGACGGCATTGACGTAAGTATGCACATGGGTAGCAATGCCCGACAGGCGTTGCAGAAAATTGAGCGCTATGCGCTCCGCGCTGAGCAAAGCTGCCAATTTGCCGTTGAGGGAAACAACAGCTTGACCTGGGGTCATGGCGTCCCCATCCTTAACGGCGGCGTTAAAGTCCACTGTGGGGTCAAAACGTTCAAATACCCGCTGGGCCACGGCCAGACCGGCAATGATCAGCGCTTGTTTGGCTACAATGGCCCCATGACCCTGCGTATCTGCGGCCACCAAGTGGCGGGTTGTAATATCTCCCTTGCCGATATCTTCTTCGATGGCCAGGTCGATCAATCGGTCGATGCTGCCGGTGATTTCCATTACAGGGTGCTTTCTAAATCATCAAACGATTGAACTTTTTGGAGGGTCGCCGCAAGCTTATCCTGCTTTTCAGAAAGGCTCGATCTCTTCTGCCGCACTTCATCCACCACCTCAGCCGGGGCTTTGGCAAGAAAACCCGCGTTGCTCAATTTTTTCTCGATGCCCGCCAGTTCCCTGGACAGTTTGCCGATCTCTTTTTCCAACCGTTGGCTCTCCCGGGAAAAATCGACCACCCCTTTTAGCTCAACTAAAATGGCGGCGTCACCCACGACTGCCGTGGCAGTGGTGGCAGAGTGTTTTTCATCGGCTTGGACTTGTAAGGATTCCAGGCGTGCCAGATGAACGATCAGATCGGAATTGACTTCGATGGTATGGCGACGATCCGCTTGGGGGGAAGCCACAGCCGCTGCCAGTTTGGTCGAGGGGGCAATGTTCATTTCGCCGCGAATATTGCGAATGCCGGTGATCACTTCCATCACAAAGGCCATTTCGGTTTCGGCCAAAGCCAGTTGATCCGGTTGGGTCACATAGTCTTGGGGTTCGGGATAGCGGGCCTGCATAATCGAACCCTCGCTGCCGGGCAATTGATGCCAAATCTCTTCGGTGACAAAGGGGGCAAAAGGGTGCAGCAGCACCAGGATATCCCGCAACACGGTCCAGAGTACTTGCTTTGCCGTGGCTTGGGCTGCGCCGCCATTTTCGTCGTAGAGGGCCGGTTTAATCGCTTCGACATACCAGTCGCAGAATTCGTGCCATACAAATTGGTAAGCCGCACCAGCGGCATCGTTGAATTTATAGGTCTCCAGCGCCTGGGAGACCTCTTGCGAGACCCGGGTCAAGCGTGCCAGGATCCAGCGATCGGCCAGCGAGAGGTGGGCCGCATCTATGCCGTCGGGGCGGTCATCCAGGTGCATAAGGGCAAAGCGGGCCGCATTCCACAATTTGTTGATAAAATGGCGATACCCTTCGACGCGTTGCTCTGACATCTTGATGTCGCGACCTTGGGCCGCAAATGCAGCCAGGGTGTAGCGGAAGGCGTCTGTGCCGTATTTTTCAATGATCACCAGCGGATCGATGACGTTGCCGGTAGACTTGCTCATTTTTTTGCCTGCTTCGTCGCGGACCAGGGCATGCACATAGACATCCTTAAACGGTACCTTCCCCATAAAATGGATGCCCATCATCATCATGCGGGCCACCCAAAAAAAGAGGATGTCAAAGGCGGTTACCAGCACCGAGGTAGGGTAAAAGGTTTTAAGCAATGGGGTCTGCTGGGGCCAGCCCATGGTGGAAAAGGGCCACA
>JBNLFN010000003.1:0-20438 GCA_050305555.1 Desulfobacteraceae bacterium | reverse complement strand
GATCCTTGCAATACCTGGCAAAATAGTTGGTCACGAAGCGGTCCCGGTCACCCCAAATGGTCTGGAACATGCCCGGCCAAGGATTCTGGATGCAAATATTTCCTGCCTTGCCGGCGCCGCGGGGCAATTCTTTGCCTTCATCGTCTAGAATTACGGGGTGAATGCCCGGCACGCCCGGTCCGGCGCTGCCCGGCTTCATGGGCGTAATCGCCGGCAGGGTACTGCAGAGGAAACCGCCGGTCTCTGTTTGCCACCAGGTGTCCACGATAATCGCTTCGCCTTTGCCCACCTCCTTGTGATACCACTTCCACACTTCCGGCTCGATGGGCTCCCCCACGGTGGTCATGTGTTTGAAATGGTAATTGTATTTTGCGGGCTCGTCCGGACCGATCTTTCTCAAGGCGCGGATGGCTGTGGGCGCGGTATGAAAGATGTTGACATCCAAATCCTGGGCGATGCGCCAGGAGCGACCGGCGTCGGGATAGGTAGGCACACCTTCATAGATCACCGTTGAGGCGCACAATGCCAAGGGACCATAAACAATGTAAGAGTGCCCGGTAATCCAGCCGATGTCCGCCATACACCAATAAACGTCCTCAGGATGAATGTCTTGCACATATTTGCAAGTGCCGGCCACATAGGATAGATAGCCTCCTGTGCCGTGCTGACATCCTTTGGGTTTACCGGTGGTGCCGCTGGTATACATTAAAAACAAGGGGTCTTCCGCCAACATGGGAACAGGATCGACGCGCACGCCGTAATAGTCTTCAAGCACCCCATTGACAAAATAGTCTCGGCCTTCAACCATGGGGGTCTCGGCAGAGTATTTACCCGGGTACCGTTGCCAGATCATCACTTTGTCGACCTTTTGACCGGCTTTGGCTGCAATTTCCACTGCCGTATCGGCTTTTTCCTTGTGATCAATCAGTGAGCCGCTGCGATAATAGGCATCCATGGTAATCAATACATTGGAGCCTGAATCGATGATGCGATCCGCACAAGCGCTGCCGCTGAAGCCACCGAAGACTTGGGAGTGAATGATGCCCAAACGCGCACAGGCCAACATGGTGATGGGCAGCTCCACAGACATGGGCATATGTAAAGTCACGCGATCGCCGGCTTTAAGGCCACAAAAATCGCGCAATACAGCGGCAAATTCGTTTACCCGCACGTAGAGCTCCTGATACGTAATGTGCTGGTAATTTTCGTTTACCGGCTCGGGAACATAGTGAATGGCGGTTTTGTTCTTGTTTTTGGCCAAATGGCGATCGATGCAGTTGTAAGACGCGTTGATTCTGCCGCCTTTGAACCACTTAAAGCATGGCGCGTCACTGGTATCGAGAATCTCGTCCCAATACTCATACCAATCCAGCAAATCCGCATACTCTTTGAAACAGTTGGGAAAATTGTCCAGACCGAAGCGTTCGTAGATCGTCTTGTCGGTCATATTCGCCTGGGCGACGAATTCAGTAGAAGGATAATAGTAATCTTCCTCCTGCCAGTGGACGGCAATTTCAGCCTCCGAAGTGGCGATAACCTCTTTTTCTGCCATAGCAACACTCCTTGTTATGTGGTTTTAAAACGGTTTACTCCTGCCACAGCAAGTGCGCCGGCTCCCTCATTTGCCCGCACCGACGGCAGAGGAAGCGCTATTTTATCTTCTGCCCTCCTGTAATTGGCACTTGCCATTGCCAAACAAGCCCCTTTCGCGAAGACCGATCCGCCGCATAGGGATAAAATCTTGCAATAACAATAGGATAAGGATGTGCGAAAAACTGCTGGATCAAATGGCGGCCAAAGCGACCTTCATATTCTCCATATTTAATGAATAGTATTTATTTGTTTGGACAATCATAATTGTTTTGGCGTTTGTTTGTCAAGTTATTTAAATTCATAACACTGTATTAACTATAATTACAAAATATTATGTGAATATTGCAAAACCGCATGGGTTTTATGACCCTTGAATGGAGTTGTCTGGTCATTTGATCGGAGGGGTAATCGTGACTAGGATCCTGATTTGGAGATACCGAATACAGATAGCAATGTGACCATCAGGATGGCTTGAAACAGCGTTGCAACAACCCAGGTTCCAACACACAATATGGCGATCTTCACCGTACTGGTTTGGGTAAACACCTTTTTTACCCCCATGACGGCCGCCACCAGGATCCAAACTGAGGTCAGGATAAGGATGGCGATGGTGGACCTTGGAATCAGGCACAGCAGACGAAAAATGCCCGGCGCGCAGGCAAAGGCCATCACGCGCATGATGGCTTTGCGATCGACCAGTTTCCGGGTGGTGCCAAAGATGTGTGTACCAAAAAAGAAAACGCTAAATGCCCACACATACCAGGCAATCATGGTGGTCAGCAGGGCAATATTCACTGCAGTGCCTCCGGCCAGGCTGAAAGAACCGAAGGCCGTAGCCATGGCAAACAAGGCCACCACCCAGACCGATTGGCCTTGGGTGGCTGGGTCGGCGACGATCTCTTCGAATAGATGCCGATCCAATGTGATGGCGCGTTGTATGCGTTTGAAAATCGGTTTCATAAAATCCCTATGCCCTATGAATGCCGGCCGATCACAACTGACACGCTCGTCAGATGAGATTTCAGATCCATCTCTATTGGGTTTGCTGCTGCTTTTTTAGAGCTTCCAGATGCCTGCGAATGCCTTTATCCTTATTGGGCACATTGTCGAACAGGCGCTTGACAAAACCGGGGGGGTCATCGATTTTAGGATCGAGGGCCAGGGCCTTTTCATAGTCGGCAATGGCTTTGGCGATCTCGCCAAGTTGGGCATGGGCAATCCCCCGATTGGCATAGGCATTGGCCATGTTGGGATCGATTTTCAGAGCGTGGTTGTAATCCGCGATGGCTTCTTTGTGACGCCCCAGGGTATTGAGACTGTTGGCCCGGCCAAGATACCCGCCAGCTTGCTTTGCATCGATTTTGATGGCGCGCTCAAAGGACTTTATGGCTTTCTCGGGTTTGTTCAAATTGAGTTGGGATAAGCCGTCCATAATCGCCTGGTCGTAATCCGACACCGTAACGCTGCAGCCTGCCATGCCTATCGTCAGTAGGACGATGAATATACTACGCATTTTCATCCTTTATCAGTAGCAGTTTTTAAGCCAAAAAAAAACATAAAAAAGGAGGGGAGCCGGATCGCTCCCCCCCTTATTTTTGCTTCATTGTACGATGGATCGTAAGGACCCATCGTACGTTAGGGTTAGGTGTCGGTGTCGTAGATGTCGTGTTTCAGGGCGTCGAATTGACCCTTGATGTTGGTGGACATCTCGCACTTGTAGGCCAGGAACCACATCATCGCAATTCCCAGCACCCACCATAGTATCTGCCAAATCCAGATGGACGGCATGCCATTGAGCCATTCTGCCGGCTTCAATGGATCACCGAAGATGGTGTTGCCGATCACACAAGCCGGACCAATGGCGAACAGGAACCATCCCACGGTCACCACCCAGGCAATCTTGATCAGGTGGCGTTTTTCAGGCGGCAAGCTGGCATGCTCGCGGATGAAGGTATGGAAGGACATACGGCGCTCCTTCTCCTCGGACTCCGGTTGGGTGAAAAAACTGACCAAAATAGCAATGGGCAGATTGAACAAAATGCCCCATCCGGCACAGTGCAGGGTCAGCGGATAGGCACCCCACGGCAATCCGAACTTGAAGTTGAAGGTCAGCGTCACGGCAATGATACCGGCAGCCAATCCGGCCACAACCCCTTGACGGGTCAACCAGGGCCAATAGAGGGTGGCCATCAGGGCCGGGTACATCATAAAACCGTAAGAGACGGCCAGTCCGCCCAATAATACAATGGCACCGGGAACGAGAGTGGCAAAGATCAAGGCGGAGATGCCAATGCAAAGCACGGTGACGCGACCCCACAGGGTTTGCTGACCGGTGGTCATATCTTTGACAAAGTAGCGCTTGACGATGTCACGGGTCAGCATGCCCGAACAAGTGGACATATAGGCCGCACCGGTGGACTGCATGGCAGCCAGCGCGCAGATGGCCAATAGACCCACCAGGAACGGTGCAGTATCTTTCATCAGATGGATGAAATACGGCACCAGGTTGGCTTGCTTTCCGCCCACCAGGTTGGCCAACGGCAGGATGGTTTCACCTGCGCCTTCCGGACGCAACAGGCCCAAAACCCAGCCGCCCATGCCTTGCATGGTGGTGAAGACAAACAGAGCTAAACCGATGCCCAGGGTGGAAGCCCATACTTGCTGCAGGGGGAACGGTTTGGGGTCTTTGTTGGCAAACGCCCACATGGAAAAGGCCGGTGAGGCATGGATGCCCATCAAAGCGAACATGTAAGTCAGAATCATGACACCGGTCCAGGTTCCGCCAATGGCTTTGCCGCCGGCCGGTACCCATTGAATCACACCGGGAACGGCCACCAGATGGCTGTAGCCGTCGGGGGTCAGCTTGATGATGGCCTTCTTGTTGGCCAGAAAGACTTTAGCCGCCTCAGGATCCGCCCAGCCGGGTACGTTGGCACCACCGCTGTGAATCCAGGCCACAATATCCCCAAACTTGGAAGTCAATGAATCCCAGCCACCGGCGAAATTCACGGAAATGATACCAATGGCGATAATGCCGCCCCAGAGCAGGACACACTGGACGGTATCCACATAGGCCACCGAGCGCAGGCCACCCAATCCGACATACAGCATCACAACGATAGCCAACATCCACATGCCGACGTTGACCGAAAAGAGTCCGTCGGTGAGGATGTTGAACAGCACGCCCGATGCCCGCAGTTGAATGCCGAGATAGGGGATACTAAAGAAAATGGCCACGATCACCGTTAGAATGCGCATGGCCTCGGAGTTGAAGTAGGTGCTGTACATTTCGCCCGGGGTCACAAACCCATAGCGTTTGCCCATCAACCATTGGCGTTTTAAAAATAGAACGCCGGTAAATGGAATGGTCAGCACATAAAAAGATGCATATCCATAGGGAATACCGTCACGCCAGATAAGCGCGGGATGCCCAACAAAGGTCCAGCCACTGAATGAGGTGGCTGTGGCTGCTAAGACAAAGACCCAAATGTTGAGCTTTCTTCCGGCGATAAAGTAATCCGTTCCGGATTTTGCGGAAAGGTATCCTTTTACGCCAATGGTGATGCAATATGTCCAATAACATATGACGAAAAAGAATAGCCAATAGACGTGTGAGCCCATATCCACCTCCTTTTCTTGCTCAATTGCATTAAAGTTATCTTAAAGAAGAGACGCTTCTCTCTAAAAGATTTGGATTGAATTCCCTTTTTTCACCTCCCCTGTTAAAGGTTCACGCTATAAATAGGTTTGCCACGATTTATATCTTGAGAAACACCTTCCACTGTTATTTGAAGGCAGACGCCTCTATTAAATATAGACACGACACAGACCCATTTAATGAATTGTATTTAGTTCTTATGCTTTTTATTATTTCCAATTGAATTATTTGTCAAGTGATATAAATTCATATTTTTATCGTCCATGCAGTCACGAAACTGATATCAAAAAGATTTATACTTAAATTCAGTGAGGTTAAGCTGAGCCTTCGTTCTGAATTAAAAGCCCCTTTTCAAATATTTCAAAAGCTGTTTCCAGGGTCGGCTTCAAATAATCGACACTTTGCTCGCCACTTTGTTTGCTGGCCTCCCAAAGCACCACGCCTGAGAACATCGACCACACAATATCGGCTATCGCTTCGGGATGCCGATCCAGGCAGATCCCTTTGTTGATACCCTGCTCGAAAATATTTGCTATCTTATCAATGGCTTGTTGTCCAAGCGCCTTAATTTCATGAATGAGTTCCGGGCTGAGATCTTTTAAAAACTCACTGGTCTGCAAATTGAAGAGATTTTTAAAAATCATAGGATCGAATTCATAGGCGTCCAACAAAACCGCTTTGAGCTGGGATATTTTTCCTTTGTGATCCAGCTCATGCTGGGAGTGCAGATACTCCAATCGTATCAGCAGATATTGGAAGACGCGCACAGAAAGTGTCGCCCAGAGTTCGCTCTTGTTCTTAAAATAAAGATATAGGGTCCCTGCACTGAGTTCCGCCTCTTGGGCAATGCTTTCCATGGTGCTCCCGCCATAGCCGCTTCGAGTGAAAACCCGTTTGGCCGCCACCATGATTTGCTGTCGGCGTCGCTCCTTTTCTCGCTGCTTGCGCTCTTGGATCCCCATAAATTGAATCCTATTCATTTCTTAAATAATTAATTATTTGCTTGATATATATTTGTCAAGTTCTTTTTATTCATTAAATTATTAATAGAGCAAAAACGGAAAATAAAAAGGATGGGTTGAAAATTAAATTATGGGCCCCTTCCCAAAAAAGGTTGGTGGTGCTCGGACCTCTGGTAATGGTTCGATAGCATGATGAAGATGCGATTTGTTCCGGGTTATCGGTCTGTTAAAAATGGATACGCTAAAACAACATAGCGCTTATCTATAAAGACGCGTTGGAAGTTGCTAAGTCATCCATGAACGGCTTACCTGTTGACTATCCTTCTCATGGAAGCTCGAGTTGAGGCTTCTTATGTCCGAGGCAAAAACTTGAGGCGGCATCAGGTGGGGTTGCCGGACGTTAGCCATGCGGTCATAGTGGGGCTTAGGGGCAACACAGGATCAGTGTCCCGCACTGTTTGAGCGCGTTCGCGAGTTCCTAGGGGACGCCCGTAGCGCCATTTAGCCCCACTTGGACCGTAGTGGCGTGTCCGACACCCCTGCCTGACGCCGATTACCGGCGATCTAACGCCTCTATTTGTGCTTGGGCTTTCTGGATAACCGCATATAACATAAGTTCAAGCCACCGGCAGGAAAATGGTAAACGTGGTCCCTTGCCCCTCCTGACTCTCCACTTCGATGGTGCCCTTATGCTTTTCGATAATGCTGTATGCCAAACTCAGGCCCAATCCCGTGCCTTTGCCGATATCTTTGGTGGTAAAAAAAGGATCGAAAATCTTGTTTTGAATAGCTTCCGGTATACCGCTGCCGTTGTCGCTGATCTGAATTTTAACCTTATCATCCTGATGGCGGGTGCGGACCTGGATCAACCCCTCTTTTTCAATGGCTTGGGCCGCATTGATGAGTAAATTCATGAAAACCTGGTTGATCTGTTGCGGGAAGCATTTGATCGGTGGCAGATCCGCGTAGTCCTTTGAGAGATCTGAGCTATATTTAATTTCATTCCAGACTATGTTTATGGTGGAGTCAAGTCCTTGGTTGATGTCTGCCTGTTTATAACCCTGATCCCCGGGATGAGCAAAATCTTTAAGGTCGGCAACGATTTTACGGATGCGCTCGGCACCCTCACGGGACTCGGCAATCAACTCTGGAAAATCTCCGCGTAAAAACGCCAGATCGATCTCTTCCTCCATCCGGCGCAACGCTTTGAGACTGTCACAAATTTCAGGGGGCAAATCGATATCGCCGTCCAGTGCTTTCAATGAAGCCGCCAGGGCACCATACTTGTTCAGCAAATCGGTCATCTGCTCCTGATACTCTGCCATAGTATTAAGGTTACTGCTCACATACGCAGTGGGGTTGTTAATCTCGTGGGCCACACCGGCAGCCAGTTGACCAATGGAAGCCATCTTTTCTGCCTGGATAATCTGGGACTGGGTGCGCTGGAGCTTGGCCAGCGTCTCTTCCAGCTCTTTTTTTGACACACGCAACTGATTCTCAATGGTTATGCGCTTTTCGATTTCAGCTTGCAGCTTGCTGTTGTTATCATTCAACCATTGGGTGCGCTCAGCAATGACATTTCCAAGGCTGGCAATGATTTTATCGTTTTCTTTTTGGATGGCAACTTCAGCCGATATATCGGTAACGACAAACAATCTACCGTTAATTCCTTCCGCCTGGGCCAACGGGGTTGAATTTAAACGAATATCCAATGATCCACCCGCTTTTGTCTGCCAGCGCGTTTCTAGAACAGCCACCCCATCTTTTGCGATTTGCGCATGAATTTCTTGTCCCACTCGTAAAAATGCGTCCTCGCTTTCATACAGGATGCGGGGACTGCGGCCAACCAGCTCTTGTTCGTCATAACCCAGCATTTGACACATTTGGGCATTGACCTGCACCAATCGGCGATCCACTACAACCCCAATGCTGATTGGGGCCGCGCGATAAATGCTTTCGAATAGTTGGTTCGGGTTGAACATTATCTATAGGATTCTCATTTCTGATGGTTGATCCATTAAATTGGACGCCATACCAGTGCGTCCATGAAACATCCAGTGCGCTGTTCAGCAGTGTACCATTGGATTGCAGTACAACTGCTGGGGGCGTTATCGGCTTTTCGCAGGATTTATTTAGCAAAATAGCCCCTATGCAACATAAAAACATGTAATTTTAATGTATTTTTATAGAATGGCCATAGAACAACACAGGAAAGGAAAGCAATTTATTGCAATTATGCCACACTGCGACCGAATTTTTTGTCCGCCAGCTCCCGTTGGCGTTTGCGGTGGGTGTTGTTCTGCATCTCTTTGCGTACCACGCGCTGCAGGAGCTTGAACATCTTTATCTCTTGGGCTTCGTGTTGGTAGAACGTGTCCCAGGCGTAGTCCAGCAGTTCTTGCAAACGCTCTGGACGCATATGCTTGGGTTGAAAGACCACTTTGTCGGCAGTGTAATCGTTCCAATTGTCTGAAAAAATTCGGCCTTGCTTTTTAATTTTCTCGTAGGCTCTGGTGTGGGGAAAGGGTGTCAGCACCGTAAATTCGGCGAGATCCAGATCGATCTCCATTAAAAAATCAATCAACCTTAAAATGTCGTCTTCGGTTTGATCGTCCAGACCCAGCAAAATGGTTCCCTCTACGCCTATGCCATGATCATGATAGCGCTTGATGCGTTCGCGGATATAATCCGATGTGTCGAACACCGCCTGATAGACATACCAGGCGCCGGCCTGGGCAGCCAGATCAAGTACTTGGGGATCGTCTTCAATGGGATGGCAGCACCAATTTTTCTTTAGGGGAATCATCGCTTTGAATAAATCCTTCTCCCATTGGGTATCCTGGGCCAGGGAGTTGTCCACAATGAAGAGCCGATTGTTTTCAATGGCCGCCATCTCTTGGACCGCTTGATCAATGGGCCGCGGCCGGAATTGGCGCCCTCCCAGGTAGGCGACACAGCATGGATAGCAATTGTACCGGCATCCTCTGGAGGCGTGTACCAGATCCACCATCTGGACGCCTTTGTAGTTGTATAGGTCATGGTTTAAAATGTCGCGGCGGGCCGTGCCCACTAATTCAATGGGCGGGTGTTGGATCAAATAGTTATAGGTTCTTTTCAGATTGCCGTTTTTAAAGTCGTCGATCACCTGCGCCATGCGCCCTTCCGCTTCACCTAAAAAAACAGCGTCGGCATGAGCGGCGGTTTGTTCGGCGTGGAGCATGGTGGCAATGCCACCAAAGATCACTTTGACCCCGCGTTGGCGATAAGCATCGGCGATCTGCCAACCCCGGGTGACCTGGGCGGTAAGCATCATGGATATGCCCACAAAATCTACAGCTTCTTCAAAATCAATGGGTTGGACATTTTCGTCAACAAAGTCGACGGTCACTTCGTCCGGCAGTGTTGCGGCAAACACCACCGGGCCATGGGGAGGCAGGTGAAATTCGGTTTGTCTTCTCAGTTTGGCCCATTTGGGGTAGATCAGCTTAAACTTCATGGATATCCTTTCACACAAAACTCATTTGGCCCGGCTCACTCTTTCTCCAGGGAAATAGCTTCGATCAGTTTCAGTTCCAAAACATACTCAATAAGACCACGGCTTTGAATTGTCAATTCCCGGGCTGGGCCGCTGCCGGCTAAAGGCCCGGTGGCTTCAATTGTACGCAACCGGCGGTTATTGGCGCTGTATGCATGGATAGCCCAGTGATGCGGGTCTTTTACTACAACATCGGTGACGGCACCGCCCGGGGTGTTGTATCGGCATACCTGCTCCCCGTCGGCCAGTTGCCCATGGGCTTGCAATGGCGCCTCGGGTTTAAAATAGAGCAACCGCAGATCCGCCACCAAGCCTTCGGCAAATCCTGTCCGGTCAAATGGGGCTATGGCGCGGGTCACCGTGACCCGGCCATCGTAACGTGCACTGAACAGCACCAGGCCCTCCATGGTCATCAAAGCGCATTCAATGGTGCCGGTGAGTGTTGACACCACCGAGACACCGGTTAGTCGGCCCATTGCGCGGCCACCCACGGTGGCCTTGATCAGATGATGGAATTGCCAGCGACCCGCCGGAAACACCTGATCACAATTCAACCTCGATGCATCGTCGAACGGCAATGCCCTGATGCGTGGCAATTGGGCACAGGCCGTGATCAAGGCAACCACTGGAAGGATAAGCATCCAGGTTTTCATGGCACCTGCTTGAAAATGCCATCGTCTAAGGGCAAATTAAGCTGGGGGTCAACAAAACGAATACGCGTAAACGCCTTGGGAGTTTCAAAGATCACCACTTCTTGCATAACGCCGGGCAGTTTGGCCATCTTCAGCTCCATGCGCTGAATGAATTGTTTCAAACCTATATTTTTAGGGGTCAATACAATGCGGTTGCCAGGTTTCAAAGTCGCCGTGAACAGGGTGCTTTCATTAAATCGGCCGTTGAGCCATTGGGTGATCTCTTGGAATACGATGTCCATAGATTGGGTGTTGCCGGCCGGCTCTTCAACCCACCCACTTTCCGATTGACCGAAGCGGCGCACTTTCCCGTTGTGCATGAGCAGGATGCTACCCAGCGGGCTGGCATACTCCCAGCGCAAATCACCGGGACGCTGAAATGCAAAATGCCCTTTGGAAATCAGGGGCCGCGCCAAAATAGGCAGATGCTTTTCCTGCACAAAATCCGCCCGCAACGTTTTGACCGCATTCGCCGCCGCCCGTATCCCCTCAAAAGAGTCAGCCCAGCCCGTACAAAAAAAGGCAGCCCCTATTAATATTATCCCAAGATATTTTTTAATCATATTCAGTTAGAACCCGGTATCCGCTTCAAAGCCTGAGGCCCGGAGGGCTTCAGAGCCAAGGCGTCCGGGGATGAAGCTGTAGTACCACCGCCGCAAATCCCCGGCAATCACACCACCGGCGCGACAGGAACAGAACCCGGTATCCGCTTCGAAGCCTGAGGCCCGGAGGGCTTCAGAGCCAAGGCGTCCGGGGATGAAGCTGTAGTACCACTACCGCGAATCCCCGGCAACGCAGGATATGAAGCCCTCCGGGCCTCAGGCTAGATCATGCCGCCGTTTACGCCGATGGTCTGCCCCGTCACATAACTCGCATCATCCGAGCATAAAAAGCGGACCACTTTGGCGACCTCTTCAGGCTTGCCGATGCGGGCCATGGGAATAATCTGTTTGATGTTGTGCCGGGGGGCTTCGCCCAGCATGCCGGTATCGATGAGACCGGGGGCCACCACATTGACCCGTATTCCCAACCGGGCCACCTCGGAAGCCAGGCTGCGACTGGCGCCGATCAAGCCGGCCTTGGCTGCCGAGTAATTGGTTTGACCACGATTGGCCATTAATCCGGACACGGAGGCAATGGTAATGATGCAACCTCGTTTGTTGACCACCATTTTTTCCAATACCGGCTTGGTGATGTTGTAAAACCCGGCCAAACTGGTGTGAATCACGCGCTCCCAACTTTGACGCGGCATCATCACAAACAAATTGTCATCGGTGATTCCCGCATTGTTCACCAGCACGTCCAAAGTATCGTAGGTCTGCGCCAACGCTTCCAGGGCCTGCTGGGAAGTCTCGGCATCCCCCACATCAAAACAGGCCAAACGCCCATTCGCACCTTGTTCGCGCACCATAGACAGGGTTTTTTCAGCACCCTGATGATCGGAGCGGTAATTGATGATCACCTCATACCCGCTACGCGCAAGCTCTACACAAATGGCCTGCCCAATCCCCTTGCTGGCCCCAGTCACAATGGCCACCCGCTGTTTATCTGACATTTGTTTGTCCATCTCTTTCTAAGATCGATCCCGATCCTTCGCTTAAAACGTAAAACTTGATTTCATATCACCAAAACATATGGTTACACATATTGCAGAGTAAACATACTGCTTTTAAAACCGATCGGTTAACGTGCCTTCATAACCTGCAACACCACCTCGCCGATAATTTCATCGTCAATTCTGGCATCGCCTGCGATCTCTACAAACTCGTCAAATTTAAAGGTGTTAACTGCCCGCGTGACAATCCAAGCGCCCATCGGAAGGCTGTCTACATAGAAGTGCGCTTTTTTGATGCCCACCACCCAGCCTTTTGTATCGGCAGTCATACCCGATTGTTGCACCAACGTATAGGCGTTGCTCAAGCCGGAAGTTTGGGCCACCAGTTCCACAATCAAGAGGGCACCAGCGGACTGACCCTCCACCAAAGGCCAACCGGCATTGACCTGAGAACGGGAGACAGCGGTCTCCGCACCAAGCTCAAGCACCTCATCAATAAGCAACATCTTGCCGCTATGGGGCAACAGATCCCCAGCAGTCAGGTTTGGAAAATCGATTGGCATGGTTCAAAGCCTTAAACAAAAAAAGATTGATGAAACATGGTTTTGCCGATATAGCCAATGTCTGAGCCGCTAACGCTACTATAAAATATGGGGCTTGTAAACAATCTGGGGTGGCGGCTGGTCGGCCGACTGCCCCATCTAAACTTATGGTGCTGATCTATGAATGAATTGATTGAGGCGTTGAAACAAAAATTGGTTGACGTGCTGAACCTGCAAGAAGTGCAAGCCAACGATATTGATCCGGATGAGCAACTTGTGGGTGGCCGTATGGGAATTGATTCCATAGACGTGCTCGAGCTGGTTATCATGCTGGAAAAGGATTATGGCGTTACCATCGACAACAAGGAGGTGGGGGCCCAGGTGTTCGCTTCTTTGCGCACCATGGCCCAGTTTATTGCGGATAATTCGGCGGAGCTGTCCAATTGACCTTACCTCACATTGGTGTGACCGGTATGGGGGTCATCTGTGCCCTGGGACACAATGTAGATGAAACTTTTACAGCCCTTATGCAGGGAAAGACCGGGCTACGCCCTTTAACCCGCTTTTTACCTCCGCATGATCCCTTACCGGTGGGCGAGGCTTGTCTGGGTCCTGCTGAAAAGCTCCTTCCGGCGACCCACCTATTGGCACGCCGGGCGGCCGATCAAGCGATGGCCGGCTGCGCTGCCGCCCCTGACGCCATTGTTCTGGGGAGCACCACCGGTGGCATCGCCGTTTCTGAAGAATGCTTGAAAGCCGGTGTCCAAGACCCAAACGACTATCGATTCCATGCCGTTGGGTCGGTGGCTGAGGATCTGGCCCGTCGCTACCATTGCAGCGGTCCTGCGTTAACCATCTCAACGGCATGCTCATCGGGTGCGGGGGCCATTGCCTTGGCCATGGCCATGTTAAGATCCGGCAAGTACCGTCGGGTGCTGACGGGTGGTGTTGACTCGATATGCCGCTTGACCTATTTCGGTTTCAAGTCATTACAATTAATTGATCCCCAAGGCGCAAGACCCATGGATAAATCTCGGCGGGGTATGTCGGTGGCCGAAGGGGCCGGTATTCTGCTGTTGGAAGCCAACCCCGGTACCGACACGACTGTTTACATGTTGGGTGCCGGCCTTTCTTGTGACGCCCACCACCCAGCCCAGCCCCACCCGGAAGGCAAGGGCGCTCTGGCCGCCATGCAAGCATCGTTAGCAGATGCAGGGATCAGGGCTGAGCTTATCGACTATATCAATCTGCACGGTACCGGCACCAGCGATAATGATCGTGCCGAGGCCCGGGCCATCCAGACCCTTTTTAAATCGAATATGCCGCTGTTGTCTTCCATCAAGGGCGCCACCGGCCATAGTCTGGCTGCTTCAGGCGCCATTGAGGCCGTGGTGGTTGCCCGGACCATTGAAAAGGGTTGGGTTCCGCCAAATACCGGGTGTCAAACCCCCGACCCTGAACTGGGGTTAAATCCTGTGGCCCACCCCTTGAAAAAAAAGATTAATGCCGTAATTTCCAACTCCTTCGGCTTTGGTGGTAATAATGCCGCCTTGGTGATGGGATCGTCCGTCAGCGAACCGCCGGAAAAACCTGATAGCGCCCATTTGGCCGTTATGGGGTGGGCCGCCGTAACCGGAGCCGGTACGACCACCGTCACACTTAAGAACCTGGCCAGGGGGCTCTCTTGTATAGGCCGTTTGGAAACCCACCAGCTCAGCCAAGGCCTAAATCCTCAGACCATTCGCCGGCTTAAGCGGCTCCCCTTGATGAGTCTCTGCTTGACGGCAGCAGCTCAAAAAGGAGCCGGCGCAAATATGGTGCAGTCCATTTTTTTCGGCACCGGATGGGGCGCACTTTCCGAAACCCATGATTTTATTCGAGGGCTTTACGACAGTGGAGAGAAATTTCCAAGCCCCATTGATTTTATCGGCTCGGTGCACAACGCGCCTGCCGGCCAGGTCGCCCTGCTTACCGGTGCCACGGGTCCTAATATCACGGTTTCCAATGGCGACTATTCATTTGAACAAGCCCTGCTCAGTGCCCAAATGCTGGCCGACCCGAACCCGTTTATGGTCTTGGCCGCAGATGAAGGACACCCGGTGCTATCCCCTCTATTTGATCCTTCAGTGACCGAAAAAGACGTTCTGTCCGACGGCGGCGGTGCACTGTTGCTGCAGCGGCAATCCCAAACCGATGAGCCCGTTGTGGAACTGAAGTATTATAAATCCGCTCTGGATAAGCCCTTTGATCCGGAAGGCCTGATCGCGGTTTTGGGGGGTGCAGATAAAATCAGAACCCAATACCATCTGATTCTGGTCGGCATCCCGGCAGCCCAACGGGCCTTGGGTCAAGCCCAGATGGAGAGCATGATTAAACGGTGTCGCTATAATGGGCGCGTAGTGGATTACCGCCCGCTCATTGGAGAATTTGCCTCGGCTTCCGCCGTGGCCACTGTATACGCTGCCGCTCACGTGAAAGCCAAAATTGGCGAAGGCGCCGAGCAACCGGCTGTATTGGTCCTCGGCCTGGGGACGACCATAACGGCTGTTGAGGTGGCACCAAAATGAAAGTCTTGCTGGTCTCAGCCAACCAGGAGCTCTCCCCTTACCCGGTCTATCCACTAGGGCTGGACTATGTCGCTGCCGCCCTTAGACCCCAGCATCAAGTCCAACTTGCCGACATGAATACACTCAGCCACGCAGACGTTGTGGCGCTTTTGGAACAATTTGCACCCGAGATCATCGGCCTCTCGTTGCGCAATATCGACAATACAGACACCACCGATCCCAGAGGATTTATCACGGGCTATCAGAAAGTTGTTGAGATCCTTCGAGGTGCAACAGCCGCACCTATTGTTTTAGGAGGCGCCGGCTTCTCGCTCTTTCCCCGGGCCATCATGAAGGCCCTGAAGGCCGATTACGGCATTGTTGGCGAAGGCGAGCGTATGGCGGATCTGCTGGATGCTTTAGCAGCGGGTGAAAAAACACCGGCCTTGCCAGGGGTTATCCTGGCCAATGGTGACGAACGCTTCCCTCCTCCATTGGCGAGTTTCACACAGGCACAATTTCAACACGAGCGACAGCTCACTGCATTTTACATACAAAACGGCGGGATGCTTAACTTGCAAACCAAGCGAGGTTGCCCCTTTAAATGTGTTTATTGCACTTACCCGCACATAGAAGGACGCCGTTTTCGACTTATTGAGCCCAAAGCGGTGGCCCAAACTGCGCTGGCGTTGCAGGGCGCCGGCGCAAAATACCTGTTCATTACGGATTCAGCGTTTAATGCCGATATCAACCACAGCTTGGCGGTGGCCCATGAAATCAAACAGACCGGTCTTGCCATCCCCTGGGGTGCGTTTATGGCCCCCATCGATATGCCTGAGCACTACTTCAAATCCATGGTGCAAGCCGGGTTGACCCACGTAGAATACGGCACCGAGTCACTTTCCAACAGGGTACTGCGCGCCTATGGCAAACCCTTTGGTCGGCCCCAGGTTCTGAAAGCCCACCAAGCGGCCGTAGATGAGGGGCTCCACGTGGCGCACTATCTATTGTTGGGCGGTCCGGGCGAGACGGCTGAAACACTCGAAACGACCCTGACCAAAGTTGACAAACTTACAAAAGCGGCCATTTTTATTTTTTGTGGGATGCGCATCTATCCCCATACGGCTCTTTATGCGCGTGCTGTGAAGGAAGGGCAGATCGATCCGTCAATGGACTTGTTGGCACCGGTTTATTACCAATCCCCTGACATCAGCAGCGATGCCATTTCACAACAGGTAAAGGCCAAGGGGTTGACGCGCCAGAATTGGGTCATTGGCAACGGTGGCAATGAAACACAACAAATATTGACCCGTTTATATGCGCACGGGCATACCGGGCCACTATGGGAACATTTAATCCGTTGAAAAATTGGCGGCAACATGGCATAAAAATAGATTGATCCAGAGGGGTGCTCAATAAAAGTGAACACAACGGCATGGTTTACACAAAAACATTTGGCAATTGACCCGCAAAAGGGCATCCGCGCTGAAGTTCAAGTGCCGGCTGAAGCCACGTGGTTCGACGGTCATTTCACGGGTGACCCTATTTTGCCTGGGGTGGCTCAAATCGCTTTGGTGACCGAACTATTAAAAAGAGCACTAAAGCGACCCGTATCAGCCCAAAGTGTAAGTCGGGTGCGCTTTAAAAAAATAATTCGGCCACAAGAGACCATTGCGGTGCAAATTACATCCAAAGGTGCAGATGATTTGACCTATGGATTCAACCTTTCCATCGACCAGGAACGGGTCAGTAGCGGCACATTGGTCCTGGCTGAACGAGGCGAACGGGAAAAAAAGAGAGCATTGGGTGACTTATAAAAAATATTGGAAAAGGAGTTAATGAACATGTCGGTGCAAGTTGAAAACATCATTGTGCGAATCGCAGAGATCATGATCAACGAGCTGAAGCTGGAAGATGTGACCCCTGAATCCTTTGATCCAGACATCGATCTGGTGGATGAAGTCGGTATCGACAGCATGGACCTGGCTACTGTAGCCCTGGTGCTTCGGGATGAATATGGCGTTCGTATTGATGAAGATGACTATCCCAAATTAACCAACGTTCGGCTCATCGCTGAATATCTGCACAGCAAAATGGCTGCTGCGGCTTAATCACTCAGAAGCAGGAGATTGGGCCCGTGAAATCGGCAAGCCAAAGTGCGATGCAAGAAATAAGTCGTACCCCGGAGCAGACTTATAAATTTTCAGATCTGATCGCAGCGCCTGCGGTCAAACAACGCTGGGAAAAGGTCAGGAAATACTTTTTCCTGCGCGAGTCAACCTATGATATGGCCAACCGCTGCAACATCCGCTGTGACGGCTGTTACTACTACGAAGGCGACAAGCAGTTCGCCAAAGAAAATGGGGATATGACCGCGTGGCGCGACCTGATGCGCAAGGAAAAAGATCGTGGTATCACGTATGTTGTGCTGGCCGGTGCCGAACCCAGCCTGGTGCCGCAACTGCTGCAGGTGTGTTACGACGAGATGTCATTGGGGGCCATCGCCACCAATGGCATCAAGCGAATTCCCAAAGCGACCCAGTATAAAATTCATTTATCGGTGTGGGGCAACGACGAGACCAGCCATCGCATTCGGGGTGCCAAAAACATGCTGGCGCGTCAAATCGACAGCTATCAATCCGATCCACGAGCTGTCTGGGTCTATACCTTTACCCGCTATAACATTGATGAAGCCCGGCAGGTCGTCGATACCCTGGCCCAACACAATTGTAAAGTGACTTTCAACGTCTTTTCAGCGCCAGTAGGTTATGGCGGCAATTTGCATCACACCCCCGAATCGTTGGGACATATGCGTCAAGCCATGTTGGACCTGCTGGCCGACTACCCCGAGCATGTGCTCTATTCCCATTACAATGTTGTGGCCCACACCCATCCGTTGGGTTTGCACGCGCTTTTCGGCTGCTCCTATCCACGTCAGAACCCATCTACAGACATCGGTTTGGGGCGCTCCTTTCGCCAATACCGCACCGACTTGACTTGGAATAGAGCGGCCGCCTGCTGTGTTCCGGACACCGACTGCGCCGATTGCCGGCACTATGCCGCCGGCAGTGCGGTGGTGACGGCCCGGCTTTATCGCCATGCGGTGGATCCGGCCACATTCAACTCCTGGCTCGATTATGTCGACACCTATTTGGCCGTCTGGGTTATGGGCTATCCCAAAGGCTCCAACCTGTGCGCCCAACTGGTACCGCCCCCTGGATTCGATCTACCGCCCGGCATAAGGAGGGCTCAATGAAGACCGTCAGTTCCCTGTTGGATGCGCAATGGTACGAGCGCTATAAAAAGATTTCCAAGCTTAACATCCGCAGTTCCATCTATGATGTGACCAACCGCTGCAACCTGCGTTGCAAAGGGTGTTTCTTTTTTTCTTCTGATGAACACAGTGTGGCGGAAGAAGAAAAAGATGTGAAATTGTGGGAGCAATTTATCGACCAAGAGATGGAACGGGGCGTCAATCTGGCCATTTTAATCGGTGGCGAACCCACCTTGTGCATGGACCGCATTGAGGCCTTCTATAAGCGCATGCCGACATTCTGCGCCACCAACGGATTAATTAAAGTCGACCGTGAACGCTTTCCCGACATGATGGTGGGCATCTCCCTCTGGGGTGATGAAGCCGATGAAAAAACCCTGCGCGGCAGAGATACCTTCTCCGTTTCAAGCAAAAACTACGCAGGCGACAAGCACACCTACTACTTGTACACCATCACCCCCAAGCAAATCGGCAAGACCGAACGGATCATTAAGAAAATCCAAAGCGCCGGTCTAAAAGTGCACATGCAGCTGCTGTCCAATGACGAGGGGGTCAACGGCTTTTTCTGGCAGCCTGAAGAGCTGACAGCCATTCGCGAAGAGATGGATGCCATGCTGGAAGATTATCCCGATACCGTCATCTCTTCCAAATACTACCATGAGATTATCACCACTGGGACAATGCTGGGGCGTCCGTTTGGGTGGAACGAGTGCCCTTCGGTGACCGATCCTTTGGACAAAAGGGATCCCAAACCCAAACGGCTGACCAATTTTATCCGCTGGGCCTCTGATTTGAATACCATGCACCGCTGCTGCACCTCTGAAACCCGTGATTGCACCACTTGTAAGGACGGCGCAGCCCACATGAGCTGGGTGATGGTCAACAAGCGCGCACACATGCGTTCGTCCGAAGATCTGCAAAATTGGATCGAAGTATACGAAATGTTTGCCAAGCTCTACCAGTTTATTCCCTGGTAAGGCCGGATGCAATGAAAAGACACCTCATCCTATGGCCCCCAAACCTGCCGTAATTGTCGGTTACGATGCTGTCTCACCCTTAGGCATCCATCTGGATGAGCAATGGCAAAATGCGCTGGATGGCGCCAGCGGTATTGGTCCATTGACCCGCTTTGCCTTGGCCCCTGACTTTCCCGTGCGCATCGCCGGACAGGTGCCATCCATTGATCACCTGGGATATCCCTTTCTTAAACCCAGAGAACAAGCCCGCTGGCCCTCCCCCATTTTCAAATACGCTCTGCTTACCGTTCAACGCGCTTTGGCGCACAGCAACCTGGAGATCTCCAAAGCAGTGGCCCCCAGAGTGGCCATCACCTACAGCTCGGCTGTGGGCGGGCTGGACGCCATCTTGGGCGCAGACCGCAATCTCATCAAAAAGGGGAAGCTGCCACCACCATTTATCAACCCCAACAGTTGCATCAACATGGTGGGGGGCGTGATTTCCATCATGACCGGCGCCACGGGACCCATCAGCGCCACCATCACCGCCTGCGGGACCGGAGTCACCTCCATGATCATGGGCGCCATGTTGATCCGGGAGGGACGGGCCGATATGGCCATTTGCGGTGCCGTGGATTTTGCTCTGGTAGAACCCATCGTGGCCGGTTTTGCCACCATGAACGGTGCTTTCGTGCCCAAGGAGGGCGCTGATATGGAGGCGCCTGAACGCGCCAGCCGCCCTTTTTCCAGCAACCGGCGCGGTTTTGTCATTTCCGAAGGAGCCGGATGCATCCTGCTGGCCAGCCGATCGTTTGCCCGAACCCATGGCCTCGCTTTTGAAATCGAACTGGCCGGTTGGTCGATGACGTCGGATGCCCATCACTTTGTGGCCCCGAATTATGAAACCGTAAGACGCTGCATCGCCCAAAGCATTGCAGATGCAGGCATCACTTGTGGACGCATTGATGCCGTCAATGCCCATGCCACTTCCACCCGGGTGGGTGACAAGGTTGAGTATGACGCACTGAACGATGTGTTCGAAGGCCGCATACCACCGGCCACTGCCAATAAATCGCTTTTTGGCCATGCCATGGGCGCCTCCAGTGCGCTGGAAACTATTTTTGC
>JBNLFN010000002.1:0-2813 GCA_050305555.1 Desulfobacteraceae bacterium | reverse complement strand
ATGATTCAAACAAGATACGAGAAAGATCGTTGATATTATCGTGATAATTCTTTTCATCTTCTGACACACAACGCTCGGCCTCAGGCGGGAGGGAACCGAGTCGCATGAAGGCCAAGGTTCAAGTAAGCCGCTTCGCGGCAGTATAATAATCGAGCATCCAGTTCCCAAACGCCTATCAAAGCGCCCCACTATGATCTAAGCTACCGTTTTCATGGTATCTCTCCTTAACACCATTTGCAAGGGGCAGATGGTCAACCCTAAGGAGGCAATACCATGAAAGACTATTACCAAAAATCCATTAAGGCCCTGCAGCTTGCAGGAATGAGTGAACGTACCCAGCAATGCTACACCCGTACGGTGCGTCAGTTGGTTGATTTTTACAATCGAACACCAGACAAAATTACCGAAAAACAGCTGCAGGACTATTTCCTGCATCGGCGCAATCAGGACAAGTGGTCGGCTGCCACCCTGCGCATCGCCCAAAGCGGTATCAAATTCTTTTTCACCAATGTGCTCAAGCGCAACTGGCATACTTTTAATTACCTGAATGCCAAAAGGGAGCGCCGCCTGCCGTGCATTTTGAGTCGCGAGGAAGTCTTTGACATCCTGGGTAAGGTCAAGACCTTCCACAACTATGCCTTCCTATCGACCGTATATGCCTGCGGCCTGAGGCTCTCGGAGGCATTGGCCATTCAGGTGTCCGATATCGATAAGGCCCGCATGATGCTGCACGTGCATCGGGGAAAGGGCGCCAAGGACCGCTTCGTTCCCCTGCCGCAAGCTACCTTGTCGCTGCTGCGCCGCTATTGGCTCACTCACAAAAACCCGGTTTTGATCTTTCCGGCAGTGGGCCGGGGCCGCAATCTGGCGGCCGCGTCCAAAACACCGATGGCCATCGAAAGCGTCCAGGGCGCTTTTCGTCAGGCACGGTTCGACGCCGGGATCAAAAAACGCCGGGTGTCGATACACACCTTGCGTCACTGCTACGCGACCCATCTGCTGGAAGCGGGCACCAATCCCAGAGTGATCCAGCGCTACATGGGCCACACCAATCTGGAGACCACCATGGCCTACTTTCATCTGACCCGAAAGGGCGCTGAAGATGCCTATGCCATCATCAACACGCTGATGAAAGGATTTGACCATGACAACGATTAAGCAGATTCTTGCCGATTACGGCCCCGAGTATATCCGGCGCTTTGCCGATACCATGCCCGGCAATCATCGCAAGACCCTTGAGGCCATCGTTAACTGCCGCACGAATTTTTTCGGCGCCACCATCTACCGCTGCGAAAGTTGCGGCAAAAACCACCTGGTCTATCGTTGCTGCGGCAACCGGCATTGTCCAAACTGTCAAAGCCATAAAACCAGAAAGTGGCTCGAAAACAGACTCGATGACATGCTGCCAGTGCATCATTTCATGATCACTTTCACGGTCCCCGAAAGCATCCGCAGCTTTATCCGCAGTAATCAACGTCTGGCTTATGCAGCCATGTTTGCGGCATCTTCACAGACCATGAAAAAGCTTGCCCAGGACAAAAAATTTATCGGCGCCGATCTGCCCGGCTTTTTCGGTGTCTTGCATACCTGGGGCCGAACCCTGTCCTACCATCCGCATATTCACTACATCGTGCCCGGCGGCGGTTTGTCCAAATCCAGTCAACGCTGGCACCCTTCGCGCAAGGACTTTTTCCTGCCGGTAAGGGCCATGTCCAAGATCTTCAGAGCCAAATTCTTCAACGAAATGAAAAAGAGCGGGCTTGCCCCCAAAATCTGCCCGGATGTCTGGAGGCAAGCCTGGGTGGTCAACTGCCAAGCAGTCGGCACCGGCGCAAACAGCGTTAAATACCTTGCGCCCTATGTCTTCAAGGTGGCGATATCAAATAACCGCATCGTCAAACTTAAAGACGGTTACGTCTTTTTCAAATACAGAAAGTCCGGTTCCAACCGCTGGCGCACCATGTCCTTGCAGGTGATGGAGTTTATCCGGCGCTTTTGCCAACATGTGCTGCCATCGGGTTTTATGAAAGTGCGATACTTCGGATTTATGAACCCTGCATCATCAATTGCCATGGAAAAAATCGCCCGATGCATCGCACAGACTTTGGCAGTGGTTAAACCTGACAAGGTCGAACCACCCAGCCGGATTTGGCCCAAATGCACCGACTGCGGCGGCCGGCTAATATACTACGCATCGATTGTGCCGTTTTACATGCCGGCCTCAGGTACGCGATAGGCACGATTATTTGCCGATTCCTTCTATCGCCCAGGCTGATAAAAAACTTGGTTTCATCGGCATGGGAGTGGTGCGCCAAGTTGCAGCCAAGCAGTAGAAAAATCACTGAAATGCACACTTTCGGCAGCTTGAATTTCGGCTAAATCCTTATCACAGCATTTGAGCACATGCGCCCCCCTGCATTTTGCCTGTGTCAGTGGGTTCCATCGATAGCCTCCTTTAATACCAATACCCTATATTAAAATTCCTTGGACCGGGCTTCTTGAACAATGGATTGAAAACGACCTTTCAGGTCGTATCAATCCTTTTGGTTGTACAAGAAAGGGTGCCGGCCTCTATGCTGTATTTCCTTGTAAATTGCCGTACCGGGCAGGTTGGTTGCGTTTGATCCGTCCAGCGGGGCAAGCATCTCCATCAATGATGCAATCTCATCCATTTCAGCACCGTACACTTGTGGATCGGGTCCATTATATGCCATCTTTTTTACCCTACGGGAAAGCCGGATGGCTCCAAATCCTGCGTTGGCAATGGTTTGCAGTAAACTACTACGGCTTCACCCTTGCCGCCTTGACTTTGG
>JBNLFN010000001.1:0-4998 GCA_050305555.1 Desulfobacteraceae bacterium | reverse complement strand
TTGACTCGATGCGGGTTGGGTTTTACTTCCAAACGATGCGGGGTTCCTTGCGAACCGGCAACCGATGATAGCGCACCTTGGCGTTTCCGATCATCATGGGGTAGTGGTGCGGCCAGCTTTGCGGAATACCCACCGCTTTTTGCGCCATGTGCTGCCCGACAGGTTCGTCAAAATCCGCTACTTGCGAAAGACTATAATTAAGGTTTGAATAATAGCGCGGATCCATATTTTAGTTCGATACCTGTTCAATCTGCCCTGGATGTGCGCGTCCGATCCAATGTTCCAGTTTCTCTTTGAAAATATCAGCGTCGATGGGTTTTGAAAGATAATCAGTCATTCCGCTTTCAATGCATTTTCCCCGATCACCTTTCATGGCATTGGCGGTCATGGCGATGATGGGGACTTGACTGTAGCGCTTTTTGGATTCCCGAACAATGCGGGTTGTTTCAAAACCATCCAATTCGGGCATTTGAATATCCATCAAAATCAGATCATACGTCCTGCGGGACAGACATTCGAGGGCCTCTTTCCCGTTGTTCACCACCTGGGCGTTGTACCCTAATTTGTGCAACATGTGCAAAGCCACTTTTTGCCGTAGGCCCGCCCTTGGGATGCCGATGGGCGATATATTCACCAGCCCGGAATCCCATCTCCTCGAAAGATACCAGAGAGTGGGCCGCGATTTTGTCGGATGACATGCCGTTGACCAAGTCGACCACCGGGATCCCCTGTTGTCGCAGCTGGGCCACCAACTCATCCAGTCCATTGTATGAGATGGCGCCGATAATGACGCCGTCGTCGCCGGCCTCGGTGCACGCTTCGATCTGATTGATCTGAACCGGCAGGTTGTCGTAGCCCCCGGCTTCATAAAGCCGCATCTGGGCCCCCAGGCGTTTCACTTCACTGGATAGTCCGAAGTTCACCGCCAGCCAGTAGGAATCTTTCATATGCGGGAACGCGGCGCAAATGGACCAGTCCTGGGTGGCGTTATCCAGGGGCTTATATTCGATTACACCGGTTTCGCTTTTAAAGGGCTCCTCTTCGGCAGACAACTCCACCGGGTATGGATACTATGGTTTGTCGGCCCATGCGGCCGGAAGTATTACAAAGATGACTATCAGCAGGCATGCGCTCACGAACGGATATAGGTTAAAAACACTTTAAGCATTGCAGTTCTCAATATAAACGATATGAACATCTCGCACCACTGTTTATGTTCGGAACTTCAGAAAAAATCGTGAGAAAAATTATTACCGAAAAATAATGGCGGAAACAATGCTATCCATGTGGTATGATGTATAAATTCTATTATATACGATGAACGTAGGAGGCATCCGGGTGACAGGATGATGGCAGGGTTTGGCCTTTGCTCTTTTTCTTTCTTTTTGTCTTTTTATCATCACCAGCGTCCGAGTCGGATTTGTCGATGACTTCACATTGTTCTTTGAAAAACCGAACAAGCAGTTGATAGGGTTCACTGGCTGTAACCTGATATACATACAACGAATCAAAGTTCAGCTCTATTCTATGATCTCGAGCACGGTGCGCTTTCCAATTTTTGTTGAAACAGCGCCGACGATAGTTCGCAACGCATCGGCATTTCGTCCATGCTTGCCGATTATTTTGCCCAGGTCGGCCTTGGCCACTGAAAGTTCAATAATCAGTGAATGTGTACCGTTGATTTCTGAAACGGACACTGCTTCGGGTTGATCCACCAGCGCACAAGCCATGATTTTGACCATCTTTTTTAAAACGCTGCTACCGTTTTCGGTTTGATCTTTTTTAAAAGGGATGGCCATAATTTCTTCCTTTGTGTGATATTGACCTTCGTTTAAATGTCATCGCCATGGGCGCGTTGCCCCTATTTTCATTCTTGATACTTTATATTTCCGGTTCGTATTTTTAGAGATCTTCATTTTCATCTTCATCTTCATCTTCGGGCTGGTCTTGTTTTTCTTCTGAGTTTAAAGTTTTGCTTTCCAGTTTTCGCTGTCTCTTTTCTTCTTTCTTTTTCTTGCGTGCCAGTTCTTTTTGTCGCTTGTGGAATTGATAGTTTGATCTTGCCAATGTGTGTACCTCCTTGATTCCGGCAGATATCGGACGATGAAATGATCATCACCTATCGTGTGCATTTTCAATACAGGGTCTGTTAACGGTGACGGTGAAGCGCACCTATGCCGTTTAAAAAAAGGGCACCCCCTCAACATTAGAGAAGATGCCATCTTGATTGACAAAACCAGCTTAGACTACTGTGACATTTGCGGCATTGGGGCCTTTTTGCCCCTGCTCGATATCAAAGGATACCTGATCGCCTTCATTGAGGGTCTTAAAACCGTCTGCATTGATTGCTGAATGATGAACGAATACATCCGCTCCGTCTTCCTGCTCAATGAAGCCGAACCCTTTTTGGTTGCTGAACCATTTAACTGTTCCGTTGGCCATGAATACATCCTCCTTTCTTTATTTATTTCAATGTCTCATTCTGGAGGAGGCCACTTACAAAAAATGGATTGTACCTTCAGGAAGGAACCGTCCTACTAACGCGCAGAACTTTATTGATTGCCCCTATGATAACCCATATTCGACAGTATGCAAGATAATTATATATTTTTATTTTCGTGTCTTAATAATCATCTCCTGTCTCGGGTGGGTTGTGACCGGTCTGGGCCATTAAAGAGCCGTTGAGATAAGATTTGCCCAAATCTTTAAAATATATGGGTGCATGGGTTAAATCTGGAAGGTTAAAATCGAAGACCTGTATCATAAAATCCAGGGTAATCCGAAAAGTGGCGCCCCAAAGCACCTCATGTCCGTTGCGACGCCGATGAATGAAACAGGGAAAATCCTCTTTGCGATGGACCACTCCTTTGTCTTTATCAAAGGTAAGCCGGTAGCGCGCGTAGTTGCCGGGATCGAGCAACCGGGTCAAAGGGATGTGCACAATACGCGCTACTTCCCAGTTGGGTTTTAGTAGTTGATGGGGCGGTACCCAAGCGGCCAGAGGGTAAATCACCCGCTCAAACATGATCAAGGATTGGACGGTCATGGGTCCTAAAAGTTCGACCCGCAACGGATTCAAGCGCATCTCCTCAAAAGCCTCGCGCAATGCAGTGGTGAACAATAACGCCAGGCCTTTGGTTTTATGGGAATTGTCGGCCCGCCATTGCGACCACAAGGGCCACCGGGATAATGGCATCAGCGGCCATTGCGCAACCGATGCCAGCACTTTATCCAGTCGTTGGACTCCGCCGCCGGGACAACACAGGTCACCGGGCTGCAACACCTTCTGGGAGCGCTTGTTGAGTAACACGCAAGGCTCAGGAGGAGAATCGGCTTGGACCTGCTTCAGGGTGAGCAGAAACAATACGGCGGAGCCTTTGATGTTGCCGTTGGGGTTAAGATCTCCCCAATCATCTGCCAGCTCGACGCCATTAAGCCGTTGGCGCACCTGCTGAATCAACTCTTGGGGATTGGATGTTATTTTGGTATGTGAACCAAGATGAACCATTTTAGACCTTATTCCCAGTAAAAATACCTTGGGTCCACTAGCGGTTGACTTTACATGTACAGGGCTTAGCTTTCAAGATACCGTTTACATCTCCAACCAAAGGAGGCTACCATGTCCAGCACATCTAAAAAAGATGCCAAAGCCTGCTGCTCAATGGAACACAAGCGACTTGTGGATGATATTCGGGTGTGCGATTTTTGCTCAACCAGTTGGAAAGAGCACCACCGCTGCTTGAGCCGCGCAGCCAAAAAGAGCGGGCAACGTTCGAGGTCTTCCTGCGTAATCTCATAGCACGAATTCATCCTTTCTCATATTGAAACATCAAAGCCCGGTGCTGCTGCCGGGCTTTTTTTGTACCCACCCTTAGAAGCCTGTCCTGATAGTTGGGCCGTCGCAAAGGCCGGTATTGCGAAAATCATCTCTCCTTCCCTTCGGGGTGACACTGAGAATATTTTACTTCTTTTTGTCGCGGTAACACACCATTTTCACATTTTATCGATAGAATCCCTTCTCTTAAAACTTAACTGGAGGTGACCCAACTCCTGTCTTGCACTTGGGCTTTCTGGATAACCGCAAAACTTAAAACCTAATACTTAATACTTCCTTTCAACACCCTTGTCGCATTGGCCACAGCCAACAGGGCCGTGCCCATGTCGGCAAAGACAGCTTCCCACATGCTGACCAGTCCCATGGCGCCGAAGGTGATGAACACGGCTTTAACCCCAAATGCCAAAGCGATATTTTGCCAGACGATGCGCCGAGTTTTTTTGGAGATGCCGATGGCCTGGGCGATCTTTAGGGGCGTGTCTTTGATCAAGACCACATCGGCGGTCTCGACGGCGGCATCGCTTCCCACCCCACCCATGGCAATGCCCACATCGGCACGGGCAATCACCGGAGCATCATTGATCCCGTCACCCACAAATGCCACTTTATGGCCGTTGCCGTATTTGGCTGCGATGGTTTCAAAGATGCGCACTTTATCTTCAGGCAATAGATGCGCATAGAACCCGTCCAAACCCAGTTTTTGGCTAACCGACTCGGCCACGCAAGTGTTATCACCGGTAAGCATGGCGGTATGCTCAACCCCTTGGGCGCGAAGCGAATTGATGGCTTCTTGGGTTTCCGGCCGAATTTCGTCGCCAATGGTGATGAAGCCGGCATACTGATCATCTACGACAATATGGGCCACGGTACTATCGAATTCGCAGCGCTGGTGGGCAATATCTCTTTGGTGCAACAGATGGTCATTGCCCACATGGATGCTATGGCCGCCATAGCGCGCTGTCACGCCCTGCCCTGCGATATCGGTATGATCCGAAACTTGAGTGCTATCGAAAATTCCGCCTTGGTCTTCTAGAGCCGTTCTGATGGCTGAGGCGATAGGGTGGTTGGATTGATACTCGGCAGCAGCGGCAAATTCAAAGAGCTGATCCTTGGCAAAACCATTTTTAGAAACCACTTCAATGACCTTAAATACCCCCCGTGTC